>CACGIB010000007.1 GCA_902573045.1 uncultured Prochlorococcus sp.
ATATTCTTAATAAGTTTTGTTTTTCTTTTCACATTATATTTTTTCTTTAATAATAAGAATTCATCTATTAGCAAATTAAGTAACAATTTTCTATCGCTCAATAATTTTTGAAGATAATTCTTTTTTTCTTGCAAATTTTTTATATCATCGTGTATTTGATTTCTTTCTAGATTTGTTAATTTTTTTAGTGGCATATCCAAAACTGAATTTGCTTGTTTTTCACTTAAGAAAAAATTATTAATTAATTTTGATTTGGCTTCTGCAGTATTTTCCGAATCTTCAATAATCTCTATAATTTTTTTTATGTCTTTTGTTGCTTTAGATAAACCCTCCAATATTTCAAGTTTTTCAAGAGTATTTTTTAGAAAATAATTAGTTCTTTTTCTAATTGTTTCTTCTCTAAACTCAAGAAAAAAGTTAAGATATTGTTTTAAGTTCAATTGGATAGGTTTGCCTTGAATTAAAGCTAAAAATATTGCACCAAAGTTGGTTTGGAGAGTTGTTTTTTTATATAAATTTGAAATTATAAGTTCAGCATTAGAGTCTTTTTTTAGCTCTATTACGATTCTCATTCCATCTCTATCGCTTTCATCCCTAATATCAGAGATCCCACTGATTTTGCTTGTATTAACTAGTTCTGCTAATTTTTCAATCCAACTTGCTTTACTGATTTGATAAGGAAGTTCAGTAATAATTAATGCATTTTTTTTATGTTTACCTTTTCCTAAATTTAATTCTTCTGTATTTATGACCCCCCTAATTGTTATTGATCCTTTTCCCGTTTCGTAAAGTTCATCTATCGCTTCATTATGAATTAATTCTCCGCCTGTAGGAAAATCAGGTCCTCTTATGATTTTACTAAGTTTTTTATTACTAATATCTTGATTTTTTACTAAAGCAATTAAACCATCTACTATTTCTCCTAAGTTGTGCGGGGGAATATTTGTTGCCATTCCAACTGCAATTCCTGATGATCCGTTCAATAATAAAAATGGAAGTTGTGCTGGGAGAATATCTGGTTCCTTTTGTGAACCATCAAAATTATTTGAAAAATTAACTGTTTCTGATCCAATTTCTTCAAGAAAAGCTTTATGTGCAATTGGCGCTAATCTTGTTTCAGTGTATCTCATTGCTGCTGGTGGATCATTATCTACTGATCCAAAATTTCCATGACCATCTAGAGTTGGATAATTAGTTGAAAAATTTTGCACTAGCCTAACTAGTGCATCATATACTGCTTGATCTCCGTGAGGATGGTATTTGCCAAGTACATCCCCAACAACTCTTGCGCACTTTCTAAATGGTCTGTCAGGCGTTAAACCTAACTCGTACATTGCAAATAATATTCTTCTTTGGACAGGCTTCAGGCCATCTCTTGCATCTGGAAGAGCACGTCCAACTATTACACTCATTGCATATTCTAGATAAGAACGTTGCATTTCTTCCTGGAGGGAGATAGAAGTGAATTTGTTCTTATCCATTAGAGTTGAAAATTAAATATGTATTTTTTAACTAAATTAAGACTAATAGGTAAACAAATATTTACCAGTATTAAGAATTAAGAAGACTCATTTATTTTAGATTTTGCTAATATTACATCTTGTTTCAGCTCTTCATTTTGTAGAAGTATTTTTGTAGAGGTTTGCAATTTTTCTCCCCATAATTGTTCTTTTCTATGATCGTAATCTACATATTTGGGATCTTTGGTTAAAGCTTTTTTTGCTAGTTCAATTGCCAATCTAATATCTCTAATCCTTAAACATGAAGCGAGGCCGAGTAATGGTTCCGCATTATCTTGAATTGAGATTGCTTTTTCAAAAAGCTTGATTGATAGATTTATATTGTTTTTTTCGAAATAAGCTAATCCTTGATTATTTATTGCTTGCCAGAAATCAGGTTTAATTTTTAAAGCTTTATCAAACAAGTTGATAGCTCCTAAGTAATCTTTTTCCATCAATAGGATATTGCCTAATTGAAAAATAGCTTTGTGGTTATTGGGTTCTATCTTAATTCCTTTTTCTAAAGCACTCTTTGCATTTTTTTGTTGTGCAAGTTTTAAGTAAATATTACTTTTGGCATAGTATATTTCACTAATATTTGAATTGATCTTTTCTGCTTTATTTAATGAATTCAATGCGTTTTTGTATAGTTTATTAGCTAATTGCGCTTCAGCTAAAATCAACCATAGTTTTTCATCTCTTGAGTTTATCTTTACAGCTAATTTCGCTAAATTAAGACTATCTTCAATTTGTCCAAAATAAAGTAGCTGATAAGCATTTTTGCCAATGTATAAACTTTGCTTTTGTAAATTTTTTATTGTCGGAAAATAATAATAGGGAACAATTCCTTGCACTTTTTGTATTTGAAGAAAGTAAAAACTGATCAAAGAGATGCATATAATTTTTTTTAAAAACCTTTTCATATTTTTATTTTTTATTTTTTAGATTTGCTTTTATATTTCTTTTCCACATCCATGGTTTAATTCTCTTTAACGTGGTTCCTTGAAGATTTTCTCTCCAAGTTTTATCATCCCAATTTAACGACTCAATATTTAGATTTTTAATCCATTCTTTCGGAGTAGTTTCAATATCATTATTAAATGGTACTGACTTATTCCAAGGACACACATCTTGACAAATATCGCAACCTGCAACCCATCCATTTAAATTTTCTTCTATTTTTTTTGGAATAGTTTTATCTCTGCTTTCTATTGTGTGATACGCAATGCATAGATCTGATTTTATAACAAAGGGTTCTACTATTGCCTTTGTCGGACAATGTTCAATACAAATATCACATTTTCCGCAAAGCGATTGATGTGGTTGATCTGGTATTAAATCTTTTGTAAGGACCATAAAACCTAAAGTAAACCAAGAACCATTTTTTTTGCTTATTAAATTACTATTTTTACCTATCCAACCTATTCCTGACTCTTCAGCCCATGCTTTTTCAAGGAGCGGCGAGGTATCAACGCATATTTTCCATTTGCAATCAGGAATTTCTAGGTTAATCCATTTACCAATATTCTTTAATTTTTTGTAAATAACTTTATGATAATCTTCTCCTTGACTAAATTTAGCTACCTTAAAGAGATTATTCTTGTCCTCCTTATTCTGTGAATTTATGTAAGTAAATCCAACGCTTAAAACACTTTTTGCATCTTTAAAAAGTGAACCTATATTTTTTCTTCTTTCTGCTTCCATCCATTTCATTTCAGCATGGTGTTTTTTTAATAGCCATCTTTCTAATGCATTAGTTCTTAATTTCATGCGTGAACTGCCCGGTATTGAAGCTATTCCGGCTAATGTAAAACCTTCAAAAATTGCTCTTTCTTTTAATTTTTTAGTTATTTCTTTTTTGTCTTGAATGGTATCAATCATTTCTTTATTATTTATAGCATTTCTTTTAATAGTTATTTTTGGAGAATAAACTAATAATTAAAATAAATATATTAAAAAAAAATATATCCTATCTCAGTAAAAACGGTTAAATTATTAGTAAGCTAAATATAGTTAAAAACGTTATTTTGGTTGAATCTAATCAAAATCAAGATTCGAATTTAGGATCTAGGCTCCAACAGGATCTTAAAAATGATCTCATAGCAGGTTTGTTGGTTGTAATACCCTTAGCAACGACAATCTGGCTGTCATCTTTAGTTAGTAAATTTGTTTTAACATTAGTAACCTCTGTTCCAAAGCAACTAAACCCTTTTATAAATTTAAATCCTTTGTTACAAGATTTAATTAATCTTTCCTTAGGTTTAACTGTTCCTTTATTAGCCATTTTGCTCATAGGATTGATGGCAAGAAATTTCGTTGGAAGATGGTTATTAGAATTTGGCGAGGGTACGTTATCTAAAATTCCTGTAGCTGGGGCTGTTTATAAAACTCTCAAACAATTGCTAGAAACTTTTTTAAGTAATAAATCTAATCGATTTAGAAGAGTTATTTTAGTTGAATATCCACGTGAGGGACTATATAGCATAGGTTTTGTAACTGGTGATGTAGGACCATCTCTGCAGCCAGAATTGGAAGAAAAGTTACTCAGTGTTTTTATACCCACAGCACCAAACCCAACTACTGGTTGGTACACTCTAGTTCCTGAATCTTCTGTTAAGGATTTGGATATATCTGTTGAAGATGCTTTTAGAACAATAATTTCGGCTGGGATAGTTAATCCAGATGAGAAAAATAACACTACAAATCCAACTTTTTCAAAATTATTTTCTCAATTACGTGCTTCTACAAATACTTCTTCTTAATTAATGCATAATAGATCTCTTTCCAGAGAATTATCTTTAATTTCTCTCGGCCTGATAAAAGATAAAGGTGATTTAAAATTAAACAAGTTTCAAATAGAAGAAATTTTTGAATCTGCATTGGATACTCTAATAAACCATTGCAGAGATGAATTAGACAATTGCGAATCAGAGTTAGAAAATGCATCACAAAAAATATTAGAAAGTGAATTGCAAGAGGGTGTTGATTCTGCTTTTTCAAATGTTCGAGATGATTTAAAAAATTCTCTAACAAAAATTCAAGCTGTTATGAATACATTTTCTGATATTTTAGACTTTCCAAAATTAATAGTTTCTAGTGGTCAAATAGAAATTAGAGAAGATGTAACTCAGAGAGTTAGTAAGATTATTAATAATATTTCAACTATTGATTCTGATATTGATCAAGTAATGGATAGGTGGAGATTAAAAAGATTACCTAGAATAGACCGAGATATTTTACGTTTAGCCTATCTAGATATTAATTTTTTGGATACACCTGTTGCTGTTGCTTGCGATGAGGCCGTGAATTTAGCTAATAAATATAGTGATATTCAAGGAAGAAAATTAATTAATGGAGTTTTAAGGAGATTACAAACAGTTAAATTGCAATAATTATTTGATATAAATAGATAGTAATTTACAATTTATTGAATACGAATAATAGATATCAATGACTGATTCTGAGAACTCTCGAGAATGGGCTGCACAAGCTTATGCACTGTTAAAAAAAAGACAGGAAGAGCAAAAGCAACAATTACAGAAGGAGGAAGAGCAAAAGCAACAATTACAGAAGGAGGAAGAGCAAAAGCAAGAATTGATTAATAGTAGTAGTAAACAAAATCTTTTTAGAGAGTCAAAAATTAATGCTGAAACTGAATTAGGAGAGTTTGATGATAACTTTACATGGTCTGCAATGGTATTAGCTGCTCAGGGAAAATCAATAAATCAAATATCAATAGATGAAATTGATTGGTTAACTAAATTAAGAAGAGGGCTAGAAGAAACAAGAAAAGGATTTGTTACAGAATTATTAGATAAATTGGGGGACGATCCTCTTACACCTGAATCTTTGGATGATTTAGAAACTCTTTTAATAAGAGCTGATGTCGGTATTTGTTCAACTGATAAAGTTATAAGTTCTCTCAGAAAAAAATTAAATGAAGAGGTCGTGGGTGGAGAAGCAGGAATAAAATTTTTAAAGGAGGAATTAAAATTAATTATTGACAAGCCAATAAAAAATTCAGGCACTGAACTACTAGTGCCTAAAAAGGGTAAGTTAAATGTCTGGTTACTAGTGGGAGTTAATGGGGTTGGTAAGACTACAACATTAGGAAAATTAGCATATTTGTCATCAAGGAGTAATTACAAAACCTTAATAGCAGCTGCTGATACTTTTAGAGCAGCTGCAGTTGAACAACTTAATGTATGGGGCGAGAGAAGTAATGTTGATGTTATATCTAATCAATCAAAAAATGCTGATCCAGCTGCTGTAGTTTTTGATGCAATTAATGCTGCTAAGAAAAGAAATGTTGAATTATTACTTATTGATACAGCAGGGAGATTGCAAACAAAAAATAATCTGATGGATGAATTAGCAAAAATAAAAAAAATTATTGATAAAAAGGTTCCAAATGCAATTGTTGAATCATTACTAGTTTTAGATGCAAGTCAAGGTCAAAATGGCCTAAAGCAAGCAAAAAGTTTTGCTGAAACAGCAAAGTTAAGTGGAGCAATTATTACTAAATTAGATGGCACCTCTAGAGGAGGAGTCTCTTTAGCAGTATCAGAGGAAGTTAATTTACCTATAAGATTTATTGGTGCTGGAGAGGGTATAAAAGACTTAAGGCCTTTTAATAGTTTTGAATTTGTAGAAGCTTTGCTCGCAGATAAATAAATATTTAATTAAATTTTTTTAAAAAATTAATTTTAATGTTAAAACATGTTTATATATTAAATTTGTTGTGACAAATAATCCAAAAGAAAAATTATTTTCAAACAACCTTATACAAAAATTTTCAGATAATCAATCTCAATTATCATTAAAAAATGAATATAAATTTGCTGAACTTGCCTCCTCATTAGCATATTATTTAAAATCGTTTTCTAATGTAGATAAATTATTGGAATATATAAGCCTAATTTGTAAACATATTTTTAGTGAAAATATTTTTTTAATTATTCCTTTAAATTATGAGGGAGGGATATGGAAGGAAAATATAAGAATTTCTGCTAACGATGAATGTTCAATAATTAAAGGAGAAATTAACAAATTTTTTAATCAATTTCATTTTTCAAAAAATTTAAAAAAAAAAGAAATTTTAACTTTTGATAATGCTTTAAAAAAGAATTTTAAAGAATATAAAATTGAAACAAAAAAAATATTATCTAGAGGAAAATGTAGAGGATTTATTTATATTTTTAGTCATGATCTTTCTAGTCAGTCAATCACTGAAGATGGAAATTTTAATTTTATAGAAAATTGTCTAGCTGTTGGATTAGAAAATTACTTCTTAATAAAAACGAAGAAAAAGCATGAGAATGTTGATAGAGAAATTTCTACTGGTGCTGAAATTCAATCTCAATTACTTCCAGATTATTGTCCAATTATTTATGGAATAGATTTAGCTGCTCATTGTCGACCGGCTCTCCAGTTGGGTGGGGATTACTATGACTTTATGTGCTTAAAGACGAATATCTCAGAAAAAAGAAAAGAAAAATCAAGATGGGCTTTGGTAATAGGTGATGTCATGGGTAAAGGTATTCCTGCCGGTCTTTTAATGACTATGTTAAGAGGAATGCTACGTGCTGAGATTCTTACAGGTTTGCCTCCAGATAGAATTTTGCACGATTTGAATCAACTAGCAATAAATGATTTAGATCAATCTCATAGATTTGTGACATTATTTTATTCAGATTATGACCCTAGATCAAGAAAATTGAGATTTGCTAATGCAGCACATAATCCTCCTTTACTTTGGAAAAGCTCAGATCAGGAAATTATAAAATTAGATGCAGAAGGATTTGTCCTTGGACTACAAAAAGACGCTGAATATCATTGTCGTGAAATCAAGCTTAATGAAAATGACTTAGTTCTTTACTATACAGATGGAATAATTGATACTTCTAACTCTTTGGGTGAGAGATTTGATGAGGAAAGATTAATTAAAACTCTCTCAAAATTATGTAAACAATCTTATACATCTCAAGAAATTTTGAATAAAATATTTAAAAAATTAGATGACTTTAGAGGACAAAATAGACATCTGGAAGATGATGCATCCATGGTTGTTTTTCAATTAAAATAGAAATTTTTTGTCACCTATATAAAAAAATGCTTTATTAGAGATAATTAAAGTTACTAATTGATATGGCAAAAGTTTGGAGTAAAAGGTTTGATAATTCACTTAACCCATTTATAGAAAAGTTCAATGCTTCAATAGGGTTTGATAGAAAGCTTATCTTAGAAGATTTAGATTGCTCGATTGCCCATGCAAAAATGCTCGGCAAAACTCAAGTTTTATCTTCTTCTGAAGCTTTGCAAATTATTAATGGCTTAGAAACAATAAAAACTGAGTATTTGGAGGGTAAATTTTGTCCTAGTCCACCTTCTGAAGATATTCACTATTGTATAGAAGAAAAACTAATCAGTTTAATTGGTGAAACTGGAAAAAAACTACATACCGGTAGAAGTAGAAATGATCAAGTTGGTACAGATATAAGGTTGTGGCTAAGAAAAGAGATTGATAATCTTGAGGTCTTAATAACTGATCTCCAAAAGTCTTTTTTCAATCTTGCGAAAACTAATATTTATACCCTTATTCCTGGATATACCCATATGCAAAGAGCTCAACCATTATCTTTAGCTCACCATTTATTGGCTTATTTGGAAATGTTCCAAAGAGACCGTGAAAGGTTTAAAGAAGTAAGATCAAGAGTTAATATGTCCCCACTAGGAGCTGCAGCATTAGCGGGCACAAAAATAAAAATAGATAGGAAATTTACAGCTTCAGAATTGGGTTTTGAAAAGATTTATAAAAATAGTCTTGATGCAGTGAGTGATAGAGATTTTTGTATAGAGTTTGTTTCTGCATCTGCTTTGTTAATGTCTCATTTGAGTAAAATTTCAGAAGAAATAATTTTATGGGTTACTGATGAATTTTCTTTTGCAAAACTAACAGATAAATGTTCTACAGGAAGTAGCTTAATGCCCCAGAAAAAAAATCCTGACGTTCCAGAATTGATAAGAGGTAAAACAGGAAGAGTGTATGGACATCTTCAATCATTGTTAACTATGGTCAAAGGGGTACCACTTGCATACAATAAGGATTTTCAAGAGGATAAAGAGCCAATATTTGATACGGCTGAGACAATATCTTCTTGCATTCAAGCAATGACTATATTAATTAATGAGGGTATAGAATTCAATATTAAAAATTTGTCTGATTCGGTAGAAAATGATTTTTCTAATGCTACTGATTTAGCAGATTACTTAGTCGGTAAAGATGTTCCTTTTAGAACCGCTTATCAAGTTGTGGGTGAAATTGTTAAGTATTGCTTAGAGAGAAAAATGTTATTTAAAAATCTCAAAATTGATGAATTTAAAAAATTTCACTCTGAATTTGATGAAGATGTTTTTCTTGATCTTGAACCAATAAACGTCGTCAAGTCAAGAACTAGTGAAGGTGGAACAGGTTTTACCCAAGTAGAAAAGGAAGTAAATAATTGGCAAAAAAAATTGTTACTTTGAATCTCAATAATTTCTTTTCAACAAGGGTACGCTTTGAAGTAGAATAGTAAAGTAAACTATAGGACTACTAATTGTAGTTTTTTAATAAGGTAAATTTTCTTTGTTGAGATTAAAGTGAGTATTTTTGTTGGCAATTTGCCGTTCCGCGCAGAGCGTGAAGATGTTATACAGTTGTTTGCCCCTTTCGGTGAAGTTTTAAATTGTTCTCTTCCCCTTGAAAGAGATACTGGAAGAAAAAGAGGATTCGCATTTATTGAAATGGCAGATGAATCAATTGAATCAACAACTATTGATGGTTTGCAAGGCGCTGAGCTTATGGGTAGGCCATTAAGAATTAATAAAGCTGAGCCGAGAGGCTCCGGTGGATCTCGAAGAGGAGGTAGAGGAGGCTATGGCGGCGGTAATAATGGCGGAGGCTATGGCGGTGGTAATAATGGCGGCGGCTATGGTCGTAGTAATAATGGCGGTGGCTATGGCGGTGGCAATTCTGAACCAAATACTTCTTACTCTAATAAATCTTCTGGCGCAGAAGGCTGGGAAGACAGAAGTTATGGAAATTCCCCTGAAAACGCCGAATATGAAAGTGGTCGGAGCAGAAGAAAAAGGGGAGTTTCTAATGAGAGTAATACTCCAAATGAGTTAACTTAGTAACCCATTTCTTTAAGTCTAGTCGTTATTAATAATAGATATTTAATATCTAATTCTTTTTTTATAGATTTTTTTGAAATTTGATTCCTCCAAATTTTTGCTTTTGGAATACCCTCAACTAGATTTATAAGATGTTTACAAATATCCCAAGATTTCCCTCCATGTTTTAAATGTTCTTCTATGTATGGAATTAAGGAGAATATAATATCTGAAGCAGATTTGGTTTTTTTATTGATCCCAAAAATTTTTTGATCAATTTCAGACCATCTTAAGGGACGTTTGTATACTGATCTTCCAATCATAACGCCATCAAAATCTCTTAATGCTTTTAACGATTCATCGATATTTGTGAAACCTCCATTTATTTCTATTAATAGTTCTGGATTCAATGCTTTTAATTTTTTAACTAAATCGTACTTGAGCGGAGGTATTGTCCTATTTTGTTTTGGATTTAAACCATTTAATACAGCTTTCCTTGCATGAACTATAAATCTATCCGCACCTGCATTTGAAATATACCTTACAAAATGATTCAAATGTTCGAAACTATCATCATTGTCTACCCCGATTCTATGTTTAATTGTAATCGGCAAGCTACAGTTGTTTTTTAAGGATTCTATACATTCTGCTACTTTTGGAGGATCTTTCATAAGTGAAGCTCCAAAATTTCCAGAACAAACTCGTGGACTTGGACAGCCAACATTAAAGTTTATTTCGTCATAACCCCAATCTTCTGCCATTTTGGCAGCTTCTTGAAGTATTTTTGGATTATCTCCACCAAATTGAATTGCAATGGGGTGTTCTTCATTATTAAAATCTAAAAATTTTTCTTTTTTATCCGTGTAGACTAAACTTTTAGCCACAATCATTTCCGTATATAGGAGAGCTTTATTACTTATTTTTCTCATAATCATTCTGAAATGTTTATCAGTACAATCCATCATTGGTGCAATACTTAATTGATGAATATTTTTAATAGAATTAGTGTGCATAAAACTCATTACTTTTTACGTGATTTAAATATATGAATCAATTTTTATCAAGGAGAACTTTCATTCTAATTCCTACTATGTCAATCCTTAAAATAATCTTTAAGCCCATGCAAGTTTTAGCTTCTTCACTCTTACCTAAAGATGAGTGGAATTTATCAAAGGATGAATGGAAATCTAGACTGAGTCCAGAATCTTATTACATTTTGCGGGAGGAAGGAACTGAGAGAGCTTTTAGTAGCAAATTAAATAATGAGAAAAGAAAAGGAGTCTTTCATTGTGCAGGATGTGATTTGCCGCTTTTTCTATCAGACAAAAAGTATGATAGTGGCACAGGATGGCCAAGCTTTTGGGATTCAATTCAAGGATCAGTTGCAACAAAGGTTGATTTTAAGTTAATTGTCCCAAGAACCGAATATCATTGTTCTAGATGTGGAGGTCATCAAGGGCATGTCTTTAATGATGGCCCAGCTCCCTCAGGAAAAAGATACTGCAATAATGGCTTAGCATTAAGGTTTGTTCCTGACTAAATATTTGTGCGGCCTTCCGCAACTTGTTTTGTGCATCATTTTAATGGAAAATGATTTTATTAAATTCTTAGAAAAATGATTGAAAATCAATCAGATAAAATTGCAAATGATATTTCTGATAAGGATAATGCTCCTGAAGATGGACCATCTCCAGAAGATCCAATAATAGAAAATGATGAATCGTCATCCCAAAAAACAGAAGAAATAAATACTGAGGAATTAAAAAATACTATTTCTAATAATGATGCGAGGTTAGAGCAGTTAGAAAAAGAGCATGAAACTTTAAAAAATCAATATGTAAGAATTTCAGCAGATTTTGATAATTTTAGAAAAAGGCAGTCTAGAGATCAGGACGATTTAAAAATTCAACTTATATCTAAGACTTTAACTGCAGTACTTCCTATTGTTGATAATTTTGAAAGAGCGAGACAACAACTTAAACCAGAAAGTGAAGAAGCTCAAGCTCTTCATAGAAGTTATCAAGGATTATATAAACAATTAGTAGAGGTTTTAAAACAGCAAGGAGTTGCCCCGATGAGAGTTGTCGGACAGCAATTTGATCCTAATTTACATGAAGCTGTATTAAGAGAGCCTAGTGAAGAGTTCAAGGAAGATTTAATTATAGAAGAATTGCAGCGGGGATATCACCTAGAAGGTAAGGTTTTGAGACATGCTTTGGTTAAAGTTTCTATGGGACCTGGCACACAAAATTCACAAGAGGAATCAGAAAAGGATACAGTTGAAGAGGATATTGATTCAGAGGAAAATACTTCTGAAGATGTGTAAATTCCAAATTTTTACTTGAGTATTATCTAATGGCTGATTTTTACCAGATACTTGGAGTTTCAAGAGATGCTGATGCAGATACCTTAAAAAGGGCTTATAGAAAATTAGCGAGGCAATATCATCCTGATGTAAATAAAGAACCAGGTGCTGAAGATAAATTCAAAGAAATTGGCAAAGCTTATGAAGCGTTAGCCGATCCTGAAACAAGAGCTAGATATGATCAGTTTGGAGAGGCTGGCCTTGGAGGTGCGGCTGGAATGCCTGATATGGGGGATATGGGTGGTTTTGCTGATTTGTTTGAAACTTTTTTTAATGGCTTCGGCGGCCAAAATCCACAGGGAGGAAGAACTCAAAGAAGAGGCCCTCAACAAGGAGATGATTTAAGGTATGACCTTAATGTTGACTTTAAGGATGCAATATTTGGCCAACAAAGAGAAATTAAAATTCCTCACCTTGAGACATGTGAAGTTTGTAGGGGTACAGGTGCCAAACCAGGAACCGGACCAAAAACTTGTTCAACATGTGGAGGAAGCGGACAAGTTAGAAGAGCTACTAGAACACCTTTTGGTAATTTCACACAAGTAGCTGAATGTCCTTCATGTAATGGAGCAGGTCAGATAATTGCAGATCCATGTGTAAGTTGTGGCGGTAATGGAGTTAAGCAAGTCAGAAAAAAATTAAGAATTAATATTCCTGCTGGAGTTGATACTGGTACTAAATTAAGAGTTTCCGGAGAGGGAAATGTTGGTTTAAAAGGGGGTCTACCGGGAGATCTTTATGTTTTCATCAAGGTTAAGAACGATTCGAAACTTAAAAGAGATGGTGTGACTATTTACTCAGAAATAGCTGTGAGTTATTTACAGGCTATTTTAGGAGACACTGTTGAAATTACTACAGTTGATGGAAATGTTAATTTAAATATTCCAAGTGGTACTCAACCAAATACAACTCTTTCACTTGAGAATAAAGGGGTACCTAGACTTGGTAATCCAGTTGCACGAGGAAATCATGAAGTTTTAGTAAAAGTAAAATTGCCAACTCGTATAACTGATGAAGAACGAAAGCTTTTAGAGGGTTTAGCTTCTCAATATTCAGATAAAAATATTAATTCCAGTAGTGGACTATTTAGTAAATTATTTGGTAAAGAATCTTAATGACTTCTTTAAAGCATTTGGATCTTAAATCTGTTCCATGTCCTTTAAATGTCGTCAAAATTAAATTGGCTTTAGAAAAGTTATCAAAAAATGAACAACTGCTTATTGAACTCGATAAAGGTGAGCCGGAAGAAATGGTATTAAAATCTTTAAAAGATATGGGATGTTTTTTTAAACAAATCAATGAAAATGAAAAATTTATAAAAATAAAAATATTGAATGAAAAACAATAGTAAACATTTTGGTTTAGTTACGAAAAAATTTAATGAATTTTTTTTAGTTGACTTAAAAAATCAAGAATACTTTGGAAATATTCAGAGATTTTTATGTAAGGTGAGGAAGTCTATAACTTTCAAGGATCAACTCATTTATGTAGGAGACGAAGTAGTAATTGAGAATATTGATTTAAAAAGCAAACGCGCAGTGATAACAAGTCTTAAAAAAAGAAAAAATTTATTAGCTAGACCCTCAGTTGCAAACATTTCAAACATATATATTACTTTTTCCGTTGAAGAGCCAGAGTTAAATTTATCTCAAGTCAATAGGTTTTTGATAGCAGCAGAATCAATGGGAGTTGAAGTTTCGTTAGTTTTGACTAAGTGCGATTTAATTTCAGAAAAAAGAAGATCTTTTTTAATTGATAAATTCCGTAAATGGGGTTATCAACCAATAACTTTAAATTTAGAGAAATCTGGTTATTTTAAAAATTTCTTATCTGAATTAAAGCAAAAAGATTGTTCAATTTTTATGGGTCCATCTGGTGTTGGCAAAACTACTTTGCTAAATATGATAATTCCAGGTCTTCAAAATAGTACTTCTCCAGTTTCCAATAAAATTAAGAGAGGTAAAAATACAACTCGAAATGTTGAGTTATTTTCTATCTCAAATCAAAGTTATATCGTTGATACCCCTGGTTTTAATATGCAACATCTAGAGGTTGATATTAATTTGTTACCAAATCTTTATTCAGAAATATATAAACAAATAATCGATGAAAGAATTAAGTGTAAATTTCGTAACTGCTTACATATAAACGATGAAGGCTGTAATTTAAATAAATCTTTTGAAAGATATTCTTTTTATAAGGAGATGATTGAATCTTCTAAGAGTCAGTATTATCAAAACCAGGAAGATTAAGATTCAACCCACCAGTCAAATCATTCATCCTTTCTTTCATAGTTGTAGTAGATAATTCATGCGCTTTTTTAATGGCTTGTAAAATGCTTTGCTCTATTTTTTCTTTATCTGAATTTAAAATATTTTCTTGCACTTCTACCCTTAAAGGAAGTTGGTTGCCACTTATCCAGACTTTTATCATTTCATCATCACTTTTTCCTTCAATCTCCATGTTTTCAAGTTCATCTTGTAATTTTTGAGCATCTTGCTGAATTTGTTTTGCTTTTTTAAAAGCTTCTGTAAGTTGTCCAAAGTTAGGAAGTCCAAAACCCGCCATTTTGTAAAAAAGTTTCTTTAATTAGGATAGTCAAAACCAATCATTCTTACTTCCGGTTGCAAATAAATTCCTTTGTTTTGTAGTACTTTTTGTTGAATTACAGTTATTAATTCATAAATATCTTTTGAAGTTGCTGAAGAATTGTTAATTATAAAATTTGAATGCATTGAAGAAACTTCTGCACCGCCAATTTTAAATCCCTTTAAACCCATATCATCAATTAATTTTGCTGCATAATTATTTTCAGGATTTTTAAAAACACTACCAAAACTTGGTTGATGATACGGCTGTGTTTCTGTTTTTAATTTAAGGTTATTTTTGGTTTTCTGAATTAATTGTTTGAGATTTCCATTAGGCTCAAAATATAGTCTTGCACTGATAATTGTTAAATCATTTCTTTGAAAAGAGCTGAATCTATATTCAAAATTGATATCTTTTTTTTCAATTTCAAGTTTTTCGTGAGTTTTATTATTTATAACTTTTACTGAAATAAGATTTTTTGCAAGCGATAAATTACCTGTTCCAGCATTCATATAAATTGCTCCTCCTAATGTTCCTGGAATTCCAACAGCCCATTCACCTCCTTGTAATCCATTTTTAGCAAGAGAATTAGATAATGTTGGGAGCATTACACCTGCTTCCGCTTCAACAATGCCTGAGTATGGCTCTATCGTTAAAGACTTCATTTTTTTTGTACATATAACTAAACCTTTTATAAAAATATTATTTATTAAAAGATTTGAACCTGCTCCAATTATTTGGCATCTTTGTTTGTTTAAATTGGCCCATTTTATTACATATAAAAATTCGTCTAAATTTCTTGGCTCAGCGAAATATTCAGCCACTCCTCCCACTTTTATAGTTGTATAACTACTTAGATTACAGTTCTCAGAAAAAATATTTTTATTCATAAATTAGTTAAATATGGTAATTGTTCTTCTCATTTAAAATTGACCAGAAATTATGACAATCTCCAGCTCCCATATTCAAAATCAAATCCCCTTTTTGAGTTAATTCGTAAAAATTCTTTGTAATTTCATGATAATTATTTATGTAAACAACATTTTTGTTTTTTTTATAAATCAGATCAGTTATAATTTTCGAAGTAATTTTCTCTTCGTTCCTTTCTCCTGCCCCATAAATACTAGTTACATAAATGACATCTGCTTTTGATAATTCTTCAGCGAATTCTTTGTTAAATTGCTTTGCTCGCGAGTATCTATGAGGTTGAAATATTGCAATTAATCTTTTTTTATGAAGTTCATTTTTAGTTTTTTGATTAATAAATAATCTTCCTAATTTAATCGTCTGTTTTATTTCGTTTGGGTGATGTGCATAATCATCATATAAATGTCTTTCATCTATTTGGCCTCTGAATTCAAATCTTTTTTTTGGTAGTTTAAGGTATTTTATATTTTTCTTAATTTTTAAAAAATCTACACCTATCATTCTTGAAGCTGCTATTGCAGCAGTAATATTAGATAAATTATGTAATCCTGGAATTGGAATATTTATACTACTTATGAAATTTCCATTTTCATAATATTTTCCAACTGTAAGACTTTTATTTATTTCAGTCGGGATTAAGGCATAAGCAACATTGAATACTGAAGTGTTGGACCACTGAATATCAGAATAAAAATTATTTCTCGTAGTTTTACAATCAAAATTAAGTAATAATTTTTTAGAGTTTGCAGCGAAATCTTTAAAGGAAGATATAACTTCATCTAAATCAGAAAAATGATCGCAATGATCAAAATCAATGTTATTAATTATTCCTATGTCAGATTTATACTTATTAATTGTTCCATCAGATTCATCAACTTCTGCTACTAAGAATTTTGTATTTTCTAAATGACAATTAGAATTGTAGATAGGAATTATTCCTCCAGTTATTGAAGAAGAATTATGTGTACATAATTCAAGAAGTGTCGAGAGAAATGTACTTGTTGATGTTTTTCCGTGGCTTCCTGCTACGGCCAATGTAGTGTAAGTTTGCATCAACATTGCAAGTATCTCTGATCGATGTTTTATTGTTAAATTTTTTCCCCTACAATAAGATAATTCTTCATTTTCTGGCTTGATGGCAGAGCTTACAACAAAATTAATCAATTTGTTGTTAAATTTTGAAATTATAAATTCAATATTTTGTCTAATTTGAGAAGTAAAAATTATTGCGCCTAATTGTTCTAATTTATTAGTTTCATTATTTTTAATTAAATCAGATCCTGAAACTGAATAACCTTTTTTAAGTA
Source organism: uncultured Prochlorococcus sp. (assembly GCA_902573045.1). Next base: position 16,842 of record CACGIB010000007.1, read on the forward strand.
AACCCATTGCGATTGCTGACATTCCAATACCTCCCACTCCAATAAAATGAAAATGAGTTTTAGGTATTAATTCTTTATCCAATGTTTATCTTCTTCTTAAATTAAAATAACTTCAAAGTAAAATTTTGGTATTTTTTCTTAAAAAAAAATCATTTTTTTTTTTGAATTAATACAAAACTAGACTTATTTGCTTAATAAATCAAAAAAAACTTACGTTATTGCACAAAATTCAGTATGATCAGCAACTTAGGTTAATCATTTAGAAATTATTAGTTATGACTTTGCGTGTTGCAATTAACGGGTTTGGCAGAATTGGTCGAAACTTTATGCGTTGTTGGCTCAGTAGAGGTGCTTACACCAATATAGAAGTAGTTGGTATTAACGTAACTTCAGATCCTAAGACCAATGCTCATCTCCTAAAATACGACTCAGTCCTTGGTCAACTTGATGGTGTTGATATTCAGTATACAGATGACACTTTTGTAATTAATAATAAGACAATTAAGTGTTTTTCTGATAGAAACCCAATGAATCTTCCCTGGAAAGATTGGGGTGTAGATTTAGTTATTGAATCAACTGGAGTTTTTAATACAGATGTTGGAGCAAGCAAGCACTTAGAAGTGGGAGCAAAAAAGGTTATCTTAACGGCTCCGGGTAAAGGCGCTGGCGTTGGAACTTATGTAGTTGGAGTTAATGCTGATACATATAACCACAAAGACTATGATATTTTGAGTAATGCTAGTTGTACTACAAACTGCTTAGCTCCAGTAGTTAAAGTTTTAGACCAAACTTTTGGGATTAATAAAGGTCTGATGACTACAATTCATAGTTATACAGGTGATCAAAGAATTCTTGATAATAGTCATAGAGATTTAAGAAGGGCGAGGGCTGCTGCTACCAATATCGTTCCGACTTCTACAGGAGCTGCTAAAGCAGTTGCACTAGTTTACCCAGAAATGAAAGGCAAATTGACAGGAATTGCAATGAGAGTCCCTACACCTAACGTTTCAGCTGTGGATTTCGTTTTCGAATCTTCTAAATCTGTTACAAGCGAAGAAGTGAATAATGCTCTTAAGGAAGCATCTATAGGTTCAATGAAGGGTATTATTAAGTATGGTGATGAACCTTTAGTGTCAAGCGATTATGCAGGTACTAATGAATCATCAATTGTAGATAGTGACCTCACTATGTGTATCGGAGATAATCTTGTTAAGGTCCTTGCGTGGTATGACAACGAGTGGGGTTACAGCCAGAGGGTTGTAGATTTAGCAGAGATTGTTGCTAAAAATTGGGAATAATTAAAAGTGCTTAAAAGGTGCATTTTTTAATAATGCATCCTTTTTATTATCTTTAAATTCTATTGATGGTTCACCTTTAGCAAAATAACCAATTTGGTAAATATTTTTATCTAGTCTAGTTAAATTCTCTGCCCATTTTTTTGGTAACGAGAAAACTAATTCGTAATCTTCACCTCCAAAAAAATAAAATTCATCCCATTTATCTCCTATTGGCCAATCTTTATCTTTGGGTATTTTTTCATAATTCAAAATTGCTTTACATTTGCTAGCAATTGCTAAATCTTGTAATGCTTGAAATAGCCCGTCACTGCTATCAGTACATCCCAATTTATTTATTTCATTATTGGAGCGAGTTTTAAGGAGATTTTTTAGAAAATCTGGGTAAATTTGAGGGCGACAAAAATGTTCAATAGACTTACTGATCAATCTTTCATTAAGAGAATAATTATTATCGAAATTCATTTTACTCTGTATCATAAATCCTAATTTGCTAAGACCATGAATACCTGTAGTTAAGATAATTTCGCCTGGTTTACACGCATTTCTTCGTAATTCAAGTTCGCCTTGAATCCCAAAGGCTGTTATTGATATAGCTTTTTGATTTCCATTTGAGCAATCTCCTCCAAGAATTTTTCCGCCATATTTTTTTAAAGCTTTATTGATTCCTTGGTATAACTCTTCAATCCAAAACCATTCAGTTTTAGCAGGTAGTATTAGACTTATTGTGATTCCTATGATTTTCTTGCTACCGCTGGATAATAAGTCAGAAATGTTGCTCACAACTGCTTTCCACCCAAGGTCTTTAGGACAAATAATAAGGTCATTGAAATGAATGTTTTCAACCAAAGAATCATTATTGATAAGTAAGTCATCATTTCTAGTTTTGATTAAAGCGCAATCATCTAATATTTGATTTTTAGGCATAAACTTTCCAAGCCTATTAATTAATTCTTTTTCTCCAATGTCTTCTAATCTTTCTTTATGCATTTAATTTGAGGTTTTCAATCCCATCTAAAACATTAATTGAAATTATTGTGTCATCTTTGGTTAGCTCTTCTAATACATCAAAACCATCTACAACGTAACCAAATGCAGCATTCCTTCCATCAATTAAATTGCGACCTGCAGGATTTAATTCAGCTTCGTATAAAAAGAAGAAAAATTGCGATGACCCATCATCAACTGCTGTATTTGAATGGGACCACCCTAAAGTTCCAAGAGTTGCGAAAGGTAATGTAGGTGTCTCTGTGTAAAGACCTAAATCTTCAAAAGTTTGATTATAAAAAGTTTCTTTTTCATCAGGAATTCTAATTTCTAGAGGAACGTGTCGTTCTTCATTTGTTTCGGGATCTACATAACCAATTGCTTCACCAATTGGATCACCTGTTTGTAATACGAAAAATTCTTCTGCTCTATTAATGGGTAAGTCTTTATAGAAATTCTTTGAAGATAAATCTAGAAATGCTCCTGCTGTAAGTGGGGCGTTGAATCCATCTACAATAGCTTTCATGTCTCCTTTGGAGGTTTTAATATTGACTTTTGCTCTGCCTAGTAGTCTGGGAAGATTATCAAACTCTTCTGGAATATCGTAAGGAAATTGATTTGGGAGGAAATATTCTTCTAATCCACCTATTTTATCTAAAGCCTCTTTGCGGGTCGATACAAATGAGTACTTATCCTTCGCTTTGGAATGATCTTGAAGAATATCAAAATCTTCTTTAAGTTCTAAAAATGTTTTTTCAGCAATTTTCTTTTTATCGTTTGGTAAATCTTTGATAATTCGACTTTGGTATTTTTTTAGTAAAGATTGACATTTTGTAACAGTTTTCGTAAGAGCGGGCCATCTTCCTCCTCTAACAAGGTCGCTAGTTTCTTCCAATTTATGTTGAATTTCTTGCAATTCAACTTGCTTGATAGGGAGTGCGTTTCGGAGGATTGCATTTGGGTCTTTTACCGCATTTCCAGTAGGTAAGTCAGCTAGTACTTGAATGGGTTTAAGGAGAAAAACCTGTAAAATTATGATTGAAATAATTAAGAAAAGTTTGTTCTGATTTGATAAGAATTTTTGCATAGTACTCTTGCAGGTTTATGATCCTTTGGGATGTAATACAGGAATGATTTCCAGTAACGATTTTCGCACAGGTACCACCATCGAATTGGATGGTCAAGTTTGGCGTGTTGTAGAATTTCTACATGTCAAGCCTGGCAAGGGTTCTGCCTTCGTGCGAACAAAATTAAAATCAGTTCAAAGCGGCAATGTGGTTGAAAAAACTTTTCGAGCCGGAGAATCAGTACAGCAGGCTATCCTTGAGAAGTCTAACCTGCAACACACTTATGTGGAGTCTGGAGATTATGTTTTTATGGATATGACAAGTTTTGAGGAGACAAGACTTTCCTCAGAACAAATCGGTAAGGGGGCTAAGTATTTGAAAGAAGGAATGGAGGTCACTGTTATTTTTCATAATGGTAAAGTTTTAGAAGTGGAACTTCCCATATCAATTACCTTAAAAGTTACAGAGACTGATCCTGGAGTTAAAGGCGATACTGCTAGTGGGGGCACAAAACCAGCTATTCTAGAAACAGGTGCTCAAGTTATGGTTCCCTTATTTATTTCTGTGGGAGAAATGATTAAAGTTGACACTCGTAACGATAGTTATCTTGGACGTGAAAATTAATGGCTATGAAATTAGATCATGAAGATTTAGATCGCTTAATAGAGAAAATCTCAACAAGCGACATTCAAGAATTCTCACTAGAGGGAGAAGATTTTAAACTTGAAATAAAACGAAATTTATTTGATCAGAAGCAATTTACCAATAATTTAGTTCCTAATAATTCAATTGATAAGCAAACAATTGCTAATCAAAAACCTATCAACGATAATGTATCAATTGTTAATGAACCTGAGGCGCCACAGGTAGCCCCTCCAGGGCGCTCAGATCTTACTGATATTACATCTCCTATGGTTGGCACCTTTTACAGGGCTGCAGCCCCTGGGGAGGATCCATTCGTTGAGTTAGGAAGTAATGTTAAGGTCGGTCAAACTATTTGTATTTTGGAAGCTATGAAATTAATGAATGAAATTGAATCTGAATTTAACGCAGAAATAGTAGAGATTCTCGTCGAGAATGGTACTCCTGTTGAATTTGGTCAAGTTTTAATGCGTGTTAAACAGTCTTGAATTTTTACTTAATTCAATTGCAGCCTTTATAGCCTCAATCATGCTTTGAGCTTGAGCTATTCCTTTGCCAGCAATGTCAAATCCTGTTCCATGATCTGGAGAAGTTCTTATAAAAGGTAAACCTATTGTAGTATTTACTGAGTAATTAAGAGCTATGACCTTCATTGGAATTAAACCTTGATCATGGTACATAGCAAGAATGCCATTATGTTTTTCAGCATCTTTGTTTCTCCAAGCTTTTGCGGAACTATTCCAACAACTATCTGGTGATAAAGGGCCTAATAATGTAATATCTCTATTCTTTTTATTCCAAGCAATCAACGCATCATTTAGCCAATCTTCTTCTTCATTACCCAAAATCCCTTCTTCGCCAGCATGAGGATTTAATCCGGCAACTTTCAAAGTAGGTTGATCAATGTAGGTATTACAAAAATTTTTAAAAAGATCTAATTTAGAATGTATTAATTTGGAATTTAATTTCTTGGGAACATCACAAAGAGGTATGTGGGTTGTAGCTAGTAAAGTATTAAATCTCCAACCTGTAATTGGTGATTTTGCTGTGAAAAGCATTCCAACATTTTTTACTCCACACGATTTTGCTAATACTTCAGTTTGACCAGAGAAGTAATGACCTGCTAAAGACCATGATTTCTTACAAATTGGTCCAGTGACAAGTGCAGAATTAGGATCTTTTTTTACAATCTCAATGGCTTGTGTTAAGTAATAGAAACTTGCATTGCCATAACTTGATTTAGATTCATTATTTATTTGAGGAATTTCAAAATCATGAAACTGTAAATTATTTGGATTTGCAAGATTTTCCAATCCAAGGGTTTTAAGATGTATGTACGTATTTTGTAGATTTTTTTTTGAACCAACTAATGTAAATTCTATATTTTCTGGTATTTCATTTGAACAAAGAGCTTTTAAAATTATTTCAGGTCCTATGCCAGACTCATCTCCTACGCTTAATACAACTTTAAATCTATTGGAAGTATTTTTAATATTCATAAAAAATTTTTAAATTTATTTTTAACTATTTAAAAAACAGTTTTTTAAGCCTAATTTATAGTTTTTATAAATTAGTTTATATCCAAGTGTTTCGCATAGCAGTTTATTGGAAACTCTTCTATTTTCCATCCAAAAAGATTGAGCTATAGGTGATAATTCTTTTTTTACATCTTCAAATAATATTGGTTTTGGCATTTTTAAACCAAGCAATTTATAGCAATATTGAATAACTTCTATTTGAGAACACGGCTCATTATCTGCAATATTGATAATTTGGTGAAATTTTAAATAATCTTTATTTTGTAGTATGTAAATAATCGCATTTGTAATATCAGCAACATGAATTCTTGAAAAAACCTGATCTTTTTTTGAAATAACTCGAATTTTTTGACTTTTGATTGCTTCAAACGTGGATCTTCCAGGTCCATAAATACCGGGTAATCTAAAAATCTGTGCAGGCAAACCAGATTCAATCCATTCTTTTTCACAATTTAACCTGTTATGACTTCTACTTTGCAAAGGTTTAGGGTTGTCAATTTCAGAAACCCAATCACCTTTGGAGTTCCCGTATACTCCTGTGGTAGATAAATATCCAACCCATTCAAGATCTAAACTTTTTAGCGTATTTTTAAGACTTCCTAGGACTGGATCATTTCCTTTTTTGTCAGGAGGTATGCAGCTAAGAATATGCGTTACTCCATCAAAAATTTCTTTATTAGGAATGATACCGTTTTCACTGTTAAATATGAAACTATTTGGATCTTTTTTTTCAGATCTTGAACTTGTTAATGCAGTACAACCTAATTGTCTTATGGTTTTTGCAAAGAAACTGCCGCTAAAACCACTTCCCAAGATCAAAAATTTCTTTTTATTACTAAGCGAACTTGCAAGATTTTTCATTTGGCGTTAAAGTAGTACATATGTATTAATGAAATATGAAGACAGCTGTTAAGCCTGATTTAAAGACAAAAACTTTCTGCATTAGCAAAAGTTATACCCGTCTGTTAGAAAAAGAAATCCGTATAATTAATTCTAGACTCTATCAAAAATTATTTGTCCTTCTCTTCTCATTTTTGACAATTTTAATATTTCCAGAATCGCCAAGAGAATTGGGAAATATATGTGACAATTATAATTCTAAAAAAATATGTAATGTTTGGTAATTAAGCAGCTCTATATTCTGATTCGTTTTTTTCACAAGTTTTTTTGCTTTTTTTGAAATTTGGATTAGCCCATTGCAATAATCTTATAGCTAATCTTAAATCTCCCTCTAACCAAGCTCTTATAGCCATTGCTCTTCTAGGATCATAAAATTTTTGCCTTCTATACCAGTACAAAGCATTTTCATCTGATTTATCTCCATTACAAGAAAGACATGCAGGTACACAGTTTTCTGTAGTACTTAAACCACCTTGACTCCTTGGCAAAACATGATCAATGGATTCGGATGGTTTTCCACAATATATGCAACTTTTTCCTGTAAATCTATGAATAGATTTTCGCCATTGTCTAAGTCTGAACTTAGGGCATAAATCCTCTAAAAACACCGCATCATTAATATGCATTCAGAATATTTATTTAAATAAATATTCGCTTGAATATTTTAAAAGTCAATATTTATAAATGCTTTTTATTTCGAAATTTACTACTAAAATCTATTTTAGTGTGTATAGATACAATATATAAAAATTAAATTTTAAAGAAAATTATAATCTTTTAGAACCTTTGCTTAATAACTATATCTTTCAACTGTTTCGTCAGTAAACTCGTCAGAAATTTCTTGATCAGTTTCTTCTAATTCTACTTCTAACTCTTCTTCTAATTCTTTTTCTAATTTTTTTATTTTGTTTTCTCTATCTTTTGCTTCTTTTTCTTTTCTTTCTTCTTCTTTTTCTAAATCTCTTATCAGTTGTCTATTTGGATGAAGATTATCCAAATATTCAACGCAATAACTAAATTTGTCTTTTTCTCTTATTACTGTTTCAGTAATTTGGGCTGCTGCATTTTTTGGTGAAACTTTGAAAAATCCTCCCTTCTGCTTTTTTATGTAACTATACGCCGCATCCCAGCTACTTTCATGGTCATTACCACCATCTCTCATAGTACAGAAAATTTCTGCTCCAAATGAACTTGCATATACTTTTGACGTAATAATGGCTAGAGGAGTGAAAATTCCCAAAGTCAAAAATATTTGTTGTTTCTTCTTAAATCTTTGCATCAAAATTTAATGTTCTATTTAAAAATATCTTTTATTGTGAATATGTCTATAGAAAATTATGATTTTATTACTCCAAATAAATTCAAGAATTTTACGACCAAAGGAAGAATTAGGAGTACGGTTATTAAACGTACTGCATGCAGAGTGGCTACTGCAGCACCTACTCCGTATTCTGACCCTACAAGACTCATGCCGCTAATCCCTCCTGGTGCGGCGCCAAGAATTGTTGTTATTACGTCAATATTAAGTAATCTACTTGTCCATAATCCAATTGCTAATCCAGTAATAACTAAAGTAAAAGTTATTAAGATGGCAGGCCTCCATAAGCTCTGAAGATCAACTAATGAGTCTTTGGTTAATGACGTCCCAATAACTGTTCCAATTCCGATTTCTAATATTGTTCTTGTGCCCGTCGGCCACTCTGCTATATCAACTTTGCCAGTGATGCTAAGTATGCTTGCGCCTATTAAAGCTCCAGCTAATGGAGCTGCAGGTATACCAGTTTTTAGAGCTAGAGCTCCGAAAATTACTCCAGCGATTAGATAATAAATGAGATTTATGTTTGACATGAATTTCAAAGATGTTTGGGTATAATATTAGAAAAATTAATTTTTGCTTGGGTTTATAATCAAATAATATTTTCCCCCCTCTCGTAATGTCCCCTTTTGTTGGCATAATAATATGTAAAGCATGAATTTTTTATGTCTTCACAAATTTCATACAAAGATAATAAAAACCGCATAAAGAAAAAATTTTCTTTTATTGAGGGTGGCCATCAGCTTGAAAAATTAGAGTTTGCTCTCGCAATAGCTCAAACTAAGGGTGATGAAAAAAAATCAATTTCTCTTAGAAAAAAGATTGTTGATTTAGGTGGAAATGTTGAAGAGCCAGGAACCTAGATTAATTCCCTTCAAGATATCTTGATGCTACTTGTAATGCATCGCCAGCTTGTTGAGTTGTTATTCTCTTCAGATCAAGAAGTGTTTTGCTGATAGCAGAAATTACAGTAATTATATCTCTATCATTGACATACCCTAGGTGACCTACTCTGAATATTTTTCCCTTGAGGTGATCTTGACCACCAGCAATTAAAATATCAAATTTATTTTTTATTGTTTTTCTAAATTCTTCAGCATCTATTTCTCCAGTTTTTATTGCAGTAATTGAAGGACTTAAAGATTTTTCATCAGCAAATAATTTTAGATTTAAGGCTTTTACAGCATTGCTCATTGCTAATTTATGTTTATTATGCCTAAGGAAAATGTTTTCTAAGCCTTCTTCCCGCATCATTTTTAAGGCTTCATCTAAAGCAAAAACCAAATTAACTGCTGGAGTATATGGATTGCTGTGACTTAAAAGACTTTTTCTATAGGATTTTAAATTCAAATAAAATTTTGGCAAATTAGATTTTTCTGCAGCTTCCCATGCTTTTTGGCTCATTGCTATAAAACTAAGCCCTGGAGGTATCATATATCCTTTTTGTGATCCTGAAGCAACTATATCTAATTCCCATTCATCTACCGGTACATTGCAAGCACCAAGACTTGTAACGCAGTCAACAATTGATAAAGCTGTCTTGTGTTCGCGAATATATGAACTTATAGTTTCTAGATCATTAATTACACCTGTTGAGGTTTCAGAATGAGTCAAAATAACCGCCTTTATTTCTTTTTGTTTATCTTCCTCTAATAACTTTTTGAATTCTTCTGGATCAAGTGGAGTACCCCATTCGGAATCAATTTTTATTACTTCCAGACCAAATTCTTTAGCAACTTTTACCCATCTTTCGCCAAATTTTCCATTTTCTCCACAAATTACTTTATCTCCTCTGCTTAAGGTATTTATTATTCCAGCCTCCATTGCGGCAGTCCCACTACCAGTGATTGTCAGAACGTCATTTTGAGTTTGATGAAGCCACTGTAAATTTTTAGTTGTACTCTCTACAAGATCTTGAAATTCTTTACTGCGATGGCCTATTGGATGCTTACTTAATGCTTGTAAAACTTTTTCTGGAACTGGTGTGGGTCCAGGAATCATCAATGATAATTTTTGTTGTATGGCCACTTTTTATTAAATAGGTCATTCTTAGATTAGTTCTCATTATATATTTTTCAATTACTTGATTTGAAAAAAGGATTTTCTTTACCTTTGTGGGTTGCTGGAGCTGCTAGGTCAGCATTAAATAAACTAGTAGGGTTACCATTTGAGAATTATGAACTAATAAAAATTCCTAATGAAACAAAAGAAATAAAAATCGAGATTCATTCCGTTGGTTTACTTAAAGATGACTCGCATGCATTAGGAATTACCTTTGCAAAGTCTGGCTTAGATCTTGACATTACCCAAAACTTAGAGATATGGACAATAGCCTCTTTAGAAAAAATTTCTCTTAATAATCCTGTTCAAACAATTCCAATAAACATTATTGCAGGATCTGGTGTAGGCATAAAAGAAGATACATCAGAGATATGCATTTCTAATTTTGCCAAAGAAGTTTTATATGAAAATTTATTAGATAGTATTCCTGCTGGCTTTAGTTTGAAATTAGAAATTATTTTTCCAAATGGGGAGTTTTTAGCAGAAAGAACTAGTAATAAGTCATTTGGTATTGTTGATGGATTATCTATTATTGGTACTTCTGCTGAGACTTATTCGAGTGCTTCACCTGATCAGTTAGAAGAGGCTAAAAATAATTTAGTAAAGTTAACTCAAAATGATTTTAAAGGGGAAGTTATATTTGTTATTGGTGAAAATGGGTTAAATTTGGCCAAATCTTATGATGTTAATTTACCTATTATCAAAATCGGAAATTGGATAGGACCACTATTAGTTGATGCTGCAATAAAAAAAGTTAAAACTGTAATTCTTTTTGGTTATCACGGGAAATTAATTAAATTAGCAGGCGGTATTTTTCATACACATAATCATTTGGCTGATGCAAGAATTGAGATTCTTGTTTATTTAGCCGTTCAAGAAAAGTTACCACCTGAAATAATAGTTGAATTATCTCAGTTAGATAATCTTGAGAATGCATTACAACTTCTTGAAAGATTTAATAAATCTTTAGCTGATAAATTATTTAAGAATTTATCAAATACGATCGAGAAGCGTTCTTTTACTTATGTAAATAGGTATGTAAAAACCGATATGGAAATCGCATCAATCATTTTTGATAGAAAAAGGCAAATAAGGTGGGCTGGAAATTATGGTAATAAGTATGTTTCTTATTTTCAATGAGATTAATTTTTGATTGACTATGCTTTTGCAAATAAATTGAGTTAACTTTTATACATGAGTCAAATAATTTTAAAAAAAGAACGAGATCCTTCAATATTAATTTTGGATTTCGGATCTCAATATTCTGAATTGATTGCTAGAAGAATTAGAGAAACTAATGTTTTTTCTCTTGTAGTAAGTAATTACATTTCAATTGAGGAAATTAAAAATATTAACCCTAAAGGGATTATTTTGAGCGGAGGGCCAAATTCTGTATATGAAAAAAATGCGCCTAAATGTGATGAAAAAATTTTTAATTTAGGAATTCCTATTCTTGGTATATGCTATGGAATGCAATTAATGGTCAAAGAACTTGGAGGATCTGTTATTTCAGCAACCAAAAGAGCTGAATATGGTAGAGCACCAATAAATATAGATCAAGAATCTGACCTCCTTTCTGATGTGGAAGATAAATCAATTATGTGGATGAGTCATGGCGATTCTATTAATTGTTTGCCTGATGGATTTAATAAAATTGCTCATACCGAGAACACCCTCCATGCAGCAATTTCAAATGATTTAAAGAAATTATTTGGCGTACAATTTCATCCTGAAGTTATTCATTCAGAGTTTGGGATGACAGTTATTAAAAATTTTGTTTATAAAATTTCTTGTTGTGCGGCTGATTGGACAACCGAAACTTATATAGAGGAAACTATTCCAAGGATAAGAGAGCAAGTTGGTAATAAAAAAGTTTTGCTTGCCTTATCTGGAGGAGTTGATTCTTCAACTCTCGCTTTTCTTCTCAATAAAGCTATTGGAAATCAGCTTACATGCATGTTTATAGACCAAGGTTTCATGAGAAAAGGTGAACCGGAATTTCTAATGAATTTTTTTGATAAGAAATTTCACATTAAAGTTGAATATATTAATGCAAGGGAAAGGTTTATTGCCAAATTAAAAGGTATTACTGATCCAGAACAAAAAAGAAAAATTATAGGTGAAGAATTTATTAGAGTGTTTGAAGAGGAAAGTAATAGATTGGGACCTTTTCAGTATTTAGCCCAAGGTACTCTTTATCCTGATGTTATTGAAAGTGCTGGGACTAATATTGATCCTAAAACAGGAGAAAGAATAGCTGTAAAAATAAAGAGTCATCATAATGTGGGTGGATTGCCAAAAGATTTACAATTTAAATTAGTTGAGCCATTAAGAAAACTTTTTAAGGATGAAGTCCGAAAAGTGGGAGCTGCTTTAGGTTTGCCGGATGAAATTATAAAAAGGCATCCATTCCCAGGACCAGGATTAGCTATAAGAATTTTGGGAGAGGTGAATAATGAAAAACTTGATTGTTTAAGAGACGCAGACTGGATAGTAAGAGATGAAATAAAAAAAGCAGGACTTTACAATGATATTTGGCAAGCTTTTGCAGTATTGCTTCCTGTAAAAACAGTAGGAGTTATGGGTGATAAAAGGACTTATGCATGGCCAATAGTTTTACGTTGTGTATCTAGTGAAGATGGTATGACAGCCGATTGGTCAAAAATTCCTTTTCAGATTTTGGAGAGGATTGCAAATAGAATCGTAAACGAAGTAAGTTCAGTTAATAGAGTTGTTTATGATATTACAAGTAAACCTCCTGGAACTATTGAGTGGGAGTAAGGGATCTCAGCGTTTTTGAGATGTTTTTATGAACGTCATTTCATATACTCAACTTGTTATAAAAGAAAATGGAAAGCAAATTCAAAAAGGGATGAATTTTGCTATTCAAAAAACTTATTCAGTCGTTTTGATGTCGACCCAAAAAAATGCACCCTACAATGATCAAATTTTTAATGATGGAGTAATTGAATATGAAGGACATGATGTGCCAGCAAATATAAACCCTGAGAAGAAGTTAGTTGATCAATCTTTATTATCACCTTCAGGAACTCCTACTGAGAATGGAAAGTTCTTTCAAGCGGCGCTTGATTATAAGCATGGATTGAGAGAACCCGCTCGTATTCAGGTTTATAGAAAATTGAGAAAGGGGATATGGGTAGATATGGGTTTTTATGATTTGATTGATGCCTATGAGAAAAATGATCAAAAAAGAAAAGTTTTCAAGTTTTTGTTGAAACCAAAAATAGATCTTAATCAAGATGATCAAGAATATTTGGATATCCTTCACAACAGACAAATTCCAGGTGAAGTTCAAAAAGAGGTCTATGAGCGTGATAGGGGTAAATGTAGGATTTGCGGTTCAAGCGATAATTTACATTTTGATCATATTCTTCCTTACTCAAAAGGAGGATCATCAAAAGTAGCATCTAATATTCAACTTTTATGTGCGAGACATAATCTAAAAAAAGGAGCAAAATTTATGTAAAAAAATAAGAGGGCATTTGTTTGCCCTCTTCGAGTCTTATGCACCTCGCTGTCCACAAAGTCGATGAGGTGCTTTTGACTCCTGAATTATTTCTACTCCTACTGAATAGAAAAAGATAGTTGTACAAACCACAAAGCACTTTTACTCGGGTAATAATACTCTATGAATTTCAAGTTAATAGGAGGACAATATAGGTATAGATCTAGGAGGTCTTATGAAACTATTCAATCAATTCAATGTCCTTCCAAGATACCTAACTGCATTTAATTATGCAGGGTTAAACTTGAATGAGACTCCACAAGAACTTGAAAAATGTACTCCTGAGTTTCAAAACTTTTGGGAGAAAGAATGTAGAGAACATCCAACAAATCAGAATTGTTTAATCTACTGTGACTGAGTAATTAATTTTTATTTTTTATTAAATACAATCTTTCAAAACAGAGGTTTCCCTCAGGTTTCCCTCAAGAAAATGTGTGTTATTTTGGGTTCAAACATGTTGGTATCACTACGTTTATGACTGCTTTATTTCTCGGTACTATAGAATGGGAGTAAGTCTTCAAATTAAAAAAAAATTTAAAGTTTTTTATTTAAGCAAGAAATTTTTCAATGAGATTTAAAAACTAATGTCCGATATTATTAAATTAAGTCGATCTACAGTTGAGAAATATCTTAATTGCCCAAGATGTTGTGTACTGGATAAAAAATATCAAATAAAACCGCCATCATTGCCATTTACTTTAAATATAGCTGTAGATAATTTATGTAAAAATGAATTTGATCATTATAGAAAAATTCAGGAGCCGCATCCTTTATTTATTGAATATGGAATTGATGCTGTGCCTTTCAAACACAAAGATTTAGAACGTTGGAGAAGTAATTTTCAAGGGATAAGATATAAGTCAATTGAACATAACTATGACTTTGGTGGAGCTGTAGATGATATATGGCAGAAAAAAAATGGTCATCTTATTATCGTTGATGTAAAAGCAACATCTAGAATTAATTTTGATTGGTTTGAGACTTTTAATAAATACGAATATGCAAAAGCTTATAAAAGACAGTTAGAAATGTATCAGTGGTTGTTTAAAAAAAACGGTTTTCCAGTAGCTAAAGAAGCTTATCTTTTATATTTCAATGGCAAGAAAAATGAAGAGTTTTTTAATAACCAATTAAATTTTGACGTACACCTAATTAAATTAGATTGTTCTACTTCTTGGGTAGAAAATAAGATAATTGATACTGTCAATTTATTGCGTTCAGATAATTTCCCCAAACCTTCTTTAAATTGTGAATACTGTAATTATTTAAAGAAGCGTTGGCAGTTGTCGATAAATTAATATTCGTAGGATAATTTTTATATTTCTGGAAAAATAGTGAATAAAAGATAATCTTTAAATAGATTATTAATTTAGCCTTTTGATAAAATCGAAAAATTCTGAAAGAAAGATAACTAATCATCTGCAACAAGATGTAGTCAAGGTATCTGGTAAAACAATTTTTATTAATCCTTTTTTATATTGGCGGAGATTTGACGAAAATACTAATAGATGGCTTAGAGAACCTGGTCAAATGTCAGAGGATCAAATCTCACCAAATAGGAACCGTTTTTATCCAGAAATAGAGTGGGCTGATTTAAGTCATGAGCAAAAGCTCATAAAAGATGCAACTGTTGAGATGTTTTTAAAAACTCTTGAATTGATCAGTACATTTCATCCTTATCTTAGTTCCGGACAATTATTAGAAGTGGAGAGAAAGATGGCAATTATAAAAAAGATTCCTTTCGAAAAGTGGGTAACAAAATCTTTCGCCAAAAAAGCGAGATTGTTAGAAAATGAAAAAAGAAAGTTTCAAAGAGAAAGATTTTATAGTAGCTGGAGGGAATGGTTCAGTCTAGTAAATACTCAACAAGCCATTTTGCCATTAATCGTCACGATATTTATTTCTTCATTTATTGGATGGTCTTTAGGGATATCAAAGAATAGTTGTAATCCATATTTTGAACAAAATATAGAACAATTAAATTAATTTCTTTTTGATTTTTTTAAGTATCTAGTTTAATAAAATTTTGAAAAAAATAAATTTATTATTTAAAATTAGATTAATTGAAATAACTGTTTAAAAAGTATAAGTTTATGAGTGAAAATTTAAATTCAAATAATATCGACAATGATGAGTTTAATGTCATCAATGCAGACAGTGATTATACAGATCTAATAACTAGACTTAATGAGATAAAATCAACTATTGCCTTATTAGAAAAAACAATATTTAAATAAATTTTATATTCTTGATAAAAACAAGTCCTAATAAAAAACTTATTTCATTAAAGAGACAACCTTTAGTATTACTTATTTTTTCTTCTATATCATTTTTATTGATTCTATGTAGGTTAATTTTTTTACAACTTTTAAATTATGAATCTTTTAAGAAGATGTCAGATGAGAATAGGATCAGACTTATTGCTTCACAGCCAATACGCGGAAGAATACTAGATAAAAATGGTTATGTTTTAGCAGATAGTAAAGTTAAATATTCTTTAATAGTAAAGCCTCAATCTGTTAATAAAAGCAATTGGGAAAAACATAAATCAAGTATTTCTAACTTGTTAAAAATTGATAGTAATGTAATTCAAAAAAAATACTCTGATGGTCTAAAAAATCAGAAACTTTCAGTAATTCTTATTGATGATTTAAATATAGATCAAATAATAAAATTTAAGGAGAATGAAAGTAATTTAATTAGTTTTGAAATAGCTACCAAATTAATTAGAAATTATCCTTATAAATCCCTTGCTGCCCATGTAATTGGTTATACTCAGCCAATTACTGAATTAGAATATAAATTTTTATCTAAGAATGGTTATAAATTAAATGACTTAATCGGTAGAACTGGTATTGAATATGTTTACGAAGATTTTATAAGAGGTGAATGGGGTGGAGAAATGGTTGAAGTAAATTCATTAGGAAAATTTCAAAGATCATTGGGTATAAAACCTCCAGTTAAAGGTAATGATATTGAACTAACACTAGACCTTAATCTGCAATTAGTTGCTGAGGAAGTTCTTAAAGATAAAAAAGCTGGAGCCATAATAGTTATGGATCCAAGAGATGGTGCGATAAGAGCAATGACAAGTAAACCTACATTTGATTTAAATTTTTTTTCGAAGGATTTTAAACCTGAAAAAGAATATAATAGTCTTTTCAATTCTCCTGAAAAACCATTATTTAATAGAGCATTAAATCCCTACGATCCAGGAAGCGTTTGGAAAATTGTAACGGCTTTAGCTGGCTTGGAAAGTGGAAAATTCCCTGGAGAAACCATGTTAGATACCAAACCATGTATTACTTATGGGAGCCAATGTTTTAGAGAGCATAATGATTTAGGCTTTGGAGTAATAGGATATGAAGATGCTTTAAGAGTTTCTAGTAATACATTTTTTTATCAAGTAGGTTATGGAGTAGGAGTTGATGAAATTCATAAGGTCTCACGAAAGCTTGGTTTTAATTCTTTATCTGGAATTGAAATTTCTGAACAAGAAAATATAGGATTAGTAGCTAGTAGTAAATGGGCTAAAGAAGGCAGAGGATGGGGGCAGCCAGGAAGAACCCCTTGGGTTCCAGAAGATATTGCGAGTATGTCTATTGGACAATTTGTCGTGCAAGTTACCCCTATTCAAATAGCTAGAGCATATGCTGCAATTGCAAATGGAGGTTATTTAGTTACTCCCTATTTAGTTAAAAAAAATGAAGAAAATCTTTCAGATAAAAAACCTATTAAAATCGATATTGATTCAAATAATATTCAATTGATAAAAAGTGGTCTCAGAAAAGTAGTCGAGTCTGGCACAGGAGTATCAATTAATTATGGAGTTTCAAATTTACCTCCAGTTTCAGGCAAAACTGGAACTGCTGAAGATGGTGAAGGCGGATTAGATCACGCTTGGTTCGTTTGCTTTACTCCCTCTGAAAAAAGCGAATTACTTATAGTTGCTTTTGCACAAAATACTCCTGGTGGAGGATCTGTTCATGCACTGCCTATGGCTAGAGAAATTTTGAAAGTTTGGAATGAAAAAAAATGAAATTTTATTAGGTTTTAAATGTTTATGTTTTTAATTTTTTCATTTGTAAAAGTCTTTGAATAATATCTTCAATAGTTTTTGTATCTATAGGTTTACTATATGAGGAAAAAAGTTGTCTTCCTAATACTTGACTTCCTAAATGCACTAATTGAATGCGTAATGAGGTCAGTAGTTCTAACCCTATGCCACCAGAAAATGTTGCAATTGCAATCGGTTGACCATTAAATAAATTCCTAAAGTCATCTCCAGAAATAGAAAGCCATGCTATGAAGTTGGAGAGAATGGGAGGTATAGATCCATTATATTCAGGCGCACAAATCACCCACCTTTCAATCTTGAAAAGCTTTCTTTTTAAATCTTTTATTTCATTCGGTATATTTTCTTTGCTGTGAATTCTTGGATTAAATAATGGAATATCAAGAGTAGTAAGATCTAAAATTTCAGAACTTATTTTAAGTTCATTACTTATTTCAAGAAATTTTTCAGAAAGTTCTAGATTTTTGCCACAACTAGCAGTAATGATTATTAGATCTTTTGTTTCAGTCATAAATTAGAGAAATAAATTTAATAGTTAGCACCTGTTTTGCGGTGATGAACTGCCGTTAGACTATCGGATTTTAGTATATTACCGTGTAGTACTTCGGCGTAAATTACCCAATGATCTCCACATTCCATTCTTTCTTTTACAGAAGCATCTAACCATGCGAGGGATTCAGGAATGATTATCTGTTCATTAGGAGTTAATTCAATATTTATTCCTTCAAATCTATCTTCTCCAGGTGCAAAGGGCTTTGTGAATCTTTTTAAAGGTTCTTTAAAATCTTTTTCACTAAGAATATTTAATGCGAATGAATCTCCTATTTGCAAAAGAGACTCTACCGATCTATCTTTTGCTACTGCAATACTTAACCCGGGCGGTGAAAAACTTGCCTGACTAACCCAAGATGCAAGCATAGCTCCTTTAATATTATTCTCATCTTTGCCTTTAGAGGCTGTCAGGATACAAAGTGACCCAATTACTCTTCCAAGAGCTTGTAGCTTTGGATCTGTTTTGCTTGTAATCATTCCAGTATCTGATTTTCTGGGTTTTATCTTTGCTTTTTTTATAATTTTTCTTCCAAAGTGAGTTCCTATTTCTTCTAACTCTTTAATCTTTGGTTTATTTGGACTGAATTTAATCCTTACAGGGTCAAAACCAAACTTAAAACCACCGTCTTTTAATTTTGTTTCAAGTAAATCTATAGCTTCGCCGCTCCAGCCAAAACTGCCAAAAATTCCCACTGGCTTGTCTCTATTTCCCTCTGCTAACAATGTTCCTAGTGCACTAACTATTGGAGTTGGGGCGTGACCACCCAATGTAGGTGACCCTATTAAATATCCATCAGCATTTTGGATAGATTTTACGAGCACATCATTAGGTGTAAATTCACAATTAATACTTTCAACTTCTACAGAGGTTCTATTTATCCCTTTAGCCAATGCATCACCTATTGAGGCTGTATTTCCATACGCACTTGCATATATCAGAGCGATCTTAGGATTATTTGTTGAGAGATTCTCTCCCCATCTAATGTAGTCATTTAAAAAGCTTTTTAAGCTATATTCGATCGCTGGACCATGTAATGGTGCAATAGTTTTAATGTCATAATCTGCAATTTTTTCAGTTATTGATACTACTTGATTAGACATTGGTGCCATTAAGCAATCATAAAAATGTTTCCTATCAATTTCTGTACTAATTCGATTTGTTTCAGACCAATATTTAGATGCAATGTGTGCAGAGAAAATTTTTTCACTAAGAAGTATTTCTTGGTTACATTCATAAATTATCAGGCCACCAGGCCAACGAGCTGTTGGAATAGGAATTAACTCTAGTGAAACGTTTTCTAATTCTAAATTAAGTTCTTTTTTGATTATGTTTATTTCAGGTAATTGAATTTCAATAAAGTTCTCTAAGTTAGGATTTCTTTGATTCCAAAGTTCGTTTATAAGTTTATAACCTGGATTAGAGCAAGTAATAGTTGTGTTTTCAAATTGGGAACTTATATTTTTTATAGTTTCAATAATTTGGGGATTAATATGACCAGAAATGAAGTTGATTTTATCTAATTTAAATTGATCACAAAACCTAGAAATTACTTTATTAAATAAATTTAAATATTGTTTTTCAGGGGGATGAATAATAAAAAGTTCCTCATGACTTCTAATGAAAAAAGTATTAAAAGAGGTTCCTTTTTCAAGATTAAATTCAAGTTCAAATCTTTCTTTTTTTTTGTCTAAGAATCTTACACAAGAAAAATTGTCAGTAATTTCAAATTCTGACAAGTTTTGATTTTCTGTAAGTAAACCTATATTAATATCTGACATTTTAAAGACTTATTTTCTAGTAATAATTTGCGACTTATTAGTCGTGGAGAGGCGTCATATTGACTTTCAACGGATTTTCAACTATCGACCAGAACATTTAGTTCTTGTGAAACCGTTATTTATCAATAGATTATACCTATAACAGCACCATTAATGAGTCGTTAAATGTAGGGTTTCCAATTGGAACGCGATTTCTTTTTGGTTATCTAAGCAAATTGATGATCTTTATACATTTTCCTGTAATCGTCATGCAATCTTTCTGTTGCTAATTTTCTATTCTTCATTGCGTCTCTAATCAAATCTATTTCATGGAAGTTTTGATTGAGAATCGTGAAAGGAGTAATGAGTTTCATAAGACCTCCTGTATCTGCCCTTATATTGTCCTTCTTTTTACTTGAAATTCATAGGGTATTTCTACCCGAGTATTAGTGCTTTGTGGTTGTCAAGACTATCATTTTCTATTCAGTAGGAGTAGAAATAATTCAGGATTCAAAAGCACTTCATCGACTTTGTGGACAGCGAGGTGCATATGACTCGAAGAAGGCGAATAAATGCCCTCTTATTTTATTTTCAGGAAACTTTTACTGGTTTACTTCGCAAAATTCTATGGATCTTAAGCATTT
Source organism: uncultured Prochlorococcus sp. (assembly GCA_902573045.1). The sequence continues at coordinate 37,202 of CACGIB010000007.1, forward strand.
AGAATATAACTAGCAGATTTATTAAAAAATAAAAAATTATGTTTGTAAGTATTGATTTGTGCTTAGTCCCGATTGGTGTTGGAACTTCTTTATCGCCTTATATAAAAGAGTGTATTGAAATTATAAAAAGTGAAGGACTCAACTATGAATTAGGGGCGAATGGAACTGCAATAGAAGGAGATTGGGATAAAGTATTTGAATGTGTTAAAAAATGCCATGAAAAAATTCATTCAAAAGGTGCTCCTAGAATTTATACAACGATGAAAGTAAATACAAGAACTGATAAAGAACAAAAATTCTCAGATAAAGTAAGAAGTGTATTAGAAAAGTAATGGAAAGAGAAAGTAATTACGATAATGATGGATTAGATCCATCAGAAGAATATTTTAGAAAGAAGAAAAAAGGTAATGACGAGGAAACATATTTTCCTCCAGAAGAATCAGAACCGCCACATTATTAAAAGGATTAGTAAATTTGTAAAAGGATGATTGGCAAATAAAATTTTGGATTTTCAAGATATATGCAGGGGTCGATTTTCAACTAATTTTCAACTATAAATCCAAAAAAACCAAGTTATAACTGCAATCTAAAATTTTTTCAACTAAATAAAAAATATAAATTTGCTATTTGAGTTTTGTGATACTAATAGATTTCAAAACTCTGCTTGAAAAGTCTAATCAATAGTGATTAGCAACTTTTCTATGATGAACTGCTGTCTTGCATGATAAGTCAGAAACATTACCATTTTCAACAATTCCGTAAATTATCCAATGGTCTGGAGTCTCTAGTCTGGAACTAACTTTACAATCTAAAAAGGCGAGTGAATCTGAAAGAACTGGTCCTCCTTCAGCGATCTTGCTAATTACATCTACATCTGCAAATCTATCAGCTCCAGGGGCAAATCTTTTTAAAAAATGTCTGAACATTTTTTGATAGTTATCTTCTCTCAGAATATTCACAACAAAACCTTTCCCAACTTGCATATATGATTCAATAGCTCTATCTTTTGCTACTGCAACTGTAATACCTGGTGGAGAAAAGCTTGCTTGACTAACCCAACTTGCGACCATTGCACTTTGTCTAAAGGTAGAACCTTCACCTTGGCTCGCTGTAACTACATATAATCCTCCACTTAATCTCCCTAACGCTTTATCTAAATTTGAATCAAGGCTCTTCATAGAGGCAATATTCTTCTTTTTATTGATTAATTGACCCAAGTCAGTTCCAGCTTCTTCGAATTGTTGATAAACAATGGGATCTGGAATATTTTTAACTCTTAAAGGGGAGAAAGCTTCTTTTTGACCAAGTTCTCTTAATTTATTTGCTAAGGAATCTATTGGTTCATCATTCCCACCAAATGCATCATAAACAGCAGTAAATTGTTTTGATTTTAGTGCTGCGAATAAAGTACCGAGAGATTCTTTTAATTCATTATCTGAATTTACTGGCCATGTGGGAATGACTACAGCTTTTGATTCGGAAATTAAACTTGTTAATTCTTGCGGGTCAGAAGATCTTAAATCAATTAATTGAACCTGTGCATCTGCTTTACTTATTCCATGAGATATCGCTTGACTTAGTCGATCACAATAACCATAGTCGCTTATATAGCAGACTGACACAAAATCATTACCTTTACTTTTATTACTACTCCATTCGAGATATTTCCCTTTCCAAAAATTGACCTGATTATGGAGCAAAGGCCCATGACCTACAGCTATTGTTTTTAATTCAGGTAGCTTATCTATTCTTTTAATTGCCTGTAGAACGCTTCTAGCGTTTGGACCCATTAGGCAATCGTAATAAAAACGGAAATCATCGTATATTTCTTTTTGATCAGTGTCAAAAAATTCGTCAGAACAATAATGGAGTCCAAATGCATCGCATGTATAGAGAACATTTGTGCTGTGATCATATGAAAATATGGTATCTGGCCAATGTAAATTTGGTGCACTTATGAATTCAATATTATGTTCTA
>CACGIB010000008.1 GCA_902573045.1 uncultured Prochlorococcus sp.
TAAGATTTACTTTCAAGCTAAATGAATAAATAAAAAATCTTTCTGTATCAAATTAAATCATAATTGATTGCATACTTTTTAGATCTACAAGATTACAATTTAATTCCTCTTCATAATCCTTTACTGAAATAAAATTATTTAAAAACCCTGAATATTTTGCATCTCCGCCCACTGTACTTGAAAGTATAAATTTTGGATTGAATTTGTTAATCAATTTAGGTATTACATCAGCACCTTTTACAAAAGAACCTACTAAGGGTAATTCTAAATTCTTTGTAGGAGTAATGACTGCATCAAGATTTTGTTTGTTTAAATTTTCATCAAGATATCCATGGGGTTCTATATAAAACCCATTCTCTTGATCGTCTTTAACAATATAACCGTTTTCTATTTGTGGCACTGGAGCACCAGCAGTAGCTTCAAAACTTAAATTAAATTTATTAGTCTTTTCAGTTGGCTTCAGCATTTTAATTGAACTAAAACCAATTTTTTCCAATGTTTCAACAGCACTTTTAGGGCAAATTATAGGAATATCCTTTCTGAACATTTCTAATGTTGGAACGTGACAGTGATCTGGTAATCCCTGGGTTAATAAAATAATATCTATTTCTTTATCTATTAAAATATCTTCTTCTAATGATCCTTTAAAAAACCACTCACCTGGTGGGAATATTAGATCTCCTTTGAGCCAAGGATCAATAATTAAATTGGTCTTTTTGAATTTTATAAGCCAACCATTTGATCCAAGGTAGGTCGCTTCAAAAGTCATTATCTAAGTAGTCGTTTACCAAACTATAAAGTAATTTTGATTTAATCGAGAATTTAAAATTTGAAATGACTTTCTTTTTAGATTAAATATTAAAACTTGGTTATCTTTATAACTAATTTTAAAATCTTCTTTTTCTAGCATATGTATTGGTATTAAAGCTAATCCTCCAGTTCCTGAAAAAATGATTGGCATGGTGTTGTTTTTTGTTCCATTCATTTTTTGTAAGTCAATAGCTTGAGAAACTATTTTTCTGGCTTTGTCAAATCCGTAATCTTCTATTAATTCAGGCCATAAAAAATTAACTGATTCATATTTCGAAAACTCAATTTGTACTGTTTTCATTAAAAATAATATAGATATAGTGATTAATTAATAACAATATAAACTTAATTACTATTTTTAAACCTATCCATGACTAGTTGTAGCATATCCACTACATCTCCATCGGTTAAATTTAAATCCTTCTTTAAATCATTGCAAGTTAAATTCATTTCAAGTGCTGCTTCAGCCATATGATTAACTTTTTGGTTATCACCACCCAATGAAATAAAGGGATTGAAGTTTTCTATCATTTAATACTTGTTATTTCCACCTAGTTCTAGCTAAGAAATAATCAATTATCATTTATTGATACAGAAGCTTATAAATATGTTATTTAATATTTAGAAAGTTTTTATTTTTAAACTAGAGATATTGATATTCCTTTTGATATCAATGCGAATCTTCTGGCTCTGACTAGAAAAGGAAATATCACATTTGTTCGTTTATTTGATTTAAACACTTTAGAAAGTAACAAAAGTAAACTACTCGAGGGATTATTTATCTGTTTGCAAATAGTATTAATTGCATCTGCCCCATGAAAGATATTTTCGTTTTTCAGGAGAATAGCTCCTTTATCTAGGTCATAACCTTTATCGTAGAGAGATTTAATTAGAGTTAAATTTTTACGACCATCAATAATTTTAATATTATTTATCTTGCTTTTGATTTCTAAGAGCTCAGCAAAATGATTGCAGAATGGGCATTCTCCATCATAAATAAAGGTATAGTTAGAAGTCATTAGGGAAAAACAGTTTTAATAGTATTTAAGTTACGCCAGAAAGATAGTAATGTTTAGATAATAAAACAAAAAATAAAAATTTTGTGGATTTCTAATAGAGGAATAACAAAGAGATTCTCACAATTACGAAGAAATGTCTCAATATAGGTATATTTTTCGTAAAAATCTGTATGCTTACTCGGAGATATTATGTTTTAAAATCATGAATTTATTAGCTTCTTTTGCTTTAGGTGGTTTCAATCCTTGGGCAGCAGGGTTTGGAATTGGATCTTTAGTCCTTTTTGGTCTTGTTGGTCTCGTTGCTGGTCCAAACCTAAAGAACTTTGACCCTGATGCATAAATCATCAAACTTAATATAGATTTTTAAAAGGCTCATTTGAGTCTTTTTTTATGCGGTTTTTAAAAATTATTTTTAGAATGAATTAAATTATTTTCTGCCAAAGAAATGTTATTGAATCCTTTTTATCCATTTACTTTTTTGAAAATCTCTTCTCTTAAAGCCACTATTATTTTTTTATCAATACTTTTAGTTAAATCAAATTTGCTCAGATTAAAAGGTGGACTAATAGGAGGTCTTTTTGCCTTGATACTCATATCAGGTTTCTTTGCTTCTAGCACTATAGCTGTAGGATCTTTAGTTTATGCCTATAGATTAAAGAAGAAATCTAATGTTGATGATAATCAAATGCAGGATTTAGAAACTGTTAATGTTTAAGATATTTTGAGAATTAAAGTCACTTGGAAATCCTAAAATGGAGTTCCGGGGACAAAATGCAAGACTAAAAAACCAAAACCGGCAGCAAAAACTATCGATACTGCAATGATGAGTAGTCCTGATGCCATACCACCTTCGTTAAATGCCATATAGTTAGTTATTTTTATACATAATAGGACATTTTTGTTCCCAGGTTATAGTTCTAATTACTCATATATCATCCAAATTTATTATTAATGGTGAATAAAAGTAAAAATATGGAAGTTAATGAGATGACAAAACCAAATATTATTAATGGTTTAGATTTAACGTTTTCTTCTTTGGAGCTATTTTTAGAAGATACTAATTTGCCATTTTTTTTAGAGAGAAGATTTGGAAAAGGTTTAATCACGATGAATTTGAGATCTAAGCTAATTACCCTAAAGTTTTAAATAAATCTTTATGGTAATCAACAACATTTTGACAACTTATTACAGGTGTAAATTCCATATGAATGCCAAATTTAGCTCTCCATGGAGCAAAATGCGCAAAAATTTCTTTATCACTATGTGCTTTACATAAACAAACTACCCTACCTTCCCCAGGAGCATGCACTCTAAATAACATCTCAAACTTGTCTGTTTTATCTGATTTCGCAATTTCACCATTATCCCAGGCCTCCACAAATAATTGATAAGCTTTTACTTGATTCTCAATATCTGGGAATTGGCAGTCAGCAAGAAATAATTGCATTGGAGTATTCTTAAGATTTTACTTATTATCGCTCAAATTGTTATTTATTAATAGTACTGTTTGAATTTGAAGATTAGAAAAAAATATTTTCCTAAATAAAGTAAGAGGAGAGGGTCTCAAGAAATTTACCAATATCTTTTTTATATAAACTATCTGTGATTTTTAAAGAGAATAACTCATAATCATTTATATCTTTTTTTTTGTCAAATTTAATATTTCCCTTTAATGAAATATTTTTCATGATTGTATTGAGCACTATTTAAAATTTAAACAAATTTACTTAAAAGACAAATTTCTTTACATTATGTTTTTTATGAGAGAAATTTCTAATTTATTTAGATAGTAATTAATTTATTTAATTTAATAGTTAATTAATTTTCCTAGAGTATAGAAAATTGCATTTGTTAATGAAAAAATTACAGTTAATAGAGATGCGATAACGGGTAATAAATTGAACCATAACTGCGAAGTTGTCATTTTTGAATCAATAGGCAGAAAATTAGTTCTTTTTTTAATTCTTATTTGTAGCCAGAAAATAGATAATGGATAAATAATTCTAGAGAAGGTAATTAACATCGAAGGTAAAGTTCCTTTGTTTGCATAAAGTACATATCCTGAAAAAAAGTATAACGTCCAAACCAGAACTCTTTGAATCAGAATTAACCCCTTACTTTTGCCAGACATTATTAATTAATTAACTTTTATAATTTTAGTCATTTTATATCTTTCAAAAAAAATGTTATTTATAGTAACTTTTTCTTTACGTATAATTTTCCATTCATTCTTAAGAAATAATTGATAACTTATTAAGCTTGCTTCAGTTGAGAGAGAATCCAAACCTTCTTTCTTAGCTTCATCTTCTAATTTATGAAGTAACGTAGAGCCGAAACCTTTTCTTTGGTATTTCCCTTTACAATAAAATAACGCAATTCTATCTGTTGGATATCTTGTGGCAAAAGCAATAATTATTCCTTCTTTACTTAAAAGCCATCCTTTTCCTTTAGTTATTGACTTATCAAAATTTGAATTGTTCCAAGCTTGGCTTGACCAAGCCCTTTTTTGTTCTTGACTATAAATTTTTTCATCCAAAGATTTAATTGAATCAAAATAAACCTTTTTTAATTCAAGTTGATCTTTAATGTTAATTTGTCTTAAATTCATAAATAAATCTTCTTTTTAATATGCATAGCAAAAATATAGTTGCAATTGGTGGAGGAGGGTTTGGTCGATCTTTAGGCTCTCTTGAAATTGAAAAATATATAATTGCTTTGGTTAATAAAAAAAGGCCAAAAATTTGCTTTATTCCAACAGCTTCTGGCGATAATAGTTTGTACAAACTAAATTTTTATAGAGCATTTTCAAAACTTGATTGTATAACAAGTCATATTGATTTTTTCTCAAGAACGGAAAACTTAGAAGAGAAAGTTTTAACTCAAGATATCATTTATGTTGGCGGAGGAAATACAAAAAGTATGTTGGCAGTTTGGAAAGAATGGAATTTAAATAAGATTTTGCAAAAAGCTTATGAAAAAGGAATTGTAATGAGTGGCGTCAGTGCTGGGGCTATTTGTTGGTTTGATCAAGGGATTACTGATTCTTATGCTGAAGAATTAGCCATAATTGATTGCTTAGGAATAGTACAAGGTATTGCCTGCCCTCATTTTGATGAAGAAAAAGAAAGGGAACCTTATGTTAATGATCTCATTAATAGAGAAATTATTAAATCTTGTATTTGTATTGAGGGTAATTGTGCATTGCATATCAAAAATGATTTTGAATATTCCTCAATAGATTTTGGCAATGGTAAAAAATGTTTAAGACTCTTTAAGGAGAATAATATTTTAAAGAAGGAAATCCTTTAAAAATATTTATAGTATAATTTAGATCTCTTCATTTTTTGAGATTGAAGTAAATTCAATCCCTTTGTACTTCACAAAAGAAGCAGTCCATACTTCTTTGGAAAGATTGCCAAGGTATTTTAAGAATTGATTTGTATCTCCGTCTCTAATCCATTCGGATTTTATAAATGGAAGCTCTTTCTGCATTCTTTTAGGATGCATATGAACTAGAAGTAATCCTTTTTCTTCAGAAACCCTTTTTAAAGAACCTTCATCAGTCCTTTGAAAAACTCTCATTAGAAGATTTAAAATAACTTCTTCTCCCAGTTTCTTTAAATTTTCTACTTCCTCTAAATTATCCTTAATTTCTTTCCCTCCAAGAGGCATAGCTCTTACAAGATTTTGCTCTATTAAAGCTATTGCAATTAAATAATTTTGACTTGCCATATTCTTAAATAATACTTTTTTGTTATTCTAACCTCTTGTGTTCATTAAAATCTTTTATGGATTAATCATTTGCTAAAAAAAAATTAATTTATTATTTTCCTATGAACTTGAAACCATTTTTTTATTTATATTAATTAGTAATATAAGATTTATAGATATGAGGTTTTTTTTGTTTCTAATTTCAGGAATTTTTGCAGGTCTTTATTTATCATGGCCTGGTTTAGTTAATCCGAAGAATTGGAAATGTTTCAATAATATTATTGCAAGATCAGCTGAAGATAAAATTTCTTTTAAAGCTGCATTGCAGATTTCTCCTAGTTATTTACTAAAAGGTAATAATAAAAAGCCCTCATCAAAAATAAGAATCATAGCAGATGCGTGTTTTCGTTAAGATGTTAAAGCAGTAAATTTGATTACTAAAAATGAATAACGATATGCGATTTGAATTGTCATTTAAAAATATTTCTCAGTTAGAAAATAAACTTAATTTCTGCAAATTTAATAATATAAAAAACATTAATATCCCATGTAAAGGTCTTATTAAGAAGCAATTATTTAATTCAACTATTGATTATATTTCAAAAAATTTCCAAGATTTTAATATAACTTATCACTATAGCCTTTATCATCAATACTCAAATAATAAAAATAAATCTTATGAGGATTTTTTAAATTTTATTGAAAATTCATTTTCTAATAGAAATTATGAAATTCTTCTTGTATCAGGATCTAATAAGAAAAAAAATTTTGATACTATAACAGTATTAAGTTCTTTAAAAAAAGAAAAAAATTTAAAAGTCAAATTAGGTGTAGCTTATAACCCATACTTAGAAAAATATTATAAGGTTTCTTCAGAGAGAGAAAGGTTAGAAAGGAAAATTTCGTCAGGTTTAATAAATTCAATTTGGCTTCAATTTGGTACAGATATTAATGTTCTTCAAAATGAAATTAATTATCTTAGGACCGTTGTAAGTTTTGAAAAATTAAAATTATTTGGAAGTTTATTAATTCCTTCAAAACAATTTATAGCAAGGTTTAAATTTCGTCCCTGGAAAGAAGTTCATATATCAGAAAATTGTTTATATTCGTTAGAAAATTTTTTTGATTTTACAAGAGATTTAGTTTTTTTTTACAAAAATAATAATATCACTCCTGTTATTGAAACTGATTTTACATCATTAGAAAAACTTGATTCAATATTTAGTTTTTTTAGGAAATGAAAGAGAAATTATATCAATATAAGACTTATGCAAAGTGATTTTACATACGACCTAATAATAATTGGCGGGGGGATATCTGCATGTGTTTTTGCTTCGAAGTATTTTCAAAATAATATTTCAAAAAAAGTTGCATTAATTGAGAATGGTCGTGGACTTGGAGGAAGATCTAGTACAAGAATAAGCAAAAGATTTAATGGATGGAAACTAAATCATGGTGCTCCAAATTTTAATATAATTAACAGTAATAATAACCTTCTATTAAAAAGTTATATTGATGAATTATTGGAAAATAAGTTTATAAAAATTGACGATTCAGATTTGATTTATCTAGATAAGGAATCTACTATAAAAACTTTTAAAAAATCTGAATTTTCTTGCGGCGTTAACTATCTATCTTTATACTCTATGAGTGAATTATCGCAAAAGATAATTGAGGTTAATAATTTAAAGAGTAAAATAGATTTTTATTTTGAAACTTTAATAGTTGATTTGAATTTTAGAAATGATGAATGGGTATTATCATCTCAAAATGGAAAAAAATTTAAATCTAAATATCTTATTTGCTCAACTAATTTGTTGTTACATATAAGGTCATTGAAAATTTTAAACTTAAATCAAATTCCATTAAGAAAAGCTATTCCTAAAAATAAAGATAAAAAAATTGACTTGTTAATAAATTTTTTAGATAAACAATCATTTATTCAGAGGTTAACTTTTTTAATTTATACAAATGATAATTATAGTTATAAAGATTTTTATTCTAAAAAACAAAGGTATTTTTATTTAAAAAGTGAACTAGAGAGTAAATATAAATTTGAAAGAATTATTTTTCAGCTACAACATAACAAAAAATTAGGTATTGTAGTACATTCAAAAAATATTGATTTTATTAATTCTTATATAAATACAAAAGATGAAGAGGTTTTTAAGCAAAAAATAATTATAAATTTCAATGCACTATTTGAGGGTAATTCTTTAGTGAATCCATTAACTTTAAATGAAAAAATCTCTATTATGAATTGGAGAGCTTCACAACCATCTGGAAAAGCCGTCCCATTATCTTTACAATTTAGTAGAAAATATAGAATTGGATTTTGCGGAGATTGGTTTGCTGGAGATGGTTTTGGTAGGATTGAAGGTGCAATTTTAAGTGCTTTACTATTATTAAAAAAATTTAAGATTTAATTAAAAAATTTTTTAAGAATATTATCTACATCAGCGTTTTTTCTAATAATGAATTTATTTGTATTATTTTTTATATTTTCATCTTTGAATTTCTTATAGTAGATATCCCAAGATTTTAAGAAATCATTTTCAGCTTGTTTTCTAGCCTTTCCCCTTTCTTTTAAATCTCTTTGGACAACTCTTTTCATACAATCATTTTTTTTTGTTTTTAATTCTAAAAAAAAATAATTTTGATTATACAAAGTGTTTGAGAATTCTTGAGCAAAAATACCTTCAACAATTAAAAGATTAATGTTCTTTGTTTTATTTAAGGTATTTCTAATTCTTTTCTTTTCGTAATCATATGAACGCTGATAGATTGAAATTCCATTTTTAAGAATAAAATTAAAATCTTTTTTAAATAGTTTGAAATTAAAACTAATGCTTCTATCGAAATAACCTTCTACAAATTTTGAGAGTAATTTACTTGTTAGTCCTGTTTTATAGTAATTATCAGTACTTAAAACAAAACCATTTTTAAGTTTTAACTTTATTTTATTTGATAAAGTTGTTTTTCCGCTGCCTGAAGGCCCACTTATAAATATAAGCTTCATTTTTATTCTCTCTTCTGTCTACAGGTTCCAATCTTACTATTTTTAAATACTATAAATTTTGGGAAGCACATTTTTCTCTTTTCAGTATTTCTATAATAATTTTAATGATTTTGCAAAAGCTTGTAAGGTTGCATAAATATTAAATATGTGTCTTTATATAAATGTAAATAAATTATTTCACTTCAATTATTTAAGTTTTATTATTGATTTCTCTTTAATTTAATAATAGAGTAGTGAAGATTTAATTTTTTTAATATTTAGTATAATGATTTCTAAATTTCTAAGTAAACTAAAATCAATTCTATTTAAAAGTGGAGAAACATCTGAAGCTCCTTTAAAGAAAGAAATTAAATCAACTAAGTCTGTAAAATCTTCAAAACCAAAAACCAAAACAAAAGCAAAAAAAGTTAATTCAAAGAAAAATATTGAAACTTTAACCACACTTCCCGGTGTTGGAGCTAAAAGTGCAAAGGCTTTATATGAAGCTGGATTTAAAACAACAAAGGCCGTTATTGCAGCAGACGAAAAGGATCTTCTCGCGGTTTCAGGAGTTGGGATCAATCTTGTTAAGAAGCTTAAAAAGCTAAAAAAATAACTTATTAATTTTACTTTTACAGGATATTAAAAGTATTCGATTGGATTTCATTGACAACATATAGCAAATTATCTTCTTCTTGCTTTTCTTCTTTGTTGTAACTTTCTTTTGTATTTTTCTATAGGTGTTTCATGATGTCTTAGTCGCTTTAAGTCTGCAAAGATTCCAGATTTAGATACTTGTCTCTTAAATCTTCTAAGGGCAGACTCAATACCCTCATTTTCTCCAACTGTAACTTGTGTCAAAATTTTCTAAATAAATATAATTCTAACATCTTATGAGTTTGTTTAAGTTTTATATTTAAACTCAAGGTTTTTTGGTTTATTTGATTTATTTTATTGACCACTCTATAAATCCTTTTTTATTACTCTTAATCTGTTCTAATGATTCAAAATAATATTTTTTCCAATTATCTCTAGGTAAACCAAGAAATAACATTAGATTTAATGGGTATTGATTACTATCAGAACAATTTCTAAAATCATCTCTAAATAAAAAGATCTGCTTTTTTAGAGCAATTGCAATTCCTAACTCAATCATTACACCCTCATCTGGCGGAGATCCATTAACAATCGCAAAAATGCAATCACATTTACTTAAATCTTGGAAATTACTTCTAGCAAGGTCATATGCCCATCCATTTTCTTTATTTATTAAGTGTTTTGTCCTTTCAAAAGGTTCATAAACTTCTATATTTAAATCTTCAAAGATATTAATGAATTCATTTATGAGTTTTTTAGTTTGTTTTGAAAATCCATATGGATTTGCTAAATATAACTTTTTTCTCAAACTAAACCTCTTTTATTGATGTACTCCTTGCGGTCATTTTTTGAATTTAAACCGTTTTCCCATGGAAAAACTATCCATTCGCTTTTATTAGATATAGATACAGTATTCCACCAAGTAGGTTTCATTTTACTAAATAATACAAAAAACATAGCTCCTTCAATATCTTTGTAGGTAGTTAATGTAATACCAGTTTCATAAACATCATCTACTATCAGGGAATTTTTTATGGGTTCTGAAATTAAATTTATATTTAATTTATGGCTTAGTGCTACAGCAAGACATAATCCACCACGTGGAACTCCATAGATTCCAGAAAAGTCTAATAATCTACATTTATTAGCTATGTGTTCTACGCTCTTATCAAAATCGCTCCAAGTAAAATAGCTTATCATCTTAATTTTCTTTTTTTTCAGTTGTAGTTGCGAAATTTGATGCGATTACACTTAAAAGTGCTAATACCTGCTCATTTGGACAATTTGTATTTTTTTTTAAATACTCACATTCTTTAATTATTTTGGCGTAAGTATCCTCAACAATCCCATTCATTTGATCGTTACTAAAAGAATATGGTTTGTTCATTTTTAATTAATAAATAATTTTATCTTTACTTAAATATCTCATGAAGTAAATATATTGGTTATCTAAAGATAGAATTATTTCCACATTGGGTCATTTAGTTTCTCAATTTTAAGAGAATTAGGTATGTAAGTATGTAATGTTTCAATTTTTACAGCCCATTTTTTAGAGTTGCCCTTTAAACTATCACTTTCAATTAAGTTTGTAAGGGAAATTCTTTTTCTAACTTTAAGAAGACCTAGACAAGTTTCCCAGTCCTCTTGATTCTTATAAATGTTAAACCAAAAGTCAAAAATATTTTCTAGGATTCCTAAAGGGATATCAAAAGAGATTCCAATTGAAGGTTTTTCAATCAAATAACTTTTGTTTTTTTGTTCATGGAATAAATTATCTATATTTAAGTTAATAGCGAAAAGAATATCTTTTGCTGATTCACTTCCTATTAATTCTTTTCTATGGCAATCTAAAAGTTTTTTATCCTCAAGTATATTTTCATCACAATTTTTGATTCCTACAATCCAAAAGCCCTCTCCATTATTTACTCCACTAGCAAGAAATAGATATTGAGCTAAATACTCCAAGTTTCCGAATCATTTCCTCATTTTTAACATTTTTTTCTTGATATGAAAATGTTTTTGGTGTTAAAAAACATTTTGAAATTCTCGTAAAAAAAATTTAGTTGTTAAGGTTAAGTTTTAAAGAATAATGTTTGACTTAAAGGAGCTTAATTTAATGCTTTTGGATCCTACTGATTTGATAATCGACAATATAAATAAATTCCTTAGTAGTAATAAAACAATTAAATTTATTTTTTCTTAGGAAATAATCTTCCTATTTTCTCTTTTTGCAAAGACTCTTTTTTTGATCTTATTTTTTTATCTTCTACTGATTCTTTATTAGTGCTTACAGCATAAATAATATAGAAAATCATACCGGAAAATATTATTCCCAAAAGGAGTATCATTATTCCTATAGGTTCGCTAGGACTGAAAATCTTGAGATCTAAAGCCGTATTTAGGGATATTATCATCAATTAAGTAATGCCTTAAAGAACTTTTATTGAAAATTAACTGATTTCTTCGTATCCAAAAAATGTAGTATTGTCAGAATTTTTATACCCATTAGCAGCTTCCTGAGGATTCTGACTGTCAATTTTTCTTGCTTTTGCATGAATCATGTTAAATGGAAAAATAACAGCTCCAACGAAAAAATGAAGAATTAAAAAGTCTGAAGGTAGTCCATTGGTCCAATCAGGGAAAAATAGCAGTGTCATCATTGATTCGTACATATAAGTAGTCAAATAAACCTCAAACTATTATTGCTGAACTTATTGCATTACTAAAAATTTTTAATAAATTGAAATTTAATTAGCTTTTAAGAATTAGTTTATTCAATTGAAAATACAATAAAAAACACTACAATATGCTTTGTAAGAATTAATTTATAGCGATTGTTAAAACTTTTTTTTGGTTTATTTTTATTTATAGTTTTTCAATTAAAACCTCCAACAGGTTTAGCCATTGATACTTCAGACCCTAGTGTAAGCCTACTACAAAATAGGATCTCTAATAATTTCTCCAAAAAATATTGCAAGGCAATTCAAAATGGGTTTTCTAAAGATGAAGCAATGAAATCAGCCATTGTAAAAACAGAAAATATAATATCATTTTCTTACAATCCACAGAAAAAATGGATTGAGAAAGATGACCTGGCAAATCAAATTTCATTGCAAGTCGTAAATGATTGTGGATGGTCATTTGGCTTATTTGGAATGGAGGGTGTTAACTATTTTAAATCTTATTTTTTAGAAATTTACGAAAAAACCACTCCTGACAAAAATTTTTCTAGGTAGATTAAAGTAATGAATAACATTTCAGACAAATTAGTAATGACTATAATATTAATAACTATACTTTTTGTATTTGGATTAATATTTTCAGTAAAATCTCCAGAGAGGAAGGTTATAGATTCTCCAATAATGTGGAAAGATGATTACTCTAACATTTCGATTTTGGGAGGATATAAAATAAATTCAGAAGAGGAAATAATAATTTAAGCAAAATCTTTGTTTAAAAAAAAGTTATTTTCATATTGATAAACATATTTGTTTTAGTCTTAATTAATAATTAATTTTATTTTAATTTAAGTAGTTCAAGAGTACTGAAGCTAGTTTTAAATCATCATTAAACCATGCTCTTATTGCCATAGCCCTTCTAGGATCGTAAAAATTCTGTTTTCTGTACCAACTAAGTACTTCTGAATCTGATTTTTTACCATTACATGGCAAACAACATGGCACGCAATTACTTGTATCGCTTCGCCCCCCTTTTGAGATTGGATGAAGGTGATCAAGTGATTCTGATGGTTTACCGCAATAAATGCATTTATATTTAGTAAGTTTATGAAGTGACTCTCTCCAACTTTTATTATTTATCTTCGGACATAGCTGATCAAGGTAAATTGCATCTTGTCTGTGCATAATTTTCTTGATAATTTTTTTTGATAATAACAGTTTTTATTAAACTATGATTGAAAACGAGAAGATAAGGTAGCGTAAGTCTCATATTTCTTTTTAAAATAAAAAATATTTACTTAGTTAATATATTTAATTTTATATTTAATGCTTTATCTTTTAATAACATTATTTGATAATATTGATCATTCTATATATAAAAGTATATCTATCTTTTTGCTATCCTTCTTTTCTAATACGTTTTCAGCAATTTCCGGAGGAGGTGCAGGATTAATACAATTGCCAGCATTGATTCTATCTGGAGTGCCTTATTATCAGGCTCTGGCAAGTCATAAATTAGCTACCGTAGCTTTAGGATTAGGCGGTTCATTAAGAAATTGCAAATCTCTAAGTAATGATATACATGTTGCATGGCAAATTTTAATTATTGGATTGCCAGGAGTTATTTTTGGATCTTCAATAGTTAAATATATATCAGAACAGTATTTACACTTATTATTGGGAATTATTTCAATATTATTAGCTCTTTACTCATTCCTTAAACCAGATTTGGGTTTATCATCTGGGATTTATCAACTTAATTTGGTTCAAAAAATTAGATTTTTAATTTTAATTTTCCTAATAGGTATTTTAAATGGTTCGATTTCTTCTGGAACTGGATTACTAGTGACAATTCTTTTAATAAAAACCTTTGGAATGGATTTTCTTCGAGCTATAAGTTTGACATTCTTTACTGTTGGAATTTTTTGGAATTTAACCGGAGCCATTTTTTTGAGTAAAATAGGATCAATCCCTTCAAATATATTAATAGTATTAATAATAGCTTCTTTTTCAGGAGGATATTTTGGGGCATATTTATCAAAATTGAAAGGAAATATACTAATAAAAAAAACTTTTACAACAGTTTGTATTTTAGTGGGTATTAGCTTATTTATTAAATCTATAAAAAGTTTTTTATAAATTATTTAATTTTTAATTCCATTAAACTAGCTGCAAAAAAAAAGGCCTCACGTATGTGGGGCCGGGTGATGGGGAACTATATTTTTAAACCAATTTATTGAAAAAAGCAACCCCCTATCCGTAGTGCAAATTATGTTGGGTTCCTACACTACAGATAGTGCTTTAATAATTTTCTTAATTTGATTTTTGCAATAAAGTAATAATTTTGTAATTCTAAACTTTAAGAGTAAAAATTTTATTTCATTATTTCAACTGTTTTTAATAATTAAACTTGTTAAAAATGTCATACATTGTATTATTCGTAGGGACTTTGCTTTAATGATTGAACTAACTTTAATTACTCTTTTGAATTATGTTGGGGATAATTTCTGTCAATATAGAAATCTAGGTCATGATAATTATAAATCTTTACTTCTTTCCTATAGTGATGCAAGTAATAAGTTTGGGCCATTAGAGGTTAAAAAGGTTATTGAGAAGTCGGAAAATTTTAAAGTTGCAGCAGTTGCTATCGCTGCAATTAAATGTCCTGAGCATATTGTTAAGTAATGAAGTTTGAATTAAAAACTGAAAATTTTGATTCTTCAAAATCATTTTCGCTTTTTCTTGGTGTATTTTTTAGTTTCACTTTAATAATAATCCTTTCTGATGTTGCACTAAAATTAGGAATCATTTCTAGAGAATATGAAATTGACTATAACTGTAAGCTTTTATCTATTGAAAAATCTAAAAGTAATTTTAAGAAATTGTCTAAGCTTTCTAAGCTAAAAAGTAAACAACGAATTTGGGAATTTTGTAAGGAGGTTATTAAGTAATATTTAGCTAGAGGCTGATGAATAGAATTTTAATGCAAATAACCAGAACTTTCTAGAAGTAATGACAAATACAATAGAAACAATAACTTCAAGCAATATTTTCCATAATGGAGAAAGACCTAGAAAAACTTCAGAAGGAATTGTAGTTAAAAATGCAATAGGAATGCAAATACTAAAAAATATTCTTAGATAAAATGAAAATGAATTCAAAGGAAATCTTCCAATATAAAGGAATGATCTTAATACTTCTGTGGCATTCCAAGTTTTAACAAACCAAATAGTAGTTGTAGAAATAAAAAACCATAAGCTATATAAAATACAAATTGAACAGATTATCGTAATTATCGATAAACTCAGAATACTTAAACTTAAATTTATTTGATTTATTCTTATGCAGAAGAGCAACAAGAAAAATCCAAGCAATATTTCTAAAAATCCAGATGGATTTATTTTTTTTAATGAAATAAAAAATTGACTATCAATAGGTTTTAAAAGTACGAAGTCTAATGTTCCTTCTCTTATATGTTTAACTATTTCTGTAAGATTAGGATTAAACCATGTATTTGTTATTCCATTCAAAATTGTATAAATGCCTTGAATTATTAGTGCCTGTTCAAATTTCCACCCTCCAATATATCCACTATTTTGAAAGAAAATAGATAGTAGAAAGATACTTCCAATTAAACTTAAAATTGCAGTAATTAAATCAACTAATATATTTGTCTTGTACTCCAATTCAGAAGCTAAAGAAGTATGTAAGAATTTTTTATATACTTTTAGATATTTTCTTAAATTCATGACCCCATTGCTGTATATTTTTTCGTTCCTTCAGACCAGATTTTTTTAAATAATGGGAAAAGTAAAAAAATCCATAGAATTTGCATACTTAAGCCTCCTCTAATATTTGTTTCATTACCTGACAGTAAGTTCGCAGGAAAATCAATTAAATATGGAAAAGGAGTCAAATAAATCCAAGATTTAACGTATTGGGGAAATGAAACTATTGGTGCTAAAAGACCTGAGAGAAATAAAGTTGGAATAAATAACAACCTTTCTATCGATGATGCTTTCTCTGTCCAGAAACATAGACATGCAACTATTGATTGGATTAAAAATTGAATCAAGAAGGATAAGAAAGTAGATACTATCGATAAGAGTAAAATACCTAAATTTGGTATCCATATACTTTCTGGATTAAAAATAAAAAAGAAAAATGCGATTATTAGTGCGAAAGGAAATCTTGTTATTTGTTCAGCAAGATGTTGTGCAAAATATCTAAAAAATGGATTTAAAGGTTGGATTAAATACGGAGATACTTTCCCCATAAGAGAATCCTCTTCAAAACTAAATACAACCCAAACTACAGAAAACTGTCTTACAAAAAAAGCACATAAGAAATACCTAGAAAGCAATACATCACTAATGTTTATGGATTCATTTAGATTATTATTTGTCCAAATATTTAACATGAAAAAAGGAATAATCCCTGAAATTGCCCATAATGCAATTTCTACCCTATATTCCAACATGTTTGAATATTGGACTTTTAATAAGGTGAATATTTTATGGTTAATCAAATTAGATATCATAATCTTTTTTGTTTAATATCTTCCCAATAACTTCATCTATGGGTGGTTCATTTATAAAAAGGTCTTCAATATCAAAATTGTTTAGGATAGTTTTTAGTGAAGAGGTAATAGAGTTGTTTTCAATTTTTATAGTGATTTCATTCTTAATTTTATTTTTAACGGTAAAACCGGAATTTTCTAATTTAATTGCATCCTCTTCTGAGCGACAAACTATTAATATTTCTTTAACAGGAGAAAGTTTTTTTAATAATAGGTCAAGTTTTCCATCATATGATATTGCCCCTTCGTGCACACATATAACTCTCTTGCATAGCGATGTAATATCTTTCATATAATGACTTGTTAGGCATATCGTTGCATTAGTTTCCTTATTGTATTTTTGAAGGAATTTTCTTAAATTTCTCTGTGCATTAATATCTAATCCAAGTGTCGGCTCGTCTAAAAATAGAATATTTGGTTCATGTATCAAAGCTGCTAGTAATTCTGATTTCATACGCTGACCTAGTGAGAGTTTTCTTACAGGTATGAATAGCTCTTTATCAATTTCAAGCATTTCCGATAGTTTTTTTATTCTCTTTTTAGCTTCGAACTTATCTAAGTCATATATTGATGCATTCAAAAAGAATGATTCAATTGGCGGAAGATCCCAAATAAGCTGTTGCTTTTGTCCCATTATTAAGGTGATATTCTTTAGGAAATTTTCTTTTCTCCTGAATGGTAAGTAGCCTGAAACTAAAATCGAACCTTTACTTGGATAAATTAAACCACAAAGCATTTTTAATATTGTTGTTTTCCCAGCTCCATTAGCACCTAGAAAACCTACTATTTCTCCTTCCTTAATTTCAAAACTTATATCTTTTATAACTTTTAAACTTTTTGTTTGTCTTCTAAAAAAATGTTTAATTGTTCCTTTTAAGCCTGGTTCTTTGGAAGAGATATCAAATGACTTAGATAAATTTCTTACATCAATAATATTTTGTACCATTTAAATTTTTAATTGCTGAAATTTTATATTTAGATTGTTAAATTACTTTTATTTTAGAAAATTTTTTAACCAATTAAAAAATATCTTTAAACGATACAACCAACCAGATAAAAAAGTTAATTGGATTAAGTAACTCGCCTACCTTATTTTTATTTTCATAATTTAATCCTCTTAAAAAATCAAATATAAAATTACTATTTTCTTTTTTATCATTATTTTTTTTAATTACATTACCATTTTCGTCGAGAAGATCAATCTCATCCTCAAAAAACCATTGCTCTTTTCCATTAGATAATTGCAAGACAACCCCAATACCTTTTCCATCAGTTATTCTGAAATCACTTATCTTACCCAATGAAGAAGCATTTATCGCATCAATAGTTTCTTTGGTAAGTCTATCCTTAGATAGTTCTAGGTTAACTTGAACAGAATTACCTATCTTAACCTTATCTAAAATTGACATTTTTTTAGGTTATTATACCTAGTGATAAAAGATTTATGCGATTAATTCAGAATTGTTGATTTATTTCAATAATTACGACTTTTTGAAAACTGCTTCAAGGATTCTCTTTATTGAAATGGTTAATACTCTCAAAAAGACAAAAAACAGACCTAACCAACCTAATATGACAGCTATTGATAACATGCTTGAACCTAAATCACGCTGTAGAAAATTATGCATATAATTTTTCTAAATCATATAAACTACACTCTACTTTATTAAATTACTTATTAAAGATGTAAATGTTCCAAATTCAGATTTTTTTAAATTCTTTTTTAATGGCTTATTTAATAGATATGATTTGTGAGTTAAAATTTAGTTAGAAAATTAATTGAATATTTTGGACCTATCTTTGAATTCATACATTGGAATACTTTTTATCATTACTGGCCTGATAGTTAGAGTTGACTTTAAATTCTCTATTCAAAAAGATCTTAAATAATTTTTAATAAACTTTTTTAGTTAAGACGTTTTTAATCTTGATTTTATAATTGCTGTTACTAATGCAAAAACTAAAAAAAGCAGCTTTAAAGCTGCTTATAAATGGTGGCGGGGGGGAGATTTGAACTTCCGACCTTCGGGTTATGAGCCCGACGAGCTACCAGACTGCTCTACCCCGCGACATATACATAGCATACATCTGAAAGGGGTTATTTTTCCTGTTTTTTAGGATTCTTGGAATTTTACTTTACCTTTAACTTCAAGTCGCACACCTTCAGGAAAATTAAACACCTTTTCTTCGATGTCTTGAATTCTTAAGTCAGATATCCACTCTAACTGTTTTAGCAAGTGAAGACTAACAGCATGTTTTGCTCTTTTTGAACCGTCTTCAACTTTTAAAGCTAAACCCATACCTTCATTTACTTTACATAGACACTGTATTCCCTCGGCTCCACCTTTACCTATAACATTACCATGAGAAGCTTTAATTATTTCTGTATCAAATTTATTGTTATCACTTATCATTATTGGGTTTATAGTCATAGCTCTACTGATTTGTTCTAATTCAGCATTTTCGGAACTGCTCAGCAGTGAATATAACCTGGACATTTCTAGTAGTTTTAAATAAAGAGTGGGTGCACCACAATCATCACGTTCTGCGTTTATTTCAGATGCCGGGATTTCAAGTAATTCAGAAACAATTCTGAATATTTCTATTTGAAGAGGATGATCCCCCTTTAAGTAACTATCTAAAGGCCAACCCATTTTTTTGCATGTAGCTAAAAAAGCAGCATGTTTACCTGAACAATTATGTTCTAATGGACTTGTCTTTGATTTTGGGCATTTCAGATTATTAATGTCAATGTCATATTCCCATAAAATTTTGAAGGCTTCTCTGGAATGTAGTTTGGATCCAGTATGTGAGCCACATGCTAATGCGATTGATTTAGATTCATTTTTGATTTTTGATGCAGCCCCACTGCTAACAAAAGGTATTGCCTGAAAGGGTTTTAATGCCGACCTTATGAAACTTTTATATTCTGGATTTCCTGCGCACATTAAAACCCTGCCTTTTTTGTCTGTTATAACAGCATGAATTTTATGAATCGACTCAATATTTGATCCTCTCATTAAAGTCGCTTGCAAAGGAGGATTATTAGAAGTATAAAGGTTTTTAAAATTTGGACTCATTTAGAAATTATTATATTGAAAAATCAAAATGCCTGACAAGGCTAAGACTGAAATAATAGAAAAAATTTGAATTAAATTTTTTAAAATAGGCTTTACTTCAATTGATGCAATAAGTGATTCTTTTTCTTTCAAAACTATAGGCTTCTCCCATACTTGACCGTCATACCAACCTGATTCTTCGTATTCAACTCGTGCAGAAGTTAATCTCTTAAATACATGATTCCAACCTAGATATAACCTTATAGAAATCAAGAGAGGGATTGATAAGCTACTAAAAAAACTTAATAAAATGTACCTTAAAAGGGATGATTTGAAATATACACTTCCTGAAGAAATAACAAGAAATAGAACAAAAGCTCCTACCCAAAATTTAATTAATATAAATATTAGTGTTTTTTTGTTTTTGGCCAAGAAAAAATTCTGGATTTTGATAATTCTATGAATTCATTTGTGGGTTGTTGCTCTCTAGGGACAGGACATTTAGATTCGTTCATAAAATAATAATTATGGAAATATAAGATTATCTCCATTACTCCAGAACGATTCAAGATCATAAAATTTTCTTATTTCTGGTTGAAAAATATTTACAATTAAATCACCATAATCAAGTAAAGCCCATTTTGCCTCGTTAAAACCCTCTTTTCTTATCGGTTCAATTTTAGCTTTTTCTCTCAACTCGCCTTCTACAGAGTTACTAATAGATCTAACTTGCACATCAGATAATCCTTCTGCAATTAAAATCCATTCACTTATGAATGATACCCTGTCAATTTTTATAAGTTTTATATCTTTTGCTTTTTTTTCATCACATGCTCTAGCTGCCATTAAAACTAAATTTTTACTGTCCATAAACATTTTCGCTTGAGACTGATTTTTCTGAACCTTCTTGCTGAGATAATTCTGACCTGGCTTTTTCAGCGCTTTTTCTTAAGGCATCTAATCTATTCTCAAAGAAACTTCTTTTTTTCTTTTTTCGAGTTTTCTCTATTAACTCCTTTAATGCTCCTCCAAGACTTTTATAAGCATTTGGAATACTATATCCAAATCTACAAGCAAGATCTATTGCTCTTTCATCTGCAAAAATTGCATCTTGAAGTTTTTTTTCGGAATTATTTTTTATGTATAATCTATACCCCGCAAAACTTGATAAACCAAGGGCTAGTAATAATAGTAGCCCATCTTGCACCCACAACTCTCCTATCGCTCCTCCAAGCCCTATTGCAAGAGCTGCCATCTCCCATCCGTCTCTGGGAATTGTGTCATTTTGAATTTTCCCAACTTCGTGCCAAAATAATAGATTTCTGTGGTCAATTGCAAAGTTATCCCATTCATCTAGATCTATTTGAATTTCAACTTCGTCGCGACCAATTTCCTCAAGTGTTATCAGAGGTGGGTCTATAGCAGCAGCGGCTTCAACAAATACCCAACTTTCATTCTCTGGAGGCAACAAACTTTTAAGTCGCTGAAGTTCGCTCATAAAAAATTAATTTCTTTCAATACTATAGAAACAAATGTTGCTTTTCAAGTAACTTGATTAACATCTGATGATTTATAAGTAGCATGAAATAAATAATGCTTTTAAATTATGCCTCAAAGAGGTGATCTTAAAAAAATTCTTATTCTTGGATCAGGACCTATTGTTATTGGACAAGCATGCGAATTTGATTACTCTGGCACTCAAGCTTGTAAAGCTTTAAGAAATGCTGGTTATGAAATTATCTTGATAAACTCAAATCCAGCATCAATAATGACTGATCCTGATATCGCAAGTAAAACATATATTGAGCCTTTGACTACTGAAATCGTTTCTCAGATAATTTTAAGAGAAAAACCTGATGCTATTCTTCCCACTATGGGTGGTCAAACTGCTTTGAACTTAGCAGTTAAATTATCAGAATCAGATTTTTTAAAAAAAAATAATGTTGAATTAATTGGTGCTGATTTAAGAGCTATTAATAAAGCTGAAGATAGAAAATTGTTTAAAGAATCGATGGAGAAAATAAATGTTAATGTTTGCCCATCTGGGATAGCATCTAATTTAGATGAAGCTAAGGAGGTATCAAAAAAAATTAATTCTTATCCTCTTATAATAAGACCTGCATTCACTTTAGGTGGAGTAGGAGGTGGAATTGCTTTTAATCTTGAAGAATTTGTCGAATTGTGCCAGTCAGGTTTAGAGGAAAGTCCAAGTAATCAAATATTGATTGAAAAATCACTTATTGGATGGAAGGAGTTTGAACTTGAGGTAATGAGAGATACTGCAGATAATGTCGTAATAGTTTGCAGTATTGAAAATTTAGACCCAATGGGGGTCCACACTGGAGATTCAATTACTGTTGCTCCCGCACAGACCTTAACCGATAAGGAGTATCAGAGATTGAGAGACTTGTCATTGAAAATAATTAGAGAGGTAGGAGTTGAAACTGGAGGAAGTAATATTCAATTCGCAATAAATCCATCTAACGGAGAAGTAATAGTCATAGAAATGAATCCTCGTGTGAGTAGATCATCTGCTTTGGCAAGTAAAGCAACTGGATTCCCGATAGCCAAGATCGCAGCTTTATTATCTGTAGGCTATACACTTGATGAGATTATTAATGATATTACAAAAAAAACACCTGCATGTTTTGAACCATCAATTGATTATGTAGTAACCAAGATTCCTCGGTTTGCATTCGAAAAGTTTAAAGGCACGTCAAATACTTTAAGTACTGCGATGAAATCGGTGGGTGAGTCAATGGCTATTGGTCGTTCTTTTGAAGAATCATTTCAGAAAGCATTAAGGTCGTTAGAAGTTGGTGTTTTTGGATGGGAATGTGATTTTCTGGATGAATTTAAGAACGAGAGTCACATAATGAATACACTAAGAAATCCAACATCTGAAAGAATTCTCATAGTTAAAAAAGCTATGCAGTTTGGGAAAACTAATTCTTATATTCAAGAAATTACAAATATAGATTTATGGTTTATAGAAAAACTACGTAATATCTTTAATTTTGAAAATGATTTTTTGAGAGAAAAAGATCTTTATGATCTAGACAGAGATTTGATGCTTCATGCTAAACAATTGGGCTTTTCAGATCAACAAATAGCAAAGTTGACTAATTCTGAGTTTTTTGAAGTGAGAAGATATAGAAAAACCCTTAATATAATACCGATTTATAAAACTGTTGATACTTGTTCAGCAGAGTTCTCATCCTCAACTCCTTATCACTATTCAACTTACGAAGAATCATTTTTTAATTTAAATTCTCAAATTTTTGATTGCGAAATTTCAGAAAATAATAAATCAAAAAAAATAATGATTCTTGGAGGAGGTCCAAATAGAATTGGTCAGGGAATAGAATTTGATTACTGTTGTTGCCATGCTTCATATCAAGCCTCTACAAATGGTTATAAAACAATAATGGTTAATAGTAACCCTGAAACTGTATCAACAGATTATGATACTAGCGATATTTTATATTTTGAGCCTGTAACTTTGGAGGATGTGCTCAACATAATAGAAGTTGAAAAACCTTATGGTTTGATTGTTCAATTTGGGGGGCAAACTCCACTGAAATTGTCATTACCATTATTTGAGTGGCTTAAATCTGATGACGGCGTAAGAACTGGATCAAAAATTCTTGGGACTTCTCCAATTTCTATTGATATAGCTGAAAACAGAGAGGAATTTACAAAAATACTTGAAGAATTAAGTATTAGGCAACCTTCAAATGGTACAGCTCACAATCTAAGTGAAGCGGAAAAAGTAGCAAAAAATATTGGTTTCCCCTTGGTTGTAAGACCCTCTTATGTTTTAGGAGGTAGGGGAATGGAAATTGTTAAAGATGAGAATGAATTATCGAGATACATCTCAGAAGCAGTAAAGGTGTCGCCTAATCATCCAATCCTTCTCGACCAATATTTGAATAATGCTATTGAGATAGATGTTGATGCATTATGTGATTCAGAAGGTTCGGTTGTAATTGCTGGTCTAATGGAACATGTGGAACCTGCAGGAATTCATTCAGGAGATTCAGCTTGTTGTTTACCATCCATTTCTCTTTCAACTTCCACAATAAATAATGTAAAGAACTGGACTAAATTAATTGCAAAAAGATTAAATGTTGTTGGTTTAATCAATTTGCAATTTGCAGTGACAAATTCAAATAATCAAGAAAACAAATTATTTATTCTTGAAGCAAATCCAAGAGCTTCGAGAACAGTCCCATTTGTTTCAAAGGCAATAGGTAAACCAGTTGCAAAATTAGCTACACAGTTAATGCAAGGTTTTACATTGGAAGAAATTAATTTTACCAAAGAATTTTCTCCAAAATATCAGGCAGTAAAAGAAGCTGTTTTGCCCTTCAAAAGATTTCCTGGATCTGATACACTTCTAGGCCCAGAAATGAGATCTACTGGGGAAGTAATGGGTTTAGCTAAAGATTTTGGAATTGCTTATGCCAAGTCTGAATTAGCAGCAGGAAATGGTGTCCCCTCTGAAGGAGTGGCGTTTCTGTCTACAAATGATTTAGATAAAAAAAATCTTGAAGAAGTTGCCAGGGAATTGTTGATTTTAGGATTTAAATTAATCGCAACAAAAGGTACTGCTGCATACTTGCTAAATTTAGGAATACAAGTTGAAGAAGTGCTAAAAGTTCATGAAGGTAGACCAAATATTGAGGACTTAATTCGTTCTGGCCTTGTTCAATTGGTAATTAATACTCCGATAGGATCTCAGGCTCTTTATGACGACACATATTTAAGACGTGCTGCTTTAGAATACAACATTCCAACTTTTACAACTATTCCTGGAGCAAAGGCAGCTATTAAAGCAATCAAAGCGTTGCAAAGTAATAAAATTGATACTTACTCTCTACAAGAAATCCATAATTATTGAAATATTATTCTAAGTTCTTTAGTTTTTCTCTTAATTGATCAACTAATGTGTTTCGACTAATTGAGAGTAGTTTTAATGTATCTTGATACATTTTGAGTTGGGTTTCCGCTATTTGTAATTTTTTAATAGATTCTTTTACTTCATTAGAAAGTTCATTTATTAAATATTTTTTCCCTTCAAAGGTTAAAACTGGATTTGAAGAATCATTTGTGTTTTCGTTCATGGATAAAACTTTTTTTAATTAATAAAATAGAGTTTTTATTTTTTAATCAATTGTTTTTCACATAATTCTTTATAAATTCCATTTTTATTGATTAGATCAATATGACGGCCAACTTCAATAATTTCACCCTTATCGAAAACAACAATTTTATTTGCCTCTTGAGTTGTAGCTAATCTGTGAGCAATTACAATAACAGTTCTATCTTTCATAGCTCTATTAAGCCCTTCTTGAACTTCTGATTCTGAATCTGCATCTAAGGCACTAGTAGCCTCATCTAAAAGAAGAATTGATGGGTTTCCTATTATTGCCCTCGCAATTGCTATTCTCTGTATCTGACCCCC
This sequence comes from uncultured Prochlorococcus sp., assembly GCA_902573045.1. Next base: position 24,919 of record CACGIB010000008.1, read on the forward strand.
TGAGAAATTTGTGCTTCTCTCAGTTATCTTAGTTTCATATTTGTCAGGAAGATTTTGAATGAATTGGTGAGCATTTGCTTTTCTTGCTGACTCTATAACTTCATCTTTTGTAAAATTCCTACCCATTTTAATTACATCAACAATTTTTCCTGAAAATAAAAAAGGCTGTTGTTGTACTATCGCAATGTTTTTTCTTATATCTTTCGTATTTAGTAATTTTAGATTTTTATCATCAATATAAATATTTCCATTATTTGGAGCTATAAATTTTAATATCAAGGCCATCATTGTGCTTTTACCAGCCCCTGAAGCTCCAACAAAGGCGGTGACTTCACCTTTATTAATTTCTAAATTTATATTTTTAAGAACTTGATTACCTTTTTTGTATGCAAAATTAACTTTCTTGAAACTTATTTTTCCTTTAATATCGGATATTCTGATTGAATTTTCTTTATCCTCTTCTGTAGGTTCTAGATTTATGTTTTTCAACCTGTTTATTGATGCTTCTGCCTGTTTATAGTCATTAAAATTTGTACTTATATGGCTTATTGGATCAATAAGCATCAATATTGCAGCAAAGAAGCTACTAAATTCTTGACTTGTTAGAAGGCCTAGGTTAATTCTTGCGGCTCCTAAACCTAATATTGCTAATATCCCAAATGCTTCTACAAATCCTACAACTGGATGCTGAAATGCAAGTAATTTTAATGTTTTATATTTAGCTTTTTTATTTGCACTTAATCTTTTATAAAATCTATTTTTAATCCAATTTTCAGCGGCAAAAGCTCTTATCGTAGCCATTCCATTAATAGATTCACCTATTAAGCCTGCTAAGTTACTTGTTGATTCTTGACTTTTTTCTGAGGCTAATAAAACTCTCCTTCCAAAACTATTAGCTGAAAGAATAATCAATGGTGCTAGTATAAATGTTGATAATGTGAGTGACCAATCTAAATAAAACATATAAATTATTACGGCTAATAACTGTAAGGTACATGGAATCGTATCTTGAGCTGTTTTATAAATAACTTCGCTCACTCTATCGGCATCTTCTGTAAGTCTATATGTTATGTCTCCAGCTGATATTTTTTCTACTGAGTTCATATCAATTTTTTGAATTTTGCTAAATAAATTTCCCGTCATTACTTCACTAATTTCTAAAGATGGTTTTGCGATAAAAACGTCCTGTCCAAATTGCGCAGTTTTTTGAATTAAAAATACTAATAAAGACTTAAGTATTATCCTAGAAACTTTTGAAAGATCCCCAGATCCGATTGCTGGGATTAAATTTCCGGCTAAATAAGCTAACAAAGGCCAACAAGCTACATAAACAAGCATGCATATAAAACCCTTGATAAATCTATTTGTATATGGTTTGACTGAAGGTATTAATCTCAAGATATTATTCATTATATTAATTATCCTACTTTATCAATATATTTGGGTATATAAAACAATGAAATTAGATCAATTTTTAAAATGGAAGAATTTGGTATCTTCTGGCGGAGAGGCAAAAATTCTTATTAAATCTGGAGCTGTAAAAGTTAATGGCATAATTGAAAATAGGAGAGGAAGAAAACTCAATAAGGGAGATAAAGTTATGTTTCTAAAAAATGAATTAATTTTTGATTAGATATCCTATTACGCTCGGTTTATATTAATATGAATTTCTTGGAGATAGTATTTTGAGACAATCTATTATTGCTGGTAATTGGAAAATGCACATGACTTGTGCTGAAGCTAAGTCTTATTTAGAACAATTTATACCCTTAATAAAAAATATAAGTGATGATCGTAAAATTGTTATAGCCCCACCTTTTACAGCTATTTCAACCTTTTCTAATCATTCTGATTTTGATTATTTGGATATTTCTAGTCAAAATATTCATTGGGAGGATGAAGGAGCATTTACTGCGGAAATATCTCCAAAAATGCTTCTTGAACATAGAGTCTCATATGCAATAGTTGGTCATAGTGAACCAAGAAAATATTTTAGTGAAAGTGATGAACAAATTAATAAAAGAGCAGTTTTTGCTCAATCTAGTGGACTTACTCCAATAGTTTGTGTCGGAGAAACATTAGAACAAAGAGAGAGAGGTGAAGCTACCAGAGTTATTACTAGACAGGTTGAACAAGGACTGGAAAATACAGATCCATCAAATCTAATTGTTGCCTATGAACCAATTTGGGCTATTGGGACAGGTAAAACATGTGAGGCTAAAGATGCTAATAAGATATGTTCTTTAATTCGTAAATTAATAGGTTTTAATGATGTAATTATTCAATATGGAGGATCTGTTAAACCTAATAATATTGACGAAATCATGTCAATGAGTGATATAGATGGGGTATTAGTTGGAGGGGCTTCATTAGATCCGAATAGTTTTGCAAGAATTGCAAATTATCAATAATAAAAATCCATGGCCAAAAGGCTGGGGACAAAAAACTTCAATAATGGGAGTTATTAATTTAACTCCTGATTCATTTAGTGATGGTGGGGAATTAAACTCTTCAAAAAAAGTTTTAGATCAAGTAAAACATTTCTTGAGTAATGGTGTTGATGTTATTGATCTTGGTTCTCAAAGTACGAGGCCTGGAGCTGAAGAAGTTGGCTCTAGTATAGAAATAAAAAGATTGATCCCATATCTAAAATTAATAAAATCTGAATATCCAGATGTTTTAATTTCTATTGATACTTTTAATTCTGAAGTAGCTTACGAAGCTCTTCTAAATGGTGCTAATTGGATAAATGATGTTACTGGAGGAAGAAGAGATATGAATATTTTGGATGTTGTATCAAAATTTGACTGCCCATTCGTCATAACTCATAGTCGTGGAAATAGTCAAAATATGAATGAACTCTCTAATTACGAAGATGTATTGAATGATGTTAAGGATTCGCTTGATAATTTAATAAAAAATGCTTTAGAAAAAAATATTTCTGAAAAAAATATAATAGTTGATCCTGGAATTGGGTTTTCAAAGGATATTGTTCATAATTTGGAAATTTTAAAAAACTTAGATGTATTTAAAAAATGGAATTTGCCAATTTTGATAGGAGCATCAAGGAAAAGATTTATAGGAGAAATTTTGAATGAGAAAAATCCAAAAGAAAGAGATATTGGAACACTTGCAATAAGCTGTCTTTGTTCTCAATTTAATATCGATATTGTGAGAGTTCACAACGTTAAACTAAATTATCAAATTCTGAAAGTAGCTGATAGGATTTACAGAAAATAATATATTTATTATTCTTTAACTCCTTCGATTTTATCCTCTACCTCTTGGTATAGTTCTTTCAACTGTTCAATATTTTCATCTGAAGTTTCCCAATATCCCCTACCATTGACTTCTAGCAAAGTTCCAACAATTCTTCTGAAACTATTAGGATTAAGATCCATTAATCTTTTCCTCATCTCTTCATCATTTATAAATGTTTCATTAGTTTCCTCATATACAAAATTATCTACTTGACCACTTGTCGCACTCCAACCAAGCGTATAATTGAGTCTGTTAGAAAGTTCTCTTACTCCTTCATAACCAGATTTAAGCATACCTTCGTACCATTTAGGATTTAAAAGTTTAGTTCTTGAGTCTAATCTGATAGTTTCTCCAAGTGTTCTAACTTGAGCATTAGAAGTGGTAGTGTCTGCTATATAGCTACTTGGTTCTTTTCCGTCATCTCTTAATGTCTTAATCAATTTTGTTGGATCTGAATCAAAATAATGACTTACATCTGTTAATGAAATCTCTGAGGAATCAAGGTTTTGAAATGTAACATCTGCTGTTTTCATTACTGACTCAAATACCTCTCTTTTTTGATTCATCTCACCTGGATTATCGGCATTAAAAGCATATGTTTTGCGAGATAAATACATTTCTTGTAATTCATTTTCTTCCTCCCATGTTGAATTTTCTACGGCTAAATTAACATTCGAACTGTAACTTCCACTTGCATTAGAGAATACTCTCGCTGAAGCTTCTCTGATAGAAGTGCCTTCTTTTTCTGCTTGTTCTAGTGAATGTTTCCTTACAAAATTAGATTCCAATGGTTCATCAGCTTCAGCTGCTAATTTGACTGCCTGATCTATTAATGCCATTTGATTGATAAATAGATCTCTAAATACTCCTGAGCAGTTAACTACTACATCTATTCTTGGCCTACCTAATTCTTCTAAAGGGATTAATTCTAGTTTGTTAATTCTGCCAACAGAATCTGGTTTTGGTTTTACACCAACAAACCATAAGATTTGTGCCAATGATTCTCCGTAAGTTTTGATGTTATCAGTACCCCATAAAACACAAGCTATTGTTTCTGGCCAAGTTCCTTGCTCTTCTTTTTGTCTTTCAATTAATTTGTCAACAACGGACTTCGCTGCAGCTACTGCTGCTGTAGTTGGGATTGATTGAGGATCAAGTGCATGGATATTTTTACCACTGGGCAAAACACCTGGATTTCTTATGGGATCTCCTCCAGGTCCAGGTAAAACATAATTTCCATCTAATGCTTTAATGAGGCTATCCATTTCTTTGTCTGCGCAGACCTGTTCCAGACAGAAAAGTAAGTAATCAAATAATTTATTTAATTCCTTCTGGTTAATTTCATTAAATCCATTTAATCTGCAGACTCTTAGCCAAGGGGTAGGTAAATTCAAACCAAATACTTTAAGAAAGTCAAACAATTTGGAAAGAAGTGATTTTTCTAAATAAACTCTGCCATCAACAATTTTTAAAGAGTTGACCATCGCAAAAATAGACTCTCTTGCTGTCTTTATGATTTTTTCATTTAGCTCTACAAATTTTAGTTCACCTTTATTATTACCATCATAAATTTGTTCAATAGTTAGGCCCATGGATTCAGCTAGCAATCCAGGAAGAGATCTTAATCCCTCTTGCTCTCTCTCTAATGAAGCAATATTTACAAGTGTTGCAACAGCTTCTTCCGCTGTTGGGGCTTCTCCAATAGTATGAAGACCGCAAGGTAATAATCTACTTTCAATTTCCATCAATTGTTTATAGACATTCCCAACAAATAAATCTCTTTCATCTATTGAGAGTTCTTCTACATCTTTTGAAGGGAGCTCAACATCCTTGTCAAGATTACATTGTTTAGAAGTCTCAACTATCGCATTAACAATTTGAATACCCCTGCTATTTCCTCTTAATTGTTGATAAGAACCAACGAGTTCACTTAGTTCTTTAAGTCCTTTGTAGAGTCCTGCATTTTCCGCTGGAGGAGTTAGATAACTAATAGTTGAAGCATATCCTCTTCTCTTCGCAATTGTCGCTTCAGATGGATTATTCGCAGCATAATAATACAAATTAGGCAATGATCCAATGAGAGAATCAGGGTAGCATGTTTCACTCATACCCATCTGTTTCCCGGGCATAAATTCTAGTGAGCCGTGAGTACCAAAATGAAGCACTGCATCAGCACCCCAGATTTTTTCTACATAGGTGTAATAAGCAGCAAAACCATGATGAGGACTAGCACTTCTTGAATATAGTAATCTCATGGGATCTCCTTCATAACCGAATGTAGGTTGAACTCCTATAAAAACATTTCCAAAATGTTTTCCATAGATAAGAAGATTTTGTCCATCACTATTTAGGTTGCCGGGGGGCTTACCCCAATTCTCTTCAAGTCTTTGTGAATATGGTGTGAATTCTTCGTATTCTTTTACTGACATTTTGTGAGCAATATTTAACTCTGGAGAGCCGTCCATTGCTTCAGGGTTGTTAATTACTTTTTCCATTAATTCTTTTGAATTACTTGGAAGCTCGTCTATTTGATAGCCTTTTGATTTCATTTCGAGCAGTACTCTGTAAATTGAACCAAAAACATTTAAGTATGCAGCTGTGCCAACATTTCCTTTGTCTGGAGGAAAACTAAATACTGTAATAGCTAATTTTTTGTCTTTTCTTTGCTTTACTCTTAAAGTTGACCATTTTATTGCTCTTTCAGCTATTACATCAACTCTATCTTGGAGCGTATGAGCCTTGCCTGTAGCGTCATCACGACCTGAGAGAATAATAGGTTCAATAGCACCATCAAGCTCTGGAATTGCAATTTGAAGTGCTACCTGAACTGGGTGTAAACCTAGATCACTATCTTCCCATTCTTGCGTGGTTTGGAAGACTAATGGAAGTGCAACCATATATGGTCTGTTTAGCCTTTTAAGAGCTTCAATAGCTCTAGGATGATCTTGTCTTGCTGGTCCACCAACTAGTGCAAATCCAGTTAGAGATACAACTCCGTCAACTATAGGCTGATCTTTATTTATTGAATCATAATAAAATTCATTAACTGGCTTAGAAAAATCAAGACCCCCACAGAAGATAGGAAGTACTCTCGCACCTCTATATTCTAATTCTTGAATTACGGCAACGTAATGAGCATCATCACCTGTAACTATATGACTTCTTTGAAGAACTAAACCTATCGTTGGAGTTTTGTCATCTTTAGGATTTATATCTTTCCTATTATTTTCCCAATTTTGATATTCTTTAAGACTTTCAAACATGCAAGGCGCAAGAGGATGCCAAATTCCCAAATCCGGGAATGTTTCAGGGTCTTGAATTTTGAATTCTTCTATTTGGTCTTTTATATTCTCTGAAACTGCATACTTTTCAGAAATCATTAACAAGAAGTTTTTTAAGTTCTCAGTAGTACCACCTAACCAGTACTGAAAACTCAGAATGAATGTTCTTGCGTCTTGAGCTTTTTCTACTGGTAGATATTTAAGTATTGAAGGTAGTGTATTTAATAACTTCAACATTGAATCTTGGAAACTTGCTCCATCAGATTCTTTTTTCTTTTTTATTAAATCTCCAATAATACTTTTAGATTGACCAAGTTGGGCCATACTAAATGAACCTAGCTTATTTAATCTCATTACCTCTGGCATGGAGGGGAAGACAATTGAAGCTTTAAGTTTGTCTTTAAATGGAGATACTGCATCAACCACTTTTTGAGCAAGGTCTTCAATGAAAATTAGAGAAGCAACGAATATATCTGCATTAGCTATATCTTCTTTAAAATCTTCAAAATTACTATCATTCCTAAGTTCTTCGATAAGATAGCCGCTAAGATCTATACCTATTGGGCCATTCATCTCATTTATTGACTTTGCAGCTTCCGTTAAGGAATTTTGGTATTGTGGCTCAAGGACAACATAAACTGCTTTTATTACAACTTTGTGTTTGTTATCCTCAACAGGAGATACTCTGCGGTTTGCTGAGCGGACCTGCGTAAACATTGATTTTCTTTAAGTATTTCTACCAGCCTACGAACGAAAAGACGTTATTGTGTGCAATATAAATAGCGTGTAACAACCTTTAAAAAAAAAATTTTTAAAAAAATGATTGAAAATTCTAAAAAACCCATACCAGTACTTGTATCTGGGGCTTTAGGCAGAATGGGTAGCGAAGTTGTTAGTACTGTATTAAATTCTACAGATTGTGAACTTGTTGCAGCAATCGACATAAACGAAAAGAATAATGGTTCAAATATTTCTGAATTATTGAAGGTAAAAGATTGTGATGTTTTTGTTTCAAATGATTTTGAAGGAACTTTATGTTCTGTTAGTCAAAATTATAGAAATGAAAATATCAAACCTGTACTGGTTGATTTTACTCATCCTGATTCTGTATATGAAAATACCAGATCAGCTATTGCATATGGTGTATCACCAGTTGTAGGAACTACAGGTCTAAGCCCTTCGCAAATACAAGATTTGTCTGTTTTTGCTCAGAAAGCATCGGTTGGTTGTGCAATAATTCCTAATTTTTCAGTCGGTATGGTTCTTCTTCAGCAGGCGGCATCTTTAGCTGCAAGGTTTTACGATAATATTGAATTAATTGAGATGCATCATAATCAAAAAGCTGATTCTCCTAGTGGGACGTGTATAAAAACTGCAGAAATGATTGAAGAATATCCAAAGAAATTTAATCAGAATTTAGTAAAAGAGTCTGAGTCATTGAAAGGTGTAAGAGGTGGGCTCAGAGATTCAGGAATCAATATACATTCTGTACGATTACCAGGATTACTCGCTCATCAGTTAGTAATTATGGGATCTCCAGGTGAAACTTACACAATTAAACATGACACTATTGATAGAAAGGCATATATGCCAGGAGTTTTACAGGCTATTAAAAAAATTGGTAATTATGAAACTTTAGTTTACGGACTTGAAAAATTGATTTTTTAAAATGATAATTCCAATTAATTCAAGTCAAATTTCAAAACTTATTCCTGCAGTTGGTACAGGAAGTCAATTTAAGTACGCGTTGGGGAATCCTAGAAAAATTCTTCAAAGAGTAATAGTTTCTTCAATTGGAGGATTTATCTCATTAATTATTAGTTCGACTGGAGATCAAACTAATAATTTCTGGTTATTCCTATGTGTAGGTTTCTTTTTGTATATCATCTGGGGTCCTATTCTTGAATCAAGTAGAAAAAACTTGCAATTAAGAAAATATAAATTTTTTTCTATATTTGATGGATATGTATCAGATATTTATAAAACAGAAAAGATTGAAAGTTCAAGAGAACAATCTAATAGGCAAGGTAGATTAGAAGTTATCGAAAACAAAAGGACTTGGTTAGTACTTGAATTAGAAGATGAAGATGGTTATTTGGAAAAATTAAGTTTTCCTATGGAAAATAAGCATAGTCAAATTAGGGTTGGTTCGAGTATTAGATGTTTAATAACATCTGATAACCGTAATTTTGATAGAGATTTTTATTTGACCGATGCTTGGCTTCCTGAAATTAACTTATGGGTTGGTGAGTACCCCTATTTATTAAGACCAGCATTTGAGGAGATTTGCTATATTTATCTGAATAAATAGTTGATGCTCATATAATATGATGAAAAATAAATTGAATTTTAAAATTGTTGGATCAGGTCCCACAGGTTTATTACTTTCAATTGCACTTTCAAAATTTGATTGCAATATTTTTTTAACTGATTTATTAACAAAAGATAGATTAATTGATAAAGATAAAACTTATGCAATTACTCACTCAACAAGAAAAATCTTATCTAAATTCAGACTTTGGGAAAAATTAGAACCATTTTTATTTGGCTTTGATACCCTTTCAATTTCAGATAGCGTAACTTCTGCTTTCACCAATTTATCAACTTCTGACTTAGATGATGATATAAGTTCTGCCAAAAATATTGGCTGGGTAGTTAAACATTCGGATCTCATGAACGTATTTTTTCAAGAGATTGAAAATTATGAAAATATTTTTTTTATAACACCACAGAGATTGTTACGTAAAAAAATATCATTTGACTATCAATTCTTTTCAACAGGGGCTAACTCACTTGATAAAAAATTCATAGATTTTGTTGATATAAAA
>CACGIB010000009.1 GCA_902573045.1 uncultured Prochlorococcus sp.
AGATCAAGACTTTTTTTGCTTAGAGGGTACTCATCTCATTGAAGAATTGTTGAGGTCTGGGAAAACTCCCTCCAAAATTTTAGTTACTGAAAAATGGCTAAGAAAAAATCAAAATCTAAGCAAAAAATTTCATCATTCATCAATAAATATTGTCACAGAGGAAGTCTTAGCATCTGCGATTTCAACAATTAATCCAGATGGGATAGCAGCGTTAGTGGAGATTTCATCAATACCTAATTATCAGTTTAATAGTAAAGATGATTTTGTTCTTGTGCTCGACAGGATTCAAGATCCTGGGAATATGGGTAATCTTTTTAGAACTGCTCTAGCTGCGGGTGTTGATGTAATTTTCTTAGCTGGAGGTGCGCGCCCATTAAGCCAAAAGGTATTAAGGGCATCTTCTGGGGCAGTTTTTCATCTACCATTTCAAAGATTTGATGGAACTGAAGAAGAAATATTAGATTCTTTATTTAAATCTTTGTATGAATTATCAAATGTAGGATTTAAAATTTTCTCTACTAGTAGCCATAATAAAAGTTCAAAAAAACTTTCAAAACCCTACTGGGAAATCGATTGGTCTAAACGTACTGCGTTAATCTTGGGTAATGAAGGTCAGGGTATTCATAAAAAAATTCAAGAAGCTTTTAATGAAACAATTACAATTCCGCATAGTGAGCTTGTAGAATCATTAAATGTGGCTTGTGTTGCAGTTCCGTTATTACTAGAACGAAAAAGAGTCGCATATACCTCTAATAAATAAATAAAAAGTGACTGATTTAAGTTTTGATTTTGATTTAATCGTAATAGGAGCAGGATATGGAGGTTTTGATGCCGCTAAACATGCTGCTGGTAATGGACTGAAAGTCGCAATAGTAGAATCTTCTGAAATGGGAGGCACTTGTGTTAACAAGGGTTGTGTCCCCTCTAAAGCTCTTTTGGCTGCAAGTGGCAAAGTTAGAGAAATAGCTGATTATGAACATTTAGCTAAATTTGGTATTCATGCTTCCCCAATAAGGTTCGAGAGATCAAAAATTGCAGAACATGCAAATAATTTAGTTTTAAATGTTAGAGAAAATTTAACAAAAACTCTTAAAAGAAGTGGAGTTGAAATTATTTTGGGCATTGGCAGAATTGAAGGAAATCAAAAAGTAGGAGTAAGAGATAAAAACGGAATTGATAAAATTTTTACATGTAAGAATATTGTTATAGCAACTGGTTCTTCTCCTTTTGTGCCTCGTGGAATAACTTTGGATAATAGGACTGTATTTACTAGTGATGATGCGGTTAAACTTGAGTGGCTTCCAAGATGGATAGCTATTATTGGAAGCGGATATATAGGATTAGAATTTGCTGATGTTTATACCGCGCTAGGTTGTGAAGTTACCATGATCGAGGCTTTGGAAAATATTATGCCAACATTTGATCCAGACATCACAAAAATTGCTAAGAAGAACCTTATTCAAGCAAGAGATATAGACACAAAATCAAATGTCTTTGCGACAAAAATAACACCTGGATGTCCTGTACAAATAGAACTTACAGATGCAAAATCTAAGGAAGTAGTAGAAACTTTAGAAGTTGATGCTGTACTAGTTGCGACTGGTAGAAGTCCTAATAGTAATAACTTAAATCTTGAGTCTGTTGGGATCGAAACAGTAAAAGGTTTCATTCCTGTTGATGATCAAATGAGAGTTAAAAATGGTGATGAAATAATACCTAACATTTGGGCTGTTGGTGATGTAACAGGCAAACTTATGCTTGCTCATACAGCTGCAGCGCAAGGCACTATTGCTGTTGATAATATTTGCGGTGGTAATGTCGAAATTAACTATAAAAGTATCCCTGCGGCAACCTTTACTCACCCTGAGATTAGTTCAGTTGGTCTCTCTGAAGTTGAAGCTAAAGAGATATCTGAAGAAGAAAATTTTACTTTGGGAGTTGTCAAAAGTTTCTTTAAGGCTAATTCAAAAGCATTGGCTGAGTTAGAGAGTGATGGATTGCTAAAGTTGATTTTCAATAAAGATAATGGAAAAGTATTAGGTGCTCATATTTTTGGGTTACATGCAGCTGATTTGATTCAAGAAATTTCGAACGCTATTTCAAGGAACCAAGATGTAATTGAACTATCTAAAGAAGTTCATACTCATCCCACTCTTAGTGAAGTGGTTGAGGTCGCGTATAAACAAGCGGCATCTCAAATAAAATAATATCTAAAATTAATGGAAATAAGACGTAGGCCACCAAATCCAACAGTAAGGGTAGAAAATTTAGAATATGCTGTACCTCATAGAGAAGCACAAGCAAAAAATATTTTAGAAGAAATTGTATGGCACAAGGACATTGAAATTAAGAATTTTAAAAAAATAGTTTCTTTAGAAGATCTAATAAAAAAGATTGAAAACCTTCCTGCTCCCAAAGATTTTTACAAAAATATCTTGGAATCAAAAATAAAACCAGGAGTAATTGCTGAAATAAAAAAAGCTAGTCCGAGTAAAGGGGTTATTAGGAAAGATTTTAACCCTGAAGATATAGCAATTTGTTATGAAGGATTAGGTGCATCATGTATCTCAGTACTTACAGATAAAAGATTTTTCCAAGGTAGTTATGAAATACTTGAAACTGTTAGGAAAACAACTAATCTCCCTCTACTCTGTAAAGATTTTATTATTTCTGCCTATCAGATTTATAAAGCAAGGGTATCTGGTGCTGATGCAATATTATTAATCGCTGCGATTTTAAGTGATGACGATTTAATTTATCTAAAGAAGATAGCTGATAATTTAAAGATGAGTGTTCTTGTTGAAGTCCATAATGATAATGAATTGGAAAGGATTCTAAACTTAAAATCTTTTAATTTGATTGGAATAAATAATAGGGACTTAAAGACTTTTAAAACGGATTTAAAAACATCAATAGAATTGATGAATATATATGCAGATATATTTTTAAAACAAAATATTCTTCCCATTAGTGAATCTGGAATTAATTGTGCCGAAGATTTAGAATCGCTTAGATCTATTGGAATCAAGGGAGTATTAATTGGTGAAACTTTTATGAGAGAAAGTGATATTGAACAATCTTTCAAGAAATTATTTAATTCAATTTAATTTTGACTTCAAATCGTGCTATAAAATTGAATAAACAGAGTTGTACTGAATATATATGCAGGCTGTAATTTTAACAGGTATAGTTGCAGGATTTGTACATGTTATGAGTGGCGCTGATCATCTAATTGCAATGGCACCAGCAGCGATTAATGATCCCCAAAAAGCTCTTAAAAATAGTTTCTCATGGGGCTTAGGTCACTCTTCAGGTGTCCTCTTGTTAGCTTTCCTAGCGATTTTTATTAAGGATATTACACCATTAAACAAATTTTCCAATATTGCTGAATTCCTAGTTGGAATTTCTCTTCTAATTGTTGGAGTATTCGCTATAAAAAATTCTTTTCAATTAAGTGTTCACTCGCATTCCCATAAGCATGATAATGGAATTGCCCATCGTCACTTTCACTTTCATTTTAAGGAACAAAAAACTAATAATAAGCACTCACATGCTTTGACAGGTTTAGGCTTGCTTCACGGCATAGCTGGAGGTTCGCATTTTCTTGCAGTTCTTCCTGCTTTAGCACTACCTTTAATAAGCGCTTGTTTATATTTGATTTCATATTTATTTGGATCACTAGCATGTATGAATCTTTTTACTTGTTTAATATCTTTCACTACCTTTAAAGCAAGTCAAAAATTTATCAAAAGATTAATAGCTTTAGCAGGAGGGCTTTCCTTTTCTTTGGGATTATTTTGGATTCAAAGAAGTGCTTCTGTTTTTTTGAATTAAGAAATTTTTTAAATTAGGAATAATTAATTTAGAGGTGACAATCCCAATTATTTTTTCGTTATTGATTAATCCAAATTTATTACTATCTTCACTAAATTCAATATTGTCGCCCAGTACCTTAATATTATTTTGATTAACTGAATTTATCCTTTTTATTAGTTTTTGATTTTTAATTGGATGATTAAAAATAACTATTTGTCTATTTTTTAGTATTGATTTATTCGTTTTATATTTTTTAAAAAAAACAATATCTCCTTCTTTTAGATAAGGTAACATCGATTCACCACTAATAATGGCTGATTTTCTTAAACCTAAAAAAAATAAAATTAAATCAAAAAAACTTTTGAAAATAATTCTGATCAACTAGCTTTTACAAATGCGTCTGATCTTCCTTTTGAGGCCCAGAAAATATTATGAATCTTTTCTACATAACTCATAAGTTCTTCAGCTTGCGCTAGATCAATATTAACTTTGCACGCACTGCATAATTTAGCCGCCTTCCAAATGGTTTCATGTAAGTCTGGATAAGTCTCTAAATGAACCGGTTTAAAGTAATCTGTCCACAAAATTAGAATTTCTTTCTTTGTTTCTTTTGCTTGCTCTTCTTTAACTGCAACATATCTAGAAAATGTATTACTGTATGTAGCCCACTCTGCTGAATCAGTGCTAGAGGGAGCTTCTAGTGCAATAAGTTTTTTTGTCATTGATAAAACTGCTTCAGCAGCAACTCTAGTAGATGCTGGATCATAAACACCACAAGGACCATCACAGTGAGCATGGACTATTATTGGGGATTTTTTAACTAGAAAAGAATTGATGAATTTACTGAACATTTCAAATATATGATGATGTATATATATTACTTGGAGATTAACTAAATTGAAAAGTCTTAGATATTTTTCTTACTTAATTTAATTGACTTTTAATAATTCAACTTCAAATATCAAAGTTGCATTGGGGGGTATAACGTTTCCAGCCCCTCTTGATCCGTATCCAAGTTCCGGAGGTATTGTTAATTTTCTTTTACCTCCAACTTTCATGCCTGCGACACCTTCGTCCCAACCTTTTATTACTCGTCCGGCGCCTAATGGGAAGCTGAATGGAGCTCTACCGATACTGGTATCAAATTGTGTTCCGTCTTCTAGAGTTCCTGTATAATTTACAGTAACTGTTTGCCCAGCACTAGCTTCATCTCCTTCCCCATTTACGATATCCGAAATAATTAGACCACTTTCTGTAGTCCTTGAATTGGTTTCTGATTGTGTTTCTTCAGCCATAGCGAAAAGTATAGGATTTGGATCTGATGGGTCTAGCTCAAATAAATTATTATTTGAAACATTTGATGATTTCCCAATAGGTTTTTTTTGAATTAACTGAGTTTCTGATTCTGCAGCATTAACAACTTGTGGTGAATTAAATTGACTGAATAGAGTTAATGAAACACAAAAAACAAAAACTGCAAAACTAATAAAAACTTCTCTCACTTAAATTTTGAAAGTTACTAAAACTAATCTTACAGAATAAAGGTACAATAAATGCGTGATTATAAATTTAATTTCGTAATTTTAGATTGTTAATCCCGACTCAAATTAAAAGTTTAAGACAATATTTTTACCCTTGTTTAGGTGGGATTTTAGGAGGAATTTCAGTCTCAACTCACTTTTGGTTGATTTTTATGCCGATATCTTTATTTATTCTATGGGAGGGAAGTGAAAGAAAAATAGCAAATTTTTGGTGGGGTTTTTTCTTTGTTTTGATAAGTCATTCATGGTTATATGATCTTCATCCATTGACATGGATGGGGTTTTCATGGTTTGCAAGTTTAATAATTGCCATTTCAATATTATTAGTTTGCGCTTTTTTGGGTGGGTTTTTAGTTTATTTATGGGGGCTGTTAGTTGAAATGATTCTCTGGAAAGAGAATGTTTTTAAAATGAAAATTATGCCTTTAACCATAAAAGTATTTTTTTTATCTTTGACTTGGGGGATTGGCGAATTGATACTTTCTCAAACACCTTTTTTCTGGATAGGTTTAGGTGAAAGTCTAGTCCCAGGTGATATTTATCTTGCTGGTTTGGCAAGATGGATTGGTGCAAGTGGTTTATGCGTATTACAAATATTGATTGGATTTTGGATTTTTATTAGTCACGGTAGATGGAGAAGAAAACTTCATTTTAAAAAAATATTTATTTTTGGACTTTTGATAATTGTTTTCTTACATTTATTTGGGGCCCTAACAAATCCAATAAAAAGAAATTCTGAATTTCCCGTGGCTATTTGGCAAACAAATATCCCAACAAGAGAAAAATTAAAAATAGATGATGAGTTTATTAAAGAAAAACAATCTATCGCTCAAGCATATGCTTTAGACAAGCAAGCAAAACTTCTTGTTGCTCCTGAAGGAACTCTATCTAGTAATTTTTATTTATCTAAAGGGATTAAGGTTAATACTTTGGCAGGAGGTTTCAGAAATTACGATAATGAGTTAAGAAGTTCTTTATTAGGATTTCAAATTGGAGATAAATCTTTTACCTCTTTCATAGATAAAAATAGACTAGTTCCATTAGGTGAAAAAATACCTAGATTTCTGAATAGTTTTTCAAGAGGATTATCTGCAGTAGGAGGAATTCAACCAGGCTCTGATTCAAGATTTTTTGATCCTAAATTTACACCCCCATTAGCAGTAGCTATCTGTTATGAAATTAGTGATGGAGTGAAAATAAGAAAGGCTATTAATAGCGGTGCAAAACTAATAATAACTGCAGCAAATTTAGATCCCTATCCTACTAAGCTTTATGATCAATTCCTATCTTTGGCGAGGCTAAGAAGTATTGAAAATAAGAAATATAATTTACTTGTATCAAACACAGGCCCTTCGGGTTTAGTTCAGGATGAAGGAAAAATAGTTCAAATGCTAGATTTAAATGTTGAGCAAAATGAAATAGTTTACCCTAAATTTTCATCCGAAAAGACTTTCTATACACAATTTGGAGATAAACCTATTTTATTTTTGTTTATATTTTTTGTAGGATTAAATATCTTTTGGAAAATTAATTAATCCACCACCTAATAAAATTTCTCCTTTATAAAAAACTGCAGCTTGTCCGGGCGTTACCGAACTTTGACTTTCTTCAAAAATTAATTTAAATGTTTTCGTCGGATTATCTAAATTTTTCAAAGGTATTAAAGTTCCTTTTACTGGATGACTTCTATATCTGATTTGTGCTTCTACTTCTATCTCTTGCTTAGGTTCTTCGATTGAAGCCCAGTTAACCTTACTAATTATTGCTTCTCTATTAAAAAGTTCACTTTTATCTGCTACATAAACTATGTTTTTTACCCTGTCTAAACTTTTTACGTACAATGGTTCAGGCCAAGCAATTCCCAAACCTTTTCTTTGGCCTACTGTAAAGTGCTGAATACCATTGTGATTCCCAAGGACTTTCCCATTTACATGCACAATTTCTCCTTCTTTTGACTTAATGTGCTTGTCGATAAATCTGTGCATTGATCCATAATGCTCAACTAAACATAAATCTTGACTTTCTGGTTTTTGAGCAGTTCTAAGGCCTAATCTCAAGGCTTCCTTTCTTGTTTCTTCTTTTTTCATTTCACCAAGAGGAAATATTAATCTGCTTAGTACTTCTTGTGAAAGAGAATAAAGAAAATAGCTTTGGTCTTTGTTTTCGTCAGCACCTCTGAGAAGAAGGAAGTCCTTAAATACAAAGTTCTTACAATTAAGTGTTTCAGCATGAGATGATTTTTTTATTCTTGCGTAATGCCCTGTCGCAATATGAGTAAAGTCTTTTTTGTTTATTGCGTAATTAAGCATCTCTTCAAACTTCACATTCTTATTGCACATCGAACATGGAAGTGGAGTCAATCCTTTCTCGTAGCCTTCAGTAGTTTTTTTAATTACCTCTCTTTCGAAAATTTCTCTTGAATCTATTATTTTATGATTAATTCCTAAATCTTCACAAAGACCAGCAGCATCTACTAATCCTTCAGAGCAACAGGAGCCTTGTCCTTTCATTAGCCAAAGAGTTAGTCCCTCAACATCCCATCCACTTTCCACTAGAAGAGCAGCTGAAAGGGAACTATCTACACCACCAGAAAGACCTACAATGATATTTTTCTTCTTTTTAGTTTTATTATTAGAAAAATTGTTCTCTAATTTTTTATCCGTTTGAGTCTTTAACATGGAAATTTAAATTTTTGAACAGTAATTCAATTGCTTTGTACTAATTATGAACGAAATTGTATGGCCAACAATTGACTCTAAACATTTAATTGTTGATTCAAAGCAAATGATGACATTAGAGAAGGAAATGTTTTCTGATGGAATGCCTCAAGAAGCATTGATGGAAAAAGCTGGTATCCAAATTAGTAGATGGCTCTTAAAAAGGAAACCTCTTTTAAAGCATGGAATAACAGTTTTAATAGGTCCTGGACATAATGGTGGAGATGGTGCCGTAATAGCTAGAGAGCTTTTCTTGAAAGGTTTTTTAGTAAAGGTATGGTGTCCATTCCCGATAAAAAAAACATTAACAAATAACCACCTTAATTATCTTACATCTATTGGTGTCACGAAATTGGTAGAGCCTCCTGATGCAAATGGGAGCGAACTATGGATTGATGCGGTTTTTGGTAATAATCAAGTAAGAAAAGTTGATAATGAATTAATTAAACTTTTTAATCAAAAATTTCATAACAAATATGGCAAGGTAATAAGCATTGATATTCCAACAGGATTATGTCCTGATAAAGGAGAGCCTTTTTTAGATAATGCAGTAAAGGCAGACTATACCTTGGCCATTGGTCTTCATAAGATTGGGGTGATCCAAGATTCTGCTTTATCTTTTATTGGAGAATTGCATCATATCGATGTTGGGGTTCCAACTAGTAAGTTATCTAAGGTTGAAAAAAAATTTTTCAAGGTTACTTATCGGGACTTGAAAAATATTGATTTACCTTCTTTACCTAAAAATTCCAATAAATATAAAAGAGGAAGGACATTATTAATCGCAGGAAGTGAAAAATATCCCGGGGCTGCATACTTAGCATTAAAAGGCGCTATTTCCAGTGGGGCAGGTTTTATTTCTGCAGTACTGCCTGAGTTAGTTGCTGAATCTATTTGGCAAGTTGCTCCAGAAATAGTTTTAAAAGGCACTATGCAATCTAATCAAAATAGCAATGCATCTTTGTTCAGTGGATTAAAGAATATTGATCTAAGTTCATATGACTCATTAGTTGTAGGCCCAGGGATAGGAATTGATAATAATGATTGGCAAAAATCTAAAGACTTTCTTATTGGTTTTGAAGGATTATTGATCTTGGATGCAGATGCGCTTAATAGAATCTCGGAATCTAAATTAGGATCAAAATTTTTTTTAGAAAGGAAATTCAAAACATGGATTACACCTCATAGCAAAGAGTTTTCAAGATTATTCCCAAATATTAAAGGTGAGACTAACGTTGAACTGGCTTTTAACGCAGCAAAAGAATTCAATATAAGTGTTTTGTTAAAGGGAGCTAATAGCATTGTTGCTGACAATAAAAAAGCATGGCAACTTTTTGGGACTGATTCTCAGACAGCCAGAGCTGGCTTAGGTGATCTTTTATCTGGATTTATAGCAGGCAGTTCTGCGATTGATTTAAATTTTAGTGGAAATATAACAACTGAATTTTTTGCTAAATACGTACTTTTACATTCATTTGCAGCGTCAAAGTGTAAAAAAGGATCAAATGCATCTGCAATTGGAGAAGAATTATCAAAATTAATGAGAAATAGTAAAACGAGACAAATATCTTGAAAGAAACAATTTAAGAGAGTTATTTCTAGTTTTAAACACATAAATGTACAAATATTACGTGAAATCTGAAGCGCGCATTAAATATTTTGCTATTTCCAAAAAAGTATAGGAAAGTTTTAATACCTTATTTAGGTTATAAAAATGGTTTCATCAGTACAAGCCCAAACAGAACCTGTAAAGAGAAGAGGTAATGATCCAATAAGTTGGTATTTGCAAAATATCGGTAGAGTCCCTTTGTTAACACCTGCTGAAGAGATTGAATTGGGTAATCAAGTCCAAAAAATGATGATTCTTACAGAAGATGGTCAATTAAATGAGAATACTAAAGAATTTTCAAAGGAGCAAAAAAGAACAATAAAAATAGGAAGAAGAGCCAAAGAGAGAATGATGAAAGCTAATCTAAGATTAGTTGTAAGTGTTGCAAAAAAATATCAGGGCAAAGGTCTTGAACTTCTTGATTTGGTTCAAGAAGGCTCCCTTGGTTTAGAGAGGGCTGTTGAAAAATTTGATCCTACAAGGGGATATAAGTTTTCTACTTATGCTTTTTGGTGGATTCGACAAAGTATGACAAGAGCAATTGCTTGTCAATCACGAACGATCCGATTACCAGTACATTTAAGCGAAAGATTAGCATCTATTAGAAAAGTTAGTAGGGATTTAGCACATAAACTTGGTGCGATGCCAAGTAGAATCGAAATTGCAGAAGCAATGGACATTGATGTTGAAGAACTAGACTCTGTTCTAAGACAAGCTTTATCAACAAGTAGTTTAGATGCACCAGTAAATGGTGATGATGGAAGGAGTTTTTTAGGTGATTTAATTGCAGATAGTAGTAATGAAGAGCCTTTAGATCAAGTTGAGCAGAAAATGCATCAAGAACAACTTGGGAAATGGTTAAGTCACCTAAGTGAGCAAGAGCAACATGTCCTTAAATTAAGATTTGGACTTGATGGAAATGAGAGACATACACTTGCTGAAATAGGCAGATTATTAGAAGTTTCTAGGGAAAGAGTAAGACAAGTTGAACTGAAGGCATTAAGAAAATTAAGAAATTTGACCAGAAAATTACCCAGTGGGATCTAATCTTCTGCCCAAATATATTTTGTTAGCTCTTCTGAAGGAGGTTCAGGGGCCTCTAGAGCACTTTTAACTGACTCTGATATCTCTGAGTCAATTTTCTTTTCAATAATTTTTAATTCTTCTTCGGTTGCAAATTTACCATCGATAATTTCTTGGGTTAATTTCTTAATAGGATCTCTTTTCCCCCAAAACTCCTTCTCCCTTTCAGATCTCAATTCATCTGGATCTGCAAGAGAATGTCCTCTATATCTATAAGTCAAGCATTCTAAAAGTGTGGGACCTTCTCCTGCTCTGGCGCGCTCAATTGCTCTTTGTGCGGCACCTCGCACCGCTAATACATCCATTCCATCAACCTCCTCCCCGTGCATCCCAAAAGCAGATGCTTTTCTCCAGATTTCAGGATTGCTAGTAGCTCTATCGTGAGCCATTCCAATAGCCCATTTATTATTTTCAACAACAAAAATTATGGGTAATTTCCATAATTGGGCCATATTTAAACATTCAAAAAACTGCCCATTATTGCAAGTCCCATCTCCAAAGAATGCTGCAGTCACAGAATTACTACTAGCATCACAAGCAACCTCCTTTTTATATCTACTTGAAAATGCTGCCCCTAAAGCAACTGGAATTCCTTCTCCAATAAATGCATATCCTCCAAGTAAGTGATGCTCTCTTGAAAATAAGTGCATGGACCCTCCCCGGCCTTTGCTACAACCTGTGGATTTTCCAAAAAGTTCACTCATTACTTCAAATGAAGGGACACCCGCACTTAGTGCATGAACATGATCGCGGTAGGTACTACAAAACCAATCATGTTTCTTTCTCATAGCTCCAATTACTCCTGTGCTTATAGCTTCTTGACCGTTATATAAATGAACGAAACCAAACATTTTTCCTCGGTAATACATTTCTGCACACTTATCTTCGAATCTACGACCAAGCGTCATATCTTCATAAAGAAATAATCCGGTTTCTCGATCTAATTTGGCTTTTTTGGTCTCTTGAAGATTTGAGATTCTCTCTACGTGTGTTTCCAAGAAAAATACCTTAATGAAGTTTTGATTTGTTGACATTCTAAGCCGTGAAGGGCGATTTTCATCATTTTTTTTAATAACTCTGTTAGACCGTATGAAAAAATTTTTTAACTTGATAAAATTTGTCTAAGAATTTTTAACAGGATATTTGTTTGGAACTTCCTTTAGACCATTTTCGTTTAATTGGCGTAAGCCCCTCTGCAACATCTGAGGAAATATTAAGGGCGTTTCAATTACGGTTAGATAAAACCCCTGATGAAGGTTTTACTTACGAAGTTTTAACACAAAGATCTGAGTTGCTTCGTTTGACTGCTGATTTACTTACAGATCCAGAAAGCAGAAGACAGTATGAAAATTTGTTATTAAATGGGTCAACTGGATTGGAGTTTTCTTCAAATAAAGAAGTAGCAGGATTAATACTTCTTTGGGAATCGGGTTCCCCAAAAGAAACTTTTAAAATTACGAGAAAAGCATTGCAACCCCCACAAACGCCAGCTTTAGGAAGTAGTAGAGAAGCTGATTTGACTTTATTGGCTGCTTTAACAGCCAGAGATTCTGCAATTCAAGAACAACAGCTGAGATCTTATTCAAACGCTGCAGACTTTTTACAAGAGGGTATCCAACTTCTTCAAAGAATGGGAAAGCTTCTAGACAAAAGAAAAGAACTTGAAGAAGACTTGGTTTCTCTTCTTCCTTACAGGATTCTAGATCTGCTTAGTAGGGATTTAAATGACCAGGAGTCTCACAAAAAAGGTTTAAGTATGTTGGAAAATTTAATAATCAAAAGAGGTGGTTTGGAAGGTAACAATAAATCTGAATATAGCGATTATCTAAATCAGCAAGAATTTGAAGCTTTTTTTCAACAAATAAAGCCATTTTTGACAGTGCAAGAACAGATAGACCTGTTTCTTGAATTACAAAAAAGAGGATCATTAGAAGCAGGATTTTTAGCTTTTCTATCACTAACAGCAATAGGTTTCTCAAGAAGAAAGCCAGAAAAATTATTTGAAGCTAGGAGAATCCTAAAAAAACTAAATTTATCAGGTCTTGATTCAATGCCTCTTGTTGGCTGTTTGGATTTGCTTTTAGCGGATATTGATCAAGCTTCTGCAAGGTTCTCTAGCAGTTCTGATGAAAATTTACGAGATTGGCTTAATAATTATCCAGGTAATAAGTTAGAAGCGATATGTATTTTCTGTAAAAATTGGTTAGAAAACGATGTTTTAGTTGGTTATAGGGATATTGACTTAAAAGAGGTAGATTTAGATTCTTGGTTTGAAGATAGGGAAATCCAAGAATTTATTGAAAAATTAGAAAAGAAGTCAATAAAAACTACAATAAAATCAAATCTTCAAAAACAACAGATAAAACAAGAATTTTCGGCAGACACCACTGAAGGTTTTGATAGTTCATTTTCAAATGTTGATGAAAGGAGATTACCTTGGCCTGGGGGTATTAAACGAGAATACGAAAAGATTGATACCCAAGACAATAAATTTAACGAGCAAATTTTAAAGAATAAATCAGTACAAGCCTATAAGTACTTAATTGAAAAAATTGCTGAATTGAAGTTTAGTTTTGGGGAATTTCTGAAGGATCAAGAGATTATTGGTAGGACTCCTTACTTAATTTATCTATATGCGTTTTTGATCTTATTTACATTTGGAATTGGCATTGGATTTTTAAGAAATAATTTTAAAAAATCAACTCAAGATAAAGCTTTTATAGATAAACCTCTCGTATCCGTTGATCAAAATCAAAAGGTTAGTGAAGAAATTATTATAAAAGAAATCAAAAAAAAACCCTTAAATGAAGTGAATTCTATTCCTTTGGAATCTACCCCAATCATTTCCTCTGAATTCGAAGAACTTAATGCAGCTTCACCTTCTATAGAAGACATACAATATCTTATTAATAGATGGCTTCTAAGTAAAAGTAATTACTTAGCTGGAAAGAATCAAATTAATCTTTCTAAGATTGTTAGTAATGGTTTGATTGCTCGAACAATTGAAGAAAGACAGAACGATATCAAGAAGGGAATTTATAAAGAAATTAATTCCCAAATACGTAAGATAGATTTGCAATCTCAAACTTCCTCCAGGATAGTTGTTTTGGCTGAACTAAATTATCAAGAAAGAATAATAAAGAATTCCGGAGAATTAGTTAATGAAACATCATTGACTCCTCTTAAAGTTAAATATATTTTGGGTTTTTCAAATAAATCATGGAAATTGGTTGATTTCGTAAGTGGCTTGTAATGAGAAACTTCAAGATCATCTATAATTAAATAAATTTACTTTAAAATAATGTTTGATGAACTTTCGTCACGCTTTGAAGACGCAGTAAAGGGTTTAAGAGGTGAAGCGAAAATTAGTGAAAATAATATTAACGATGCCTTGAAGGAGGTAAAAAGAGCACTTCTTGATGCAGATGTTAGTTTGTCTGTAGTCAAAGAATTTATATCAGATGTCAAAGATAAAGCTATCGGAGAAGAAGTAGTTAGGGGTGTAAACCCAGGTCAAAAATTTATAGAAGTTGTAAATAAAGAATTGATAAAAATTATGGGGAATGAAAATTCTCCATTAAACGAGAATGAAAATAGTCCTACGGTTATTTTAATGGCTGGACTGCAGGGAGCTGGTAAAACAACTGCAACAGGAAAATTAGGACTTTATTTGAAGGAAAAAGATAAAAAAGTTCTTTTAGTTGCTGCAGATATTTATCGACCAGCAGCTGTAGAGCAGCTTAAAACGTTGGGAAGTCAATATGACTTGGAAGTTTTTTCAGCTAAAGAAAAAAATAGTAAACCAGAAGAGATAGCAAAGGATGCATTGAATTTTGCTAATGAAAATGATTTTAATTCGATAATTATTGACACCGCAGGAAGATTGCAAATTGATGATTCCATGATGAATGAAATGGTTCGAATAAAAGAAGTTTCTAATCCTGATGAAGTTTTGCTTGTTGTTGATTCTATGATTGGGCAAGAAGCTGCTGACTTAACAAAGTCATTTCATGAAAAAGTAGGTATTTCAGGAGCCATTCTAACTAAGTTGGATGGAGACTCAAGAGGAGGGGCTGCATTATCAATAAGAAAAATAAGTGGTAAACCAATCAAATTTATCGGTGTAGGTGAAAAAATAGAGGCACTGCAACCATTTCATCCAGAGAGAATGGCTAGCAGAATTTTAGGAATGGGTGATGTATTGACACTTGTTGAAAAAGCTCAAAAAGAAGTTGAACTTGCTGACGCAGAAGCGATGCAAAAGAAACTGCAAGAAGCGACTTTTGATTTTAATGATTTTGTTAAGCAAATGAGATTAATTAAGAGAATGGGATCACTAGGTGGATTGATTAAATTAATTCCTGGAATGAATAAAATCGATGATGGGATGATAAAAGATGGAGAAGATCAACTTAAGAAAATAGAATCTATGATTTCTTCAATGACTCTTGAGGAGAAACAAAAACCTGAGGTTCTTGCTGCGCAGCCCTCAAGAAGACAAAGAATCGCTCAGGGTTGTGGCTATGAGGCAAAAGATGTAGATAAAGTATTAGCTGATTTTCAAAGAATGAGAGGTTTCATGAAACAAATGTCGAATGGAGGAATGCCAGGAATGGGAGGAATGCCAGGAATGGGAGGAATGCCAGGAATGGGAGGAATGCCAGGAATGAGTGGTAATAAACCAATGAAAAAACAAAAAAATAATAAAAAGAAAAAAGGTTTTGCTGATCTATAGTTTCTAATTTTTTACCGTTAAATGATATTATTATTAAAAACGCATTGATTTAAAGATGATTAAACTGCGCCTTAAGCGCTTTGGAAAGAAAAAAGAAGCAAGTTTCAGAATTGTTGCATGCAATAGTACTTCCAGAAGAGATGGTAGACCTCTACAAGAACTTGGTTTTTATAACCCAAGAACTAAGGAAACTAGGCTTGATACGGAAGCTTTAAGAACAAGACTTACACAAGGTGCTCAGCCAACTGATGTTGTGAGGACATTATTAGAAAAGGGAGGGTTATTAGAAAAACTAGAAAGACCCTCTATTGCTATTGGTAAGGCAAAGTTAGAGAAGGAAAAAGCAGCTAAAGCTAAAAATAAAGAGGAAGAAAATGATAGTAGTGTAGCTGCAAGCGATAGTAATGAAGCTGAAAGCTAGTGGTTTGATCAATTTTAATTCTTATACAAGAACTAGATGAAGGAAGTTTCCAAAACTGGTCACTTCTCAATAGATTTGCCAAGCTCTGATGCTGCTACAGCATTATCTGGACCTGGCAATTCTTTTTTAAAAAAGTTTGAGTCTCTTACCGGAGTTTCTTTAACTATAAGAGGTTTACAACTTGAGATGAACGGTGTTGTATCAAAGATTGAGAGAGCCTCAGCATTAGTAGAGCTAACAAGACCAATTTGGGAACAAGGGTTAGAAGTCCCAGAGGTAGATCTTAAAGCGGCCTTAAGTTCTTTAAATATGGGAGAGTCGTCTTCACACGCTGAACTTGGAAAAAAAGTTCTTGCGCGTTCCAAAGAAGGCAGATATCTAAGACCAAGAACTCTAAGGCAAAAAGAATATGTTGAATCAATTGAAAATTTTGATCTCACGTTCGCAATTGGTCCCGCTGGAACTGGCAAGACATTTTTAGCAACTGTTTGTGCGGCAAGACTATTGAACGAGAAAAAAATTGACAAAATTGTTTTAACCAGACCAGCTGTAGAAGCTGGTGAAAGTTTAGGATTTCTGCCTGGTGATTTGCAACAAAAAGTAGATCCATATTTAAGACCTCTCTTTGATTCTTTGCATAGTATTTTCGGGTTTGATAGAACGAATTCGTTAATTGATAAAGGAATTATTGAAGTTGCTCCTTTGGCATTTATGAGAGGAAGAACCTTAGATAATTCTTTGATTATCTTGGATGAAGCACAAAATACAACTTGCTCTCAAATGAGAATGTTTTTAACTAGGTTGGGTGATAGATCTAAAATGGTTGTTAACGGAGATATCACACAGATTGATTTAGAAAAAGATCAGGAAAGCGGCCTTATTGAGGCATCAAGAATCTTTTCTGAAACTGAAGGTATAAATTTTTGTTATTTAACTATTGAAGATGTAGTTCGTCATTCTTTAGTTCAGAAAATTATCGAGGCTTATCAATAACTTTTTAACTCTGGAGATCCGTACCCTGAAATTTTAAAAATCAAGTAGAATAAGTAGATAATTCATATAAAACATGCCAGCAAGTAGTAATTTCAATCAAGCTATTCGTGAAGCACAAACTAGTTCAATAGTTGGACCTAACGTTGTTCAAAAAGCTCTACCATATGTTGGTGGAGGTATGGTCCTAACCTCTTTAGGAGTTTTAGCAGGTGTCTCACTCATAGCTACAAATCCGGGGCTTTTCCAGCCTCTATCAATAGTTGCTTTAATTGCAGAATTGATCTTATTTTTTATAGCCACAAGCGCTGCAAATAATGCAAATAATGCAAAGGCCTTGCCTTTACTAACGGGATTTAGCTTATTAACTGGATTCACCTTAAGTGGAATAGTCGCTTTGGCAATCGGAACAATTGGTATTGGTTCTGTTGGAACAGCTGCTTTAGCTACAGGTATAACTTTCGTTATTGCCTCTTACACTGGCCAAAGAATGAGTGATAGTGTTGGTCAAGCACTAAGTGGGGTAGTTGGTCTTGGGTTGATAGGACTGCTTATAGCAATGTTTGTCCAATTAATTGGAGGATTCTTTGCACCAGGAGTTTTTGGAGGTTCAGGACTTGAATTGATAATTGCAGGATTTGGAACTGTCTTATTTGTTGCAATGTCTTTCGTGGATTTCTATACAATGCCAAGAAGATATAATGATGATCAATATCTTGCAGGGGCTTTAGGGATGTATCTAACTTATATAAATCTTTTTGTATTTATATTGAGATTAATGATTGCACTTCAAGGTGGTGGAAGAAGAGACTAAACACATTACTTAAATAACTAATCCAAAGCGTAGAATTGTTTCTACGCTTTTTTATTGGGCGATATCAAGAATTTGTTTTTTTATAAATTCCTTTTGTTCTGATTGATATTTTACTGAATTATCAAAACTATTTCCCATATTATCTAAGTCTCTAAGTACTTGATTGACAGACTTTGTAACTGATTTAGTATCTAGCAGTCTTAAAATAGCCTTACACCTTTCTGAAATGTTTTCCGATTTTCTCTCATATTCAAGATTATTATCTCTTCGATGAATAATAATTTGAGCGGAACTCATTATTAAATTTTTTACTACTATGTCTGTTACAGCATCACCAGCTTCGTTAAGTTTGTAAATTACTGAAAAAGGAAGTTTATCTAACAAATAACAATCTTTATCTGATAAAGCGTATGCAAAGAATCCTCTGAGTCCATTTCTTGTTTTAGTTAGCTCTGCGATTCTATCTGCTAAAACCTCTTCGCTGAGTATATCTTCACCCCACTCTTTACACCATTGTGCGGATATATTAATTGCTTGAGTGAAAGAAGCTTCTTTAAAATTTATGGTTTTTTTTTCCATTTTTGATCAGAATTTTATTATTGATGCATTAAAAGTCTTTGGCCAATTATAGATCTGGGTTTGTAACTTTACTAGGAAGGCCAAATGTCGGTAAATCTACTTTAATAAATAAACTGATTGGAGAAAAAATAACAATTACTTCTCCCATAGCGCAAACTACTAGAAATAAATTAAAAGGAATACTTACTACAGACAATGGGCAAATAATTTTTGTCGATACCCCAGGTGTTCATAAACCTCATCATCGACTTGGAGAGATATTAGTAAAAAACGCAAAATCTGCAATTAATGGAGTTGATATGGTAATTTTTGTAATTGATTCAAGTGAAGAACCTGGTAGAGGTGATAAATATATTTTGAACTTTTTAATCGCAAATAAAACTGAGTTTATTGTTGCATTAAATAAGTGGGATTTGGTTAATAAAGAATTTAGGAATTTACGATTAGATCAATATAGAAGATTTTTTGGAATTAATAAAAACTTTCAAATTGTAAGTGCTTCTCAAGGAGAAGGATGTTCTGAATTAGTAGAAATGACACTTGGTTTTCTTCCAGAGGGACCAAAACTTTATGACGAAGAGACGATTTGCGATCAACCATTAGATAACTTATTATCTGATTTAGTAAGAGAACAGGTATTAAAAAATACAAGAGAAGAAGTACCTCATAGTGTCGCAGTAAAGATAGAAAAGATAGAGGAAATGAAAAGAAAAAATGGCAAATTTTTTACAGCTATTTTGGCTACCATTATTGTTGAAAGATCAACTCAAAAAGGCATTCTTATTGGAAAGAAAGGTTCAATGTTAAAAATAATTGGTCAGTCAGCAAGATCAAATATGTCAAAATTAATTGATGGTCCAGTTCACCTAGAGTTGTTTGTGAAAGTCGTTCCAAATTGGAGAAAAAAAGCATCAAGGTTAATTGAGTTTGGTTATGAGGAAGAGTTCTAGATGAGTGGTTTTAATTTTGATGTAATTACATTGTTCCCTAAAGCTTTTGAATTAATAAATAATTTAGGGGTTATAACAAGAGCTCTAGATAAGAATTTGATCGATGTAAATTTACATGATCTAAGAGAATACGGAGAAGGTTCTTACAGACAAGTAGACGATAAGCCTTATGGAGGGGGAGCAGGTATGGTATTAAAACCTGAACCTATTTATAAAGCATATGAATCAATTAGAAAATCACCTAAAAGTAAAACGTTATTGATGACCCCACAGGGTAAAGTCTTAAAGCAAAAGGATCTTTCGAGATGGTCCACTTTGGATCAAATAATAATTATTTGTGGTCAATATGAAGGTTTTGATGAAAGGATTAGATGTTTAGCTGATGAAGAGATATCGATAGGCGATTATGTCCTTTCTGGAGGTGAAATACCCGCTATATCAATAATTAACGGTTTGACTAGATTATTACCAGGAACTCTTGGTGATCCAGACTCCTTGGTGGATGAGAGTCATAATTCTTCTTTATTAGAATATCCTCAATACACGAGGCCGCTAACTTTTAAAGATATGAAAGTACCAGAAATTTTAGTTAGCGGCAATCATGAAGAAATTAAAGCTTGGAGAAGGCAAAAAAGTATTGAAAGAACACTAGAGAGAAGAAGTGATTTAATTTCATATGAAAACTACAAAAAATCCCCACAAAGTAAGAGAATAATAAAAGAAAATAATCAATTTATGAAATTTAGAATAGGTAATGGATACGATATTCACAGACTAGCAGAGGGTAGAGATTTAATTATTGGAGGTGTAAAATTGCATCATCCTAAAAATCTAGGATTGGATGGTCATAGTGATGCTGATGTTTTAAGTCACTCAATAATGGATGCATTATTGGGAGCACTTTCGCTGGGCGATATAGGAAAGTATTTCCCCCCATCTGATGAAAAATGGAAAAATGCTGATAGCTTGTTTTTGTTATCAAAAGTAATTGACTTGATAAGACAAGATGGTTGGGAAATCAATAATATTGATAGTGTTCTTGTTGCTGAAAGGCCAAAAATTATGCCACATATAAAACTAATGAAAAAAAACATTTCTGAAACCTTAAATATTAATGAAAATTTAATTGGGATTAAAGCAACTACGAATGAAAAACTGGGTCCAGAAGGGAGAGAAGAGGGTATAAGTTGCCATTCAGTAGTTCTACTTGAGAAAAAATGAGATTTAATTTAAATTTGAAAAAAAAAATTCAAAGATTTTTTTTATTATTAATTTTCTTAGTAGTTTTAATTTTCCAATCTCATATTCCCAATTTAAAAGCTCTTACTATGGATAATTATCAAGGTGAAATGGTCATAGAGGAATTAAGACTTAAAGTACCTGCCGATGTAAAAGCAGTTTGGTTAAATGCTGAAAAAGAAATATGGGATCCATGGTTATCTTCTCAAGATGGTTTTTTAGGAAGACAATTATTTTGGGATAAAGAAAAAGAAGAAGCTTTAATATTAGTAAATTGGAAAAGTAAGAAATTATGGAAAAGCATACCAATGTCAGAAGTAAATGTAATTCAACAAAAATTTGAAGATAATGTTAAAGCTGCTCTAAATGTAGGCGAAAATCCTTTTGAATTAATTTATGAGGGAGAATTAGATAAGCAAAGATGAATTTTGATATCAAGTTTGATTTTCAAAGAAGAGATAGGCTTGGACTCTTTGAGGCTATTTGGGGTCAAGATAAGAGTATCGACCAATTAGAGAGATTATCTGAAAATGTATTAAGTAAAAATGAGGTTGTTTTCATTACTAGGATTAATAGTGAAAAGGCTAATTATCTTTTAGATTTGTATGATGATGCACGATTCTATGAAGAAGCAAATTGCCTAACAATTGGGAAAAATTTGAATAAAATAAATACGAATAAAAAAGTTGCCATAATTTCAGGCGGATCAAGCGATTTGGCCGTAACACTTGAAGCACAATTAGCGCTTGAAATTTATGGAGTGAATTGTCAATCTTTTATAGATGTTGGAGTGGCTGGACTTCATCGATTGATGAGTCAGTTAGAAGAAATTAATAAATGTGATGTATTAATAGTTTGTGCTGGAATGGAAGGAGCTTTGGCAACTGTTGTGGGTGGATTGTTGCCACAACCAATAATTGCAGTACCTGTCTCAGTCGGATACGGCGTTAGCAAGGATGGAGAAACTGCTTTAAATAGTATGTTGTCAAGTTGTTCTCCAGGTATTGCAGTTATGAATATAGATAATGGTTACGGAGCAGCAATGGCGGCTTTGAGAATTATTAAAAGTATTTCCTAAATAATTACTTTTTTTCTATTTCTAATAGGTTTTCTATCCATAAATTAAGTTGTTTTGATAGCATTCCTTCTTCTCTCATTTTAATTGCTTTCATAACAACTTCTGTATTTACCCACTCTGGAAATCTTTTCGACATTTATTTTTATATTCAGTAATTTTAATTTGGTACATATTTTTATAAAAACAAGATCTAAGTAACAAATTTAATCTTTTATGTTTGATTTTGTACCTAATCTAGACAGCTCAGATGAGGTATGTTCACTTTCTACATTTTTTAATCTTTCAATTAGCTCAGAGAGATCTTTATGTGCTAACTCACCATTTTGCTCCCATTTGAGAGACCTTGAGTTACTATCAGTTTTTTCTTTCATTGTTATGTTGAGGTATTAAAAATATAAAACGAAAACTGGAAAAATTTGGTTATTGTTTCAAGCCTAAACTTAAAAAATTATGAAGATTTTAATATACAATATTCTTTCTTTTAACCACCACCAACTATTGAGACGATTTCTAAATTATCACCATCTTTAAGCTTCACTTTTCCCCATTTCATTGAATTAATAATTAAATTATTTAACTCCACTACAATTGTGTTTGGTTTATATCCCATATGATTAAGAGCTGTAGATAGCAGAGCATTTTCTTGATCAAGTTCTATTTTTTTTTCTTCTCCATTTACCTTAATTTTCATGAGACAACTCTTTTAGAATCATAATAGCGTCTTCTTTGGGATCTTCAGAATTCATTAATTGCGAAACTAGGGCAACTTTTTTAAACCCATTTCTTTTTAAATATGAAATATTATTTGACTTAATTCCTCCAATTGCAAACCAAGGAATATCTAAATCCTTTGTTAATGCTTTGATATTTTCAATACCTAAAGGTTTTTTATTCTTTTTTGTTGTAGTTTCAAATACTGGTCCTATTCCTATGTAATCACAACCATCGTTAAGAGCATTTGAAATATCAATTGCATTATTTGCAGTTACACCAATAATTTTTGAATATCCTAATAGTTTTCTTGCGGTTTTTAAGTCTAAATCTTCTTGTCCAAGATGAATTCCATCCGCGTTAGATGCATAAGCTATATCAAGTCTATCGTTAACGATAAACAAAGAATTATATCTTTTACATAGATTTTTAATCTGAATTGCTTCTTGAAGATGATCTTGATCAGTTCCTATTTTAAATCTATGTTGAATAATTCTTACCCCCGCAATTAAAATCTCTTCTACTATTTCTAATAAATTGTCTTTTTGATCTGTGATTACATATAAGTCATTTTCTTTTAATATTTCCTCCGACTTCTTACACTTGCTATAACTCAATAAGTCAATTTCAATAGTATAGATTTGATATCTAATTTCCGAAGCGATTTTTGAAAGCTCATGATTCTGTAGCCTTGAGAATTCTTCTATGACTCGTAATGCTTCTTGAACTCGGGCTGAATTAGAACTTATAATTTGTTCAGAAGTTTTTCTGTTGATTTGCTCTTGATGAGTCAATCCTTTACATTTGTCCTCAATATAATTTCTAGATTGTTTATAAACTTCTAAATGATTCCTTCCTAAAATTTGTCTAAAATTTTTAATCTTTTCAACATATTTTTGTTTGCCTAGACCAAATCTAGCCCAATCCTCTAATACTCTCAGTCCTTCTCTAGCTCTATCTAGATTAGCGTCAATAATTTGATAAATTCTTAAATCTTCAGTGTCTTTACTATTGGAATTAAGCATCTGTAATTTATTTTTTGTAGTTTTTAAAAATTTTTAGAGCATTATCTCTATCTTTTTTAATTTGATTAGAAAGTTGATCTATATCTTTGAACTTTGTTTGAGATCTAAGTTTTTCAACTGGTTCTACAGATAGATTGAAACCATATAGATCGATATCTTTATTTATTAAATGAACTTCAACTGCTGATGGCAACAAAGGATTTATTGTTGGTTGAGAGCCAAGATTCATAATAGATTCAATTTTTTGGTTGGAATTTTCTATGGTTGTCCAAGATGCGTAAACCCCTTCTCCAGGTAAAAATTTTCTGCCATCTATTTCAAGATTTGCGGTAGGCCATCCAATACTTTTCCCAATTCCTTTACCTTTAACAACCTTTCCATTAAAACTATAAGGCCTATTAAGAATTTTGAAAGCATTTTTTAGATCACTTTTCTCTAATAGATCTCTTATTCTGCTGCTGCTGATTCTACCTTCTTTGTCTTCTAAAATTGGAGTAATTTTTAGTTTAATATCAGTATCTTTAATCATATTTTTTATTGTATTTATGTCTCCACTTCTTCTGAAACCAAATTTAAAATTAGCACCTACAGAAATGTTTTTTGCTTGTAATTGATTTATTAAAATATCTCTTACGAATCTTTCTGCACTTAATTTGGATAGTTCTATATCAAAAGGAATCAGCACTAATTGTTCAATCCCCAAATCTTCAAGAATAGATAGCTTTTCATAAGGGAGATCAAGTCTAAGACGCGTTTCTTTATAAAGAACTTCTCGGGGATGAGGCCAGAAGCTTGCAATTGTTGGGGTATATTGATTTTCTTCAACTACACTTTTTATTAATTGTCTGTGGCCAGCATGAAGGCCATCAAAACTTCCAATAGCTATTGAGGTCGGACTCTTAACTTCAGATGGCGATATTAAAGAGATCAAAAGATTACGTGCAATTTTATGATTTTAGTGGCAAATTTGGATTGATTACAGTTTATTCAATCAAATGAATGTCTGACAAAATTGATTTTCAGTCCCTTTCATTTGGAATGCGGCGCATTGGATGGATACGCTTTTGGGTTCAGTCCATTTTAGGTGTTGTTGTCGCAGCTGTTTTGCTTTTTTCAAATGTTGTAAATAACAGCGAAGGACAGCTTGGTTTAGCGCCTGGTCTATCACTTACAACCATATCCCTGATCTTACTACTTTTTAGTCTTTGGCAAGGTTGGTTAATAGTTAGAACAGGAAGAGCGATCGCGAGTAATGCAAGACCCTCAAGAGGTCAAACTGGTAAATTGATAAAACGAGGACTAATAGTTGATTTATTTGGAATTTTGTTTGGATTAATTGGATATCAAGCTCTAATGGGAGCCTTATTTATTCAAGCATCCTCCCAAACAACTGGACAATTGATAACAGCGACATCTGATATCCCAATTACTGGTCTTGAGATATTATCAGTTCTCAGTAACACTCAAGTTATTGCTGCTCATTTTTTTGGACTTTGCTTTTCTTTATGGCTTTTAAGAAGGATTTACAAATGAATTATTAATTTTAGGTAAGTTGTCTAAATTACCTCTCCAAAATAAATCTGGTTCTACAGGGGTAAGAGATATTTTATTTTCTTGTATTTGAGATACGTCACTGGGCCAGTTTTTTGGACCATAACCTTTTGATTTAAGATCTAAAACAACCTCACCTGCTAACCAATAGTAATCGTCACCCCTTGGGTCTTCCCTTTTGGAAAATTGATTTTTATATTTTCTTACTGATAACCTTGTCCAGGATAATTCTTTTATTTTGTTTTTTTCGCAGGGGGGGATATTTAAATTTAATAAAAGTGAAGCTGGCCAAATATCGTTAATTGCTTGTTCGGCAATATTCATTGCAATTTCTCCGGCAAATTCAAAATTCTTCCATTTAAAACTAGCAACGCTTATTGCCATGGAGGGAACATTTTCTAAAGTACCTTCCATAGCTGCAGCTACGGTACCTGAACAAAAAATATCTGTCCCTAAATTGGGCCCGTGATTTATTCCAGATAGTATCAAATCAGGTTTATGATCCAAGAGTTCAGATAGTGCTAATTTGACGCAATCAGCAGGCGTGCCCGAACATCCCCAAGCTTCAATTCCTTCCTCAAATAATTCGTCCGCTCTTTCCACTCTTAATGGAGATTGTAAGGTAAGACCATGACCAGTAGCTGATCTTTCTTGGTCAGGACATACTACTTTTACTTTATGGCCTCTTTTTTGCGCTGATTTTGCTAGAGCTCTTATCCCCGCTGCAAAAACTCCATCATCATTACTAATTAATATATTTAACGGTTTCATTAATCAATAAATTTTATTTATGGACGATATTTAAGTAAGATAAAATAATACTTATTTTTACTATATCAGTGAGTCAAATTGAATCATTAAGTCAAATTGAGGAAAAACTAAATAATCTTTCTCTGACAGCAAAAAATAATATAGATAATGCTAATACACATGAAGAACTGGATCAATTAAGAGTTTCCTTGCTAGGAAAAAAAGGGGATTTATCAATTATCTTGAAAACAATGGGTCAATTATCGGCTACTGATAGACCAATTGTTGGCCAGAAGGCAAATTTAATAAAGATAAATTTGCAAGATTTTATAACTAAAAGAAAAAATCAACTAAACAGTGAAGCCTTAGACAAAAAGATTAAAACAGAAAAAATTGATGTAACTATCCCTTCAATTGGAATACCCCCTGGAAATAAACATCCTTTAATTTCAACTCAAGATGAAATAATAGATATTTTTTGTGGTTTAGGATATTCAGTTGAAAGTGGCCCTGAAATAGAAACTGATTTTTATAATTTTGAGTCTCTCAATATACCTAAAAATCATCCCGCAAGAGATATGCAGGATACTTTCTACTTAGATGAAAATCGACTTTTAAGGACCCATACTTCTCCTGTGCAGATAAGGTACTTAGAGAAAAATTCTCCTCCAGTGAGAATTATTGCCCCGGGGAGAGTGTATAGAAGAGATGCTGTAGATGCTACTCATTCCCCTGTATTTAATCAGGTTGAGGTTTTATGTATCGATCAAGATATTAATTTTAGTCATTTAAGAGGAACAGTTCTTACATTTTTAAAGACTTTTTTTGGAGATATTCCTGTAAGATTTAGAGCTAGTTATTTCCCATTTACTGAACCTTCAGCAGAAGTAGATGTTCAATGGAAAGGTAAATGGCTAGAAGTAATGGGATGCGGAATGGTAGATCCGAAGGTCTTAGAAAAATTAGGAATAGATTCAGAGAAATGGACTGGATTCGCAGCTGGATTAGGAGTTGAAAGATTTTGTATGGTAAGGCATCAGATTGACGACATAAGAAAATTTTATACAAATGATCTTCGATTCTTAGAACAGTTCTAATAATATTGAAATTTTAAATTAGGATTGTCTAGCAAATTAGTCTAATATAATCATAGTTTTGGTTTATTGTTTGGTACGTAAAGCAGGTCTAATCGTTAATGATGGGAAAGAACTTGCTGTTCAAACTGCAAGTTCTGTTCAGAAAAAATTGGAAAAATCCAATTATCAAGTTGTAAGGGTTAGTAGCTCTGGTGGAATGGTTGGATTCGCCAATCCTGACCAACATGTTCGTCCTTTAGGATATACGAACTGTGTTCCCGAGGGGTTTGACTCGTCAATGGAATTTGCAATTGTTCTTGGTGGAGATGGAACCGTACTTTCTGCAGCAAGGCAAACAGCACCCGCTAAAATTCCAATCCTTACGATAAATACTGGTCATTTAGGTTTTCTTGCGGAAGCTTACTTATCAAATCTCGATGAAGCAATAAATAAAATCATTGCTGGAAATTGGGATATTGAAGAAAGAACTTGCTTTATTATTAGTGTAATGAGGAATGATCAGAGGAGATGGGAGTCTCTCTGTCTTAATGAGATGGCTCTTCATAGAGAACCTCTTACAAGTATGTGTCATTTTGAGATATCTATAGGGCGACATGCTCCTGTGGATATCTCAGCAGATGGTGTAATTCTATCTACTCCAACTGGTTCTACTGCATATTCATTAAGTGCTGGAGGGCCAGTTATTACACCTGATTGCCCAGTAGTTCAATTAACTCCAATTGCACCACACTCATTGGCATCTAGGGCATTGGTTTTTAATGATTCAGAGCCTGTAACTGTATTCCCCGCAACGCCTGAAAGATTGGTAATGGTTGTTGACGGAAATGCTGGTTGTTATGTTTGGCCTGAAGATAGAGTTTTAATAAGAAAAAGTAAACACTCAGTAAAGTTTATTAGACTTGAAGATCATGAATTTTTCCAAGTTTTGAGAAATAAACTAGGTTGGGGTTTGCCTCATGTAGCTAAACCTAACAAATAACAATTATTTAAATTTATTTTTTACCTTTTAATAAAAAAACTGGATTATTTGGTTCTAATCTCATTCCCTCAGCGATACTTAAGCTTTTATAAGTCTGAATTAAATTTAAATTTGTCTTAAAATTTTTATCCTCTAATTGCTCTTTTAATTCTTTAATAGTTTGAATGTCAATAATTGGGATAACAATAATATCTCCATTATTCATTCCCTGAGCCAGTTTATTAATAATTTGAAGTTTAGTCTTTTTATCACATCCTCCAATTACTAACCTATTAGGTTTTTTAAAAGAACTTAAATTTCTCGTATTCAATATATTATTTATATCTTCCTCAAAAATTAATTTTGGTTGAACACCAAGTCTTTTTGAGTTTTCAAGTATTAATTCTTTTGAGCCAATCCTTTTATCAATACAAAGCAAATCTAAATTCGGCCTTAATTTTAATGCCTCTAAACCAATTGACCCACAACCTGCTCCTATATCCCAGATAATACCATTTTTAGGGAGCTCTAAATCAGCTAAGATTTGAACGCGAACCTCCCTTTTAGTTAATAAATTTGGTCTATCATCAAAAGTCTTAAAAATATGGTCACTGATTCCGAAAAGCGGGAGATTATTATTTGAATAATTTTCCTTTGTTTTTGTAAGAACAACAATGTTCAAACTTGATATATCAGAGGGCAATGACTCATTAAGATTTAATTTTCTTATATTTTCATTGTCGAATCCTATCTCCTCACAGAGCCAAAAATCATAGAAGTCAATCAGATTTAATTCTGATAGGTTTTTTTTGATTATTTCTAAACTTTTCTTTGAATCTGTAATAATAGCCAAATTTGAAGGCCTTGCTTTAAGAGCCTCAATTAACTTAGTAGAATTTCTGCCGTGAATACTTACATTAACAGTATCTTGCCATGGGATCTTTAGCTTACTAAATGCTAATTGAGTGCAAGTATTCGAAGGGTAGAAACTTAATTCATTTTTTGAAAAATTTTCTAGTAGTATTCTCCCAATTCCAAACCAAAGTGGATCTCCTCTCGATATTAAAATAGCATCGGTTTTTTGAGATCTAAGCCAGTTAACAAGTTCGTTATTACTGTTGCTTGAAAAAAAAGATTTCTTTTTTCCTAAATCATTTTTGCTCCATGATTTAATTTCTTCAAAATATGAATTGGGAACGGCAATATTAACTGTCTTTAAAAATAGAGCTTGTACTTTGGGAGGTAAATCTCCAAATATATATGAATTAATACCTACTACATGAATTTTCCTGTTAACTTTGGTCATCAATATTTAATGAAAAGGAACTAAAATGTTTGAATCTTTTATTAAATTATCTTATTATTATTCGAGTTATCATAATAAACTAATTGTCTGAAAGGAGAAAGAGATTACATGATTTATTGTTAACTCTAATCAATAAAGATAGTGAATTTGAGTTTATTGAAGAAGATTCTAGCGATTTAACATCTAGCTATTCTGAAAAAGACACTTTGAATTTATCTCGAGTTATAGAAAAAAATCGTAAAATAATCAAAAGATATCAAGCTATTGTAAGAACAGCTGTAACTCTTGATGCCCTGATGGATTCTGAAAATGAAGAAAATTACAAAATCAAATAAAAAATTTTTTTTAAAGGGAATATTACCTTTACTTTTACTACTATCCTTTATTGTTAATCCAATAAAAGTATCTGCAGAAGTTTCAGAAATAGAAATAAATGGGGAATTAATAAATGCTAGCAGCGAGTTTTTAAGAGACTTGGACTTTGAAACTTGGCAATTAGTAGCTTATAAATCACCTCTTTTTTCAGATAAATTGATCTTAAGAGTAATAGGATATCCAGGAAATCTTAGGATTGATCATCCCACTTACTTGAGAGTTGAATCAGGCAGAAAACAATGGCTTTTAGATGATAAAACATTACTTAATGTGGAATTAGCAAATGATCAAAGACAAGCTGCTGCAGAATTTGATCTTGATGAATTTGTTAAAAATTTAAATAAAAATAGACCATTAAGATTATCTTTGTCAGGAGTTTTTTCTGAGTTACCAGTTCCTCCCTTTGTCGTTAAGGAGTGGAGATCAATACATTGAATTTGATTTTTGGAGATGACTGAAAAAAATGTAAGCCATACAAAATGGATGAAAAGAGCAATTTTTTTGGCTTCTTTAGGCAAAAATACAACTAGTCCTAATCCTAGGGTTGGAGCAGTGATACTTGATAAAAATGGAAATCTTATTTCGGAAGGATTTCATTACAAGGCTGGCATGCCCCACGCCGAGGCAATGGCTTTCAATAATTTAAAAAAAGATGCTAAAGAAGGATCAATGTATGTAAACCTTGAACCTTGCTGTCACCATGGTAAAACACCTCCATGCGTTGATAAGGTGATATCCTCTGGGATCAAAAAGGTATATATATCTATTGAAGATCCTGATAAAAGAGTTTCTGGTAAAGGTATTAAGCTGCTAAAAGAAGCTGGAATACAAGTTCACTTAGGATTATGTAAAAAAGAATCCTTAGATTTAAATAAGGCTTTCATTCATAGGAATACTACTAAAAAGGCATTTGGTGTTCTTAAATGGGCAATGAGTATTGATGGAAGAATAGCTTTAAAAAATGGAAAAAGTAAATGGATTACAAATGAACTTTCAAGATCATTAGTGCACTCTTTTAGAGCAGAATTTGATGCAATTATCATTGGTGGAAACACATTAAGAAGAGATAACCCACTTTTGACTACTAGAGGTTCTATCAATCCTGAGCCTTTGCGAGTTGTTTTTACAAAAAGTTTAGATCTGCCCTCAAAATCTAATCTTTGGGATTGTAATCAAGCAAAAACTTTAGTTATTTATGATTCTTCTACAGCAAATGAAAACTACCTCTCGAGGATTCCAAAATGTGTGGAGGTTAAAAAGGTATTATCAGATAATCCCGAGTTAATTTCAAAAATACTTGCTAAAAGAGGGTGTAATAAAGTTCTTTGGGAATGTGGCCCTAAATTGGCTACCGCTGCTATTCAATCAAATTCTATTCAGGAAATTATTACTTTTATTGCTCCAAAAATTTTAGGTGGAGAAAACAGTATGAATCCCTTTGGTGATTTTGAATTTAAAGAAATGCATGAAATTATTAAATTAAGTGATTCTCAGTTTAGTTTGATTGGGAATGATATGTGCATCAAGAGCGCATTAAAAAATTAATTTTGAATCAAAATGTAAATGTGTCAAACTACCGTACGGTTCTTACCCAAAAAAAATAATACAGATACGGATATTCGTGGTTTAGTTTATAATAAGTTCAAAATTGTTCATAACTATGCCAATAAGACAAGACGATAATCAACCTAATAAAAGATTTGGAATTGTAAATATTATCTTAATAGGAGTAGGAGCTTTACTTTTGTTTAGTAGTCTTTTCCCTAATCAAAATATGCAAATACCGAGAGTTCCATACTCACTTTTTATAGACCAAGTCAATGATGGAGAAGTAAAGAGAGCTTATATTACACAAGAACAAATTAGATATGAACTCAATGGAGCTGAAGAAGGTTCACCCTCTGTTCTAGCAACAACACCAATCTTTGATATGGATTTACCTCAAAGATTGGAAAATAAAGGTGTAGAATTTGCTGCTGCCCCTCCAAAGAAACCAAACTTTTTCTCAACAATTTTGAGCTGGGTTGTTCCCCCTCTGATTTTTATACTTGTTTTGCAATTCTTTGCCAGAAGAAGTATGGGAGGCGGAGGAGCTCAAGGGGCTTTAAGTTTTACTAAAAGTAAGGCAAAGGTATATGTACCAGATGATGAATCTAAAGTAACTTTTGCTGATGTTGCTGGAGTTGATGAGGCCAAAGATGAATTAACTGAAATAGTTGATTTTT
>CACGIB010000010.1 GCA_902573045.1 uncultured Prochlorococcus sp.
TCAAGAGCATCTTTAGGATCAACTACACCAGCAAATTCAATATTGATCGATTCAGAATGTGCTCTCAGTACCGGGACTCGAACACATGTAGCAGAGAGCTTTAAATCAGCAATATTTAATATTTTCCTAGTCTCATTAACCATTTTCATCTCCTCTTCGCAGTAATTATTTGCAAGCATGGGTGAATTATGCAAAAACAAATTAAAAGCCAGTGAGTATGGCAAAACTTCACTTTTTTGAAGATTACCCCGAAGATATTTTTCAGTTAAAAGTTTTAGTTCCTCCATCGCCAATTGGCCTGCACCACTTACGGATTGATATGTTGAGACAACAACTCTTTGAATAGTCGAAAGTTTATTTAACGGAGCTAAAACTAATGTCAGCAAAATGGTAGTGCAGTTTGGATTCGCTATTACCCCTTCATGATTAATTACGTCACTACCATTAACTTCAGGAACTATAAGAGGTACATTATTATCTAATCTGAAAGCACTTGAATTATCTATCAATAAAGCATTTTGTTCCATAATTGTAGACAACCATTTTTTTGAAATACTTCCACCGGCTGAAGCTAAAACTAAATCAAGATTCAAAAATTCTTCCTTAGTTGTTTTTTTTGTAACTAATTCTTCACCTTTCCAAATAATTTTTTTTCCTTCTGAACGCTCTGATGAAAGCAAGACCAATTCTGATATTGGAAAATCACGTTGTTCAAGAATTTTGAGTAATTCAGATCCCACAGCACCTGAAGATCCTAAAACAGCAACTTTTAATGGCCTATTAGGCAAAAACGGAGATTGTCTCACACTTTAAAATGATTTTTATAAATAGATTGACTATTTTTTTTACTTTATCAAAAAAATAACTTTCAAGGAAATCACATAATGTGAAATAATTAAGTTTCGGCTTTTAGTAATAAATAAAAAAATGGCTAAAGAAGCATTAATAGTCAAAACAACTCCTCTGCCTCAAAGTAGAATCTCATTTGAATTAGAAATACCATCTGAGACATGCAAAACTTGTGTGAATGAAACAATCAGTTCTATCAGTCGTTCGGCTAAAATTCCGGGATTTAGACTTGGTAAAATTCCCAAACAAGTCTTAATCCAAAGGATTGGCATAACACAATTACATGCTTCTGCTCTAGAAAAAATTATTGATAAATCATGGCAAGAAGCGTTAAAAATAAAATCTATAGAGCCACTAAGTGAGCCAGAATTGGTAGATGGATTTGAATCTTTACTTGCAAAGTTTAGTCCTGAAAAATCACTTAAGGTTACTCTTCAAACTGATGTTGCCCCCGAATTAAAACTTAAAAAATCCAAAGGACTAAGTGTTGAAATATCAAAAACAAAGTTTGATCCTAAATCAATAGATGAAGCGCTAGAAAAATCTAGAAATCAGTTTGCAAACATTATTCCAGTTACCAATAGAGCAGCAAAATTAGGAGATATTGCTGTAGTTAGTTTCAAAGGAAAATATAAAGATTCTGGTAAAGAGATTGATGGTGGAACAAGTGAATCAATGGATCTTGAGTTAGAAAAGAACAAAATGATTCCCGGTTTCGTTGAGGGAATCGTAAAGATGAAAATTGGTGATACTAAAACTCTTAACCTTAAATTTCCTGAAGATTATTCTCATGAGGATTCAAGAGGCAAAGAGGCAATCTTTGAAGTAAATCTTAAGGATCTTAAGGAAAAAGAATTGCCTGAACTTAATGACGATTTTGCAAAACAGTCTGGCAACAAAGAATCATTAAAAGAGTTAAAAAAAGATATTGAAAAGCAACTTAAAGACAATTTTGAAAAAACTCAAAAAGATATCAAAATTGAAGCTTTACTAGATGCCTTAACAAAAGAATTGGTTGCTG
This sequence comes from uncultured Prochlorococcus sp., assembly GCA_902573045.1. Next base: position 1,871 of record CACGIB010000010.1, read on the forward strand.
AAATTCCAAAATCTATGATTGATATTGAAGTGAGGAATAATATTGAACAAACCGCTCAAAGATTTGCTCAACAAGGTCTTGATGTTAAATCTACTTTTACTCCGGAATTAGTTAAGTCACTAGCAGAGTCCACAAGGCCTCAAGCTGAAAAAAATGTTCAAAGAAATTTAGCTTTAAAAGCATTAGCTGAAACAGAAAACATAAAAGTTGAGAAAGATGAAATTGATTTAAAAATGAAAGATTATGAAGATGCAATCTCTCAATCTTCAAAACAAATAGATATTAAAAAATTAACAGAAGTAATAAGTAACGATTTACTCAAAGAAAAATTAATAATTTGGCTTGAAGAAAATTCTGAAGTAAAAGAAAAAACTACAAAAACTTCTAAAGCTACCAAAACCTCCAAAACAACAAAAGCCACAAAAACTGCGACAAAAACTACAAAAACTACAAAAACTACAAAAACTACAAAAACTCAAAATTAAAAAGAAAAAAAATAATTTATGAAATTTCCTACTAATTCAACAAAAACCCCTTAAATTACTTAGTAAGAAGGAAATTAATTTGTGAACTCAGAAAAAAAACATTTAATCCAAAGCTCAATAAGTTCTTACGAAAGTAAGACTAAAACTATTGCTGCTGTTCCTACTGTTATAGAACAATCCGGTAGAGGAGAAAGAGCTTTTGATATATATTCAAGACTATTGAGGGAGAGAATAATTTTTTTAGGTACTGGAATTAATGATCAAGTATCTGATTCACTAGTTGCACAATTATTATTTCTTGAAGCTGAAGATCCCGAAAAAGATATACAAATATATATCAATTCTCCTGGTGGCTCAGTAACTGCAGGAATGGCCATATACGATACTATGCAACAAATATCCCCTGATGTAGTGACAATATGCTTTGGAGTAGCGGCAAGTATGGGGGCATTTCTTCTTTCTGGAGGAGCAAAGGGGAAAAGATTAGCTTTACCTAATTCTAGGATTATGATTCATCAACCTCTGGGAGGTGCACAAGGTCAAGCAGTAGAGATTGAAATACAAGCTAAAGAAATACTTTTTCTCAAGAAAACATTAAATTCGCTTTTAGCAGAACATACTGGTCAACCTTTAGAAAAAATTAATGAAGATACAGAAAGAGATTACTTTTTATCTCCCTCAGAAGCAGTCGAATATGGATTAATTGATAAAGTTATCAAAAAGTGACAAGGGATCCTGATTTTTTAAGAATGTGATGACGAATCGATATTTATAAGCAATCCTAGTGAATAGGTAATATTTAAAACCTTTCACATTAAAACTTATAATCGATGGCTAAATTCGACGCCCATCTAAAATGTTCATTTTGCGGGAAATCACAAGACCAAGTAAGAAAGCTTATAGCAGGCCCTGGGGTTTATATCTGTGATGAGTGCATCGACCTTTGTAATGAAATTCTCGATGAAGAACTACTTGATAATCAGGCGAACACGAACAACTCTCCTCAAGTAAAAAAGAAATTACCAACTGATAACCCAAAAAAATCTGTTCCCTTAGAACTAACCTCAATTCCTAAGCCATTAGAAATTAAAAGTTTTCTAGATAATCAAGTTGTTGGACAAGAATCTGCAAAAAAAATATTATCTGTAGCCGTATACAACCACTACAAACGATTAGCCTGGAAATTTAAAGAGGACAGTAAAAATAGCAATTCAACAGATTCACAAGCAACGAAATTACAAAAATCAAATATTTTACTGATCGGCCCTACTGGAAGTGGAAAAACATTATTGGCGCAAACTTTAGCAGAGTTTCTAGATGTTCCTTTTGCAGTAGCTGATGCAACGGCTTTGACAGAAGCTGGATATGTTGGGGAGGATGTTGAAAACATACTTTTAAGACTGCTACAGAAATCAGAAATGAATGTAGAATTAGCTCAAAAAGGAATTATTTATATTGATGAAATAGATAAAATTGCAAGAAAAAGCGAGAATCCCTCAATTACTAGAGATGTCTCTGGAGAAGGCGTTCAGCAAGCATTATTAAAAATGCTTGAAGGAACAATTGCTAATGTGCCACCGCAAGGCGGAAGAAAACATCCATATCATGACTGCATCCAAATTGATACGAGTCAAATATTATTTATTTGCGGGGGAGCTTTTATAGGTCTAGAGGATATCGTTCAAAAGCGTATGGGTAAAAATTCAATAGGATTTACAACCAATTCAGATCAAAACAAAGTTGATTCAAAAAAAATAATCGACCCAAGAGATGCCCTGAAAAATTTAGAATTAGATGACTTAGTGAAATATGGACTAATTCCAGAATTTATTGGAAGGATTCCGGTTTGTGCTGTACTAGATCGGCTTACAAAAGAAACTTTAGAATCTATCCTGACTCAACCAAGAGATGCACTTGTAAAGCAATTCAAGACTTTGCTAAGTATGGATAATGTTGAATTATCATTTGAACCTGATTCTGTTGAAGCAATAGCAAATGAAGCATATAAAAGAAAAACAGGTGCAAGAGCACTAAGATCAATAATTGAGGAACTAATGCTAGATATAATGTATACTTTGCCTTCTGAAGAAAATGTAAAAGAATTCACAATAACGAAAAAAATGGTAGATAGTTTGTTCTCATCTAAAATTGTTAAACTACCTCCAGGATCAAAAAGAATCATTAAAGAGTCTGCATAAAGATATGAGTTTAATTGTTTAATTTAATCCCGAATTTTACTAAATTAATGATAAATAAATGCCAAATATACATAAGCCTTTTCATCAAAAATATAGACCAAACAACTTAGATGAACTGGTTGGTCAAAATTTTATATCTATTACTCTCAAACAAGCACTTTTAACAAAAAAAATTGCTCCTGCATATCTTTTTAATGGTCCAAGAGGTACTGGGAAAACATCAAGTGCGAGAATATTTGCGAAATCTTTAAACTGCCAGACATTCGACCAACCTACGATAAATCCTTGTTGTAAATGTGACTTATGTAGACAAATTACAGATGGGAATGCACTAGATATTATTGAAATTGATGCAGCATCAAATACAGGAGTTGAGAATATAAGAGAAATTATAGAAAGAGCTAGATTTGCGCCTACTCAAGCAAGATGGAAAGTATATGTAATTGATGAATGTCATATGCTTTCTACGGCAGCTTCAAATGCTTTACTAAAAACTATTGAGGAGCCTCCCTCAAGAGTTGTATTTATCCTTGCGACTACAAATCCTGAGAGAGTATTAAATACAATACAAAGTAGATGCCAAAAGTTTGATTTTAGAAGAATAAGCCCTAGTGACATTTTTAAACATTTATCAGAAATCGCAGAAAAAGAATCCATTGAATATGAAGTTCAGGCCTTAAAAATGATTGCAAAGAGATCTAATGGAGGCATGAGAGATGCACAAAGCCTCCTTGAACAATTGAATCTTTTACCAGAAGGTATAACTCTTAATAATATCCAAAACCTCCTAGGAGAAGTATCCGAAATTGAATTAACAAATCTGATTAAATCACTGATTGAGAATAATCCAGAGTCATTAATTATCACCTGCAAAAAATTATATGATGCTGGAAACGAGCCCCATCAAATAATGATCGGCTTATTGAACATAACAAGAGATCTACTACTGCACACAGCAAATAATAAATATTCAGATCTTTATTATACGTCTGAGGAATTTCAAGATGAATTGGATATAATTTCAAAAAGAATAAATAAATCAACAATAATTAATTGGCATAATAATCTGAGAAATATTGAATATCAAATCAAAACAAGTGATAATCCAAGGCTTTGGTTTGAAATACATTTAACTGGCCTTCTTGATAATCAAGAGATAAAATTTTTTGAAAATAAGGAAGAAAGTAAAAAAAATGCGACTAAGGAGAAGCATGAAATCATAAAAAACATTGCAGTAATTAATAAAAAAAATATTTCTAATGACATGCAACAACCAAGTATCAAAAAAGAGATAATTCGCGAGGAATTGATCGAAAAAAAAGACGATAAATTAGAAAAAATTGACTTTCTTGGACAAGAAAGTATGGGAAATATTCCTGAAAATAACCAAAATAATCCTGGATTAAATGATTTAAATGATAAATGGGAATTAATTCTTTCTAAAGTAGAGTTACCGTCAACAAGAATGCTACTTTCGCAACAAGCCGAACTTGAAAGTTTTGATTCAGAGAAAATCACAATTGCATTATCTCCAAATTGGGAAAATATGATAAAAAGCAGAAAAGTTATAATTGAAAATACAGTAAAAAAGATATTTGGAAATCAAGTAATACTTAATTTTTCAACCAAACAAATAACTAAAACTAAACTAACAAACTCTCAAAGTACAACCAAAAAAGAAGTAAAAAATATTAAACCAATAAAAGAAATAGAATCAAAAACTAATTTGTCAAAAAAAATATCAAACGATGTAAGTTATGATGATAGTCCAAAAAACTTAGCAAATTTTTTTAATGGAGAAATTATAGACCTTGATGAATAAATTACACTCCAGTATGAAGAGTTTTTCGCCAAAGTATCTTTTTGGGGAAAATAGACATCTTTATTGTTACCCAAGGGATTACTAAAAACCAATGTGATAAATAAAAAACCGATATAAATACCATCAAAAAATTGCTTTTTTGTAAAACGGGTACTTCACTTTTGCAAGAAGAACCGTACCAAAAAGCAATTCCAGATAAAATAAAAGCTGTGAATGAAATAGGCCAGTATATAGGTGCATCTAATAAAGAAATACTGAGAACTAAATCAAAAATAGAAATAGTTGGCAGTGCATATTGCAAAATGAAGAAATAAGTTAAATCAAATTTTTGCAAATAGTCAATTTTGTTAGTAATTAATTGATCCCCATAATCAAAGAATCTTTGCAAACCACCCTCTGCCCATCTTTGCCTTTGCGCTAATAAAGCATTTAAATTCTCAACTGCTTCCTCCATGACTGGTGGATCCCATAAGATTCCAATTCTAGATTTTGATAATAATAATCTTAAACTCAAATCAAGATCATCTGTAACTGTATCTTCATTAAAAGAACCACATGTCAATAATGTATCTTTCTTAATTAATTGGCCATTTCCTCTTAATTCAGAAACTCCAGCGACTGATAATCTTCCATATTGAAAGATTGCGTCCATAGCCATCTCCATTGACTGACATGAAGTTAAAAAATTCTTACTCACATTTGTTACTGATTTTCTTAGTTGCACTGCAGACCAATCACCTTCTTCTACAAAACTAAATAACCTTATCAAAGAATCTTGTTTTAATTCAGCATCAGCATCCAGAACTAATAACCATTCACCATGAGTAAACTTTAAGGCATAATTTAAAGCTCCTGACTTTCCTCCTCCTGCATTTGGAGAACGACTTACGACTTTTAACTTTTCATATTGTCTAGATAATCGATCTAAAATTAAAGGAGTCTTATCAGAGCTACCATCATCTATTATGTAAATATTTAATTTATTTGTTGGATAATCTAAATTAAATAATCTTTCAACTAGTCTGGCTATAACATTCTCTTCATCTCTCGCTGCTACTAAAATATCAAGAACCGGTAACTCTTTATCGCTAATTCTGCTGCTTGGGGTATTTGAAACTTTATTCCTTTTAAAATTGCTAGAAATAACTATTAAACCGTAAAAAACAATCACAAAAGAGACAGTAAATGTAAGGTAAAAAAAACTTTCAATATTGTAAGCATGAGGAATAAAAGCTACTAGAAAGCAAGCACCAAGAAATATAAACGATTTCAATCTTCGATTTTTATAAAAACCCTTACTCATAAAAGTAAATTTCTAATTATTTAACTTTTATTGAGACAATATCTCAATTTTTCTTAATTTTGCTCCTCGATAGTAATGATTCAATATTTGTTCATAAGAGAATCCTAATTTTGCCATTTCAATTGCTCCAGACTGTGATAAACCTACACCATGACCGAAGCCTCCTCCTCTTAAAAGCCATAAATCATCACTTAATTTATTAATAGTAAACAAATTACTAGGTATAAAATTTAATACCCGTCTAATATCATCCTTCACTAAGGTAATAGATGTATTAGCTTTGTTCGTTTGTATTTCCAGTTTTGTTACTCTGCCACTAGACCCACGTTCAATAGAACGTAAATCCAAAACATCATCATTAATATTTATAAGCTTATTTTTAATTAACTTTTTTTTGATTTCAAGACTAGATATTTTCTTATTCCATCGAAAAAGAGAATGATTACTCCCATAAAACTGTTCTTTATCAAAATCTAAAAAATTATTTAAATCAGTTTCACTTTGAATGGGAAGTTTAAAATTTTTATTTAATGATTTAGAACTATCAATGATTGAATTGAAATAAGAAAAATCTTGAATTTGCCAAGACTCGCCTGCAGTTGAAGATAAGCCACCATTAGAACCATGGTAAAAAGCGTTTATTGGCTTATTTTCATGAGTGAGAATTAAATTTGAAGTTGCCTCTATAGCTTTTTGTACTTTTTTATTTGTAATTTTAGAAGGCTTATAAACTTGACATTGAGTACTGATACATAAATGATATCTATCCATATTAAATCTATCAGAATTAAAAATTCCCCAAGTTCTTGCGATAACTGCTTGAGCCTTGAGTGCTTCTAAAGGAGCATTCGGTCCAATTTCATATGGCAATACACCTGCCAAATAATCGTCAAAATCAATTTTCTGAACTAATGTCCAAGTCCCATATGAATCTTTTACTAAATAAAAATTTTTGCCAAAATTAAGACCATTTATTTTCATTTCCTCTTCAGCATTAATATATATTGGTCCTTCGAGTTTCATAACACTGTATTCACTTATAAGAAAAGGAGTAATTTGAAAATTTTTTATTTTTCTGAAAACCTTATATTTTAATTGAAAATCTTTCAGATCATCTTCAAATGGAATCCATACTTCCCAATTTTTAGGGTAAGCGACCGTCGTTTCAAATCCTTTATCTTTAAGCTTATCTGCTTGTTTTTTTGCTGATTCATAACTGGCAAAAGGACCAAAAACAATTCTTTCAATTGTTTTTGGATTTTTGATGGGCATATCCACCCAGGTAATATCAATCTGTTTTGATTTATATTTAATACCATTAGACGATATCAGATTTAGAAAACCTTTATCCGTAGTAAAATTAATATTCTTTTTTTTTGAAAAACTATCATTTTTCCCTCCTAAATATTGCTTTAAACCAATTAAAAATTTTCCTTTTTTAATTTCTGTATTGAGTTCAATCTTTAGCAATTCTTCTGCTTTTGCATTGTAAGTAAATTTAGTGTTTATTATTAAAAGAGAAATACAGCTTAAAAATAGATTTAAAAAAGAAAATTTAAGTTTCATAATTTGGAACTTTCCTTATCAATTAAAAACTTTGATTTGCACCAATGCATATAAAGGTTTAGATTATCCTAATTAAACACATTTGACTTAAATGTCTAAACTAAAAACTCGTAAATCAGCTGCCAAAAGATTTAAAGCTACTGCGACAGGTAAATTTATGAGAAGAAGAGCTTTCCATAATCATTTACTTGATCATAAAAGCTCAAAATTAAAAAGGCATCTATCAACAAAAGCCGTAGTTGATGAAAGAGATGCTGATAATGTAAGATTAATGATTCCATATGCATAAATCTTTAACCATTTTTTATTAGATATTCATGGCACGCGTAAAAAGAGGCAACATAGCCAGAAAAAGAAGAAACAAAATCTTAAATCTTGCGAAAGGTTTCAGAGGCGGTAACAAAAATCTTTTCAGAACAGCAAATCAAAGAGTGATGAAAGCTCTTTGTAATGCTTACAGAGATAGAAGAAGAAGAAAAAGAGATTTTAGAAGACTTTGGATTTCTAGAATAAACGCATCTGCCAGGATAAATGGTACAAACTATAGCAAGTTAATAAATGGCATGAAAAATTCAGAAATTATCATTAACAGAAAAATGCTTGCTCAATTAGCCTTAAATGATCCCAAGTGTTTTGAAAAAATTGTTTCTTCCGTTAGTAATTAAAAAAATAATATAATTTTAAAAAGTAATTATAAATAATGGAAATTTCTTCCTTTCAATCCTATTTAATAATTCTTTTTGTTGTATTAGTTATAATATCTATTTTTGTATTCAGACAATTTCTAAAAACAAGAAGCGAAGAATTAAATTTAGTAAAATTCGAGCAGAAAGGTTTAGATTCTCTAACTCAAGCTACAGAATTATATGAATTTGGTTCTATTCAGATAAAAAAAAGATTATATCCTGAAGCAACTAAAACTTTTTTAAAAGCAATTGAAAATTATGAAAATGAACCTGATGAAGCCAAAGCGATAATAAATAATGCTTTAGGATTTTCTTATGCTGCTCAAAATGAATTTAAAAAAGCAATTAAACATTATAATTCTGCAATAAAATCACTACCAGAATATCCTATAGCCCTAAATAACCTAGCATCAGCGCAACAACGTTTACTTGATTACGACTTGGCATATGCGACGTATCAAAAGGTTTTGGTGATAGACCCAAAAAACAAAACAGCAATTAAAAAAAGTAAGGAGTTAGAAAAAAGAAACAATTATAAACCTTATAAAGGTATTAAAGATAAGGGATTCTAAATATGAAAAATTATTCATCTTTACTAATTGGAGGAAAACAATTTTCCAATAGATTAATGGTGGGTACTGGCAAATACAAATCTACTCAAGATATGGTAGAAAGTTTGTCAAATTCTGAAACAGAAATAATAACTGTCGCTGTTAGAAGAATCAAAAATGATCAGACTGGAGAAAATTTACTCGAAAAGATTAACTGGAAAAAATACTGGATGCTTCCTAATACAGCTGGTTGCGTTAATTCCGATGAGGCAGTCAGAATAGCAATTTTGGGAAGAGAACTTGCAAAATTGTCAGGCCAAGAAGAAAATAATTTTGTGAAGTTAGAAGTAATTCCTGACAAAAAATATTTGCTGCCAGATCCAATTGAAACCCTTAAAGCAGCCGAAATTTTAATAAAAAAGGGTTTTGATGTGCTTCCCTATATCAATGCAGATCCTATTCTCGCAAAAAAACTAGAAGAAATAGGTTGTGCAACTGTAATGCCTTTAGGCTCGCCTATTGGCTCTGGGCAAGGTTTGTTGAATTTATCAAATATAAGGATCATTATTGAAAATGCTAAAGTCCCAGTAATAATTGACGCAGGAATTGGGGTCCCAAGTGAAGCTTCTCAAGCTATGGAACTTGGAGCTGATGGTGTTCTAATAAATAGTGCAATAGCACAAGCTAAAAATCCTCCTCTAATGGCTCAAGCGATAAATTATGGCGTGAAAGCTGGCAGGCAAGCTTTTCTGGCGGGAAGAATTAAAAAACAAGACTTTGCAGTAGCAAGTTCACCGGAAAAAAATATATCTATCTAATTCTCTAAATTGAGCAAAGTTTAAAAAGAGAGTAAAAATTTATTATTTGATTTTATTTATCGTATTAAGAAAGAAGATTTGAAACTATTTACAATGTTTTTTCGCAAATTGGAAGCACACTGTAGTAATTTAATAAATATATTATGAATCTATTAATTCTGGAGTTCTGAGTGAAAGTTATTGTTCTAGGTGGAGATGGTTTTTGCGGTTGGCCTTGTGCGGTGAATTTAGCAGATCAAAATCATGATGTAATTATTGTCGACAATTTAAGTCGTAGAAAAATTGATATTGATCTAGAGGTAGAATCTTTAACTCCAATTACTTCGATAACAGAACGACTTTCTGCATGGGAAGAGATTGGAGGTAAGCCTATGAGGTTTCTTAACATGGATATCTCTAAACAATATCAAAAATTACTCAATTTGCTTATTAATGAAAAACCAGATTCCGTGATCCATTTTGCTGAACAAAGAGCAGCACCTTACTCAATGAAATCGAGTTTTACCAAAAGATATACAGTAGATAATAATGTTAATGGAACCCACAACCTACTTGCTGCAATAGTAGAGAGTAACTTAGATATTCATGTTGTTCATTTAGGAACAATGGGAGTCTACGGATATGGATCACATAGAGGTGCAACAATTCCAGAAGGTTATCTAAAAGTTGAAGTTCCACAACCAGACGGAAGCCGCTTTGAAGAAGAAATATTACACCCTGCAAGTCCAGGTAGTGTTTACCATATGACGAAAACATTAGATCAATTGTTATTTCTTTACTACAACAAAAATGATCTCGTAAGGATCACTGATCTACATCAAGGCATTGTTTGGGGTACAAATACCGAAGCAACTTTAAAAGATCCTAGATTGACAAACAGATTTGACTATGACGGAGATTATGGAACTGTTCTAAACAGATTTCTAATGCAAGCTGCAATTGGATATCCATTAAGTGTACATGGGACAGGAGGGCAAACTAGAGCATTTATACATATAAAAGACTCTGTAAAATGTGTACAACTTGCTCTTGAAAATCCTCCAAAGCCTGGCGAGAGAGTCAAAATCTTTAATCAAATGACTGAAAGCCATCAGGTTGGAGAACTAGCTAAAAAAGTTGCGTCTCTAACAGGAGCTGATATAAATTACTTGCCAAATCCAAGGAATGAAGCAGTAGAAAATGATCTAATAGTTGATAATAAATGCTTTATAGAATTAGGTTTAAACCCAACGACTCTTGATAATGGCTTATTAGAAGAAGTTGTTAAAGTTGCTAAAAAATACTCCAATAGATGTGATCTTAAGCGCATACCTTGTGTTTCATCTTGGACCAAAAAACAAGCCGAGGCTATAAAGACTAATTAAAAATTCTGAAATAATTACCTTAAGAAAGTGAAAATTGCATTGTTTACTGAAACTTTTTTACCTAAAGTTGACGGCATAGTTACAAGACTGACTAAAACGATTGAATTTCTAATAAAAAATGGTGATGAAGTTATAATTTTTTGTCCAGAGGGGTGCCCAGAATCATATATGGGAGCAACTGTAATTGGAGTTGCTGCAATGCCATTACCCTTATACCCAGAGTTGAAGCTTGGCTTACCAGGTCCTACAGTCTCAGATAAGATAGAAAAATTTGACCCAGATTTAATACATGTTGTTAATCCAGCTGTACTTGGCTTAGGTGGCATATGGTTGGCGAAAACTAATAATATACCTTTAATTGCTAGCTACCATACTCATCTTCCGAAATATCTGGAACATTACGGAATGGGTATGTTAGAGCCACTTTTGTGGGAATTACTTAAAGCAGCTCATAATCAAGCCTTGTTAAATTTATGTACTTCCACCGCTATGGTCAATGAGTTAAAAGAAAAAGGGATACAAAGGACTGCTCTATGGCAAAGAGGAGTAGATACTTCCAGTTTCCGACCAGATTTGAGAAGTCAGAAAACGAGAGAAAAATTATTTGGGGAATATAAAGACGCTAATTACCTATTGATTTATGTAGGCAGATTGTCAGCAGAAAAACAAATTGAGAGAATTAAACCAGTCCTAGAGAGTATACCTAATGCTTGCTTGGCTCTTGTAGGTGACGGACCATATAGAAACCAGCTTGAAAAAATCTTCGAAAATACCAAGACTAATTTCATAGGATATCTATCTGGCGATGAACTTGCTAGCGCCTATGCGTCTGGAGATATATTTTTATTTCCATCTAGTACAGAGACACTTGGGTTAGTTTTACTAGAAGCAATGGCGGCAGGATGTCCAGTTATCGGAGCAAACAAGGGGGGTATTCCAGATATAATTAACGATGGTATTAATGGTTGTTTATATGATCCTGATGAAAAAGATAATGGTGAAAAAAGTTTGATTGAAGCGACAAAAAAAATTCTAGAGGATGAAAATAAAAGAGAAGTTATGAGGAGAGAGGCACGAAACGAAGCAGAAAGATGGGATTGGAATCAAGCAACGTTACAACTACAAAATTATTATTCAGATATTCTCAAAGAAATAGATTAAACGTAATCTAAATTAAGCTACGTGTGGAGGCGTAGGATTACTGTACGAACTTAGAGGAAGTATTAAAGTAGCGATATTTTGATTCTTTTCAGGCCTTTTTTTCTTTGAGAATTTTTTACCAAAAGGTACTCTGATAACATTAGTTCCCTCAATAGAACAAATATTTGAGTTATCTCCTGAAAAATTATTAACAAAATTTGGTAAGTCTACGTTTTTCACTGGCAGGTGCTTAACATTACCAGACTTAAGATCTTTGGTCATAGCTTCAAATACCCCAAAAAAATTTGATGCTCGATTATTTTAATAAAAAAATTTAAAAAAATTCTATAAGAAAATATTAAATTTTTATTCAAATTGATAATAACTAAGTAAATAGAAGGATGCTAGTCCTTTAAGCACATTCTTTTTCTTCTAAATTCTCTCCTTGATTTACATTACAGGAACAAATTAAGTTGCGATCTCCATACGCATTATTAATCCTAGAAACTGAAGACCAAAACTTAATAGTTGTAGGAGTTTTATAAGGAAAAGAAGCTTTTTCTTTTGAATAAGGATAATGCCAATTATCAGCAATTAACTCTTTAAGCGTATGGGGAGCATTGCTTATTACATTATTATTATTTAATTCATTATTATTCTCTATTTCACTGATTTCTTCTCCAATCAATAGCATAGCCTCACAAAATCTATCTAATTCTGCCAAACTTTCACTTTCGGTAGGCTCTATCATTATGGTCTCTGGAACAGGCCAACTTATAGTTGGGGCATGAAAACTATAATCTATTAACCGTTTAGCCAAATCATTTACACTCAAACCAGTTTTAGATTTTAAATCTCTAAAATCTAAAATACATTCATGTGCGACAAAATTATTTTTTCCTTTATAAAGAATCTTGAATTTATGCTTTAAAGAATGAGCAATATAATTAGCAGATAAAATTGCATGCACAGTTGCTTTCCTTAAACCATCAAGACCAGCCATTTTTATGTACATCCAGCTTATTGGAAGAATACTTGCACTCCCATACTTGGCAGAAGATACGTAATTGGAACTATTAGATAAATTATTATCCGTTAAAGAATGAGTAGGAAGAAATGGGCTTAAAGTTTCTGATGCAGCAACTGGACCTACTCCTGGACCTCCTCCTCCATGTGGAATGCAGAATGTTTTATGTAAATTCAAATGACAAACATCAACTCCATAGTAGCCGGGTTTACATAATCCAACCTGAGCGTTCAAATTTGCTCCATCTAAATAGACAAATCCTCCAACAGAGTGAATTAATTCACATATCTTTCTAATTTGTAATTCAAAAACTCCATGAGTAGAGGGATAGGTCAACATAAGAGCCCCGATTTGATTATCAAATTTCTTGACCTTGATCGACAAATCTTGAAAATCAATATTTCCCTCATCATCACATTCAACAGTTAAAACATCAAAACCTGCCATAACGGCACTAGCAGGATTTGTTCCATGAGCACTTTTAGGAATTAAACATTTTTTTCTTGAAAGTTCGCCTTTTGATTCGAAATAAGAATTTATTGCCAATAAACCTGCAAACTCTCCTTGGGAGCCTGCATTTGGTTGAAAAGAAACTGATTTTAAACCAACAATATCACTTATCCATTTTTCTAGGTCAGATATTATTTTTGAATAGCCCTTAGTTTGATCTGGTGGAGAAAAAGGATGAATGGAAGATAAATTAGGCCAGGAGACTGGATTTAACTCTGCTGCAGAATTTAACTTCATGGTACAGCTTCCTAATGGCATCATTCCATCTACCAAAGAAAAATCTTTTTCAGCAAGTCGGAATATATATCTCATTAATTCAGTTTCACTTTGATAATTTATGAATATATCTTGCTGCATCCATTCCATAGATCTCAAAGCTAAACTTTCAAGATGAAATCCTTTATCAAATTTTATATGCTCTAAATCTTCTTTTTTTTCTATGAGGTTTGCTATAAAAGTCAAAATATCTTTAATTTCTTTTTCATTACTAAGCTCATCTAAAGAGATCCCAAAGCCAGTTGAATCTTCAATAGTTGATCCCAAGGGCAAAATTCTAAAATTATAACCATTTTTTAACGCTTCATTATGGATCTTTTGGGAATGCTCAGAATAAACATCAACACTATCAAATCTAATCCCATCAGGTATATCAAAACCTAAATCAATCAAACATGATTCTAAATTTATTCTCAACTCCACTAATCTCTTAGCAATTTGCGTTAATCCAGAAGGGCCATGATAAATAGCATAAAAAGAAGAAATTATGGCTAATAAAGATTGAGCAGTACAAATATTACTAGTGGCCTTCTCCCTTCTAATATGTTGCTCTCTTGTTTGCAATGCTAGTCTTAAAGACTTTTCTCCATTTTTAGAGAGAGTTTGCCCAACAATTCTTCCAGGTATCAGCCTTTTATATTTTTCGATACATGCAAAATATGCTGCATGGGGGCCACCAAAACCCATTGGAACACCAAATCTTTGCATACTACCCACTGCTACATCAACACCAAATTCAGAAATTGGTTTAATTAAAACTTGTGCCAGTGGATCAATACAAGCCGTTACAATAATTTCTGATCTATGTGCTTGGGATATTAAGAATGTGGGATCAAATAATTCGCCATTTTTGCCGGGTAATTGCAACAAAATTCCAAAGACATCATCATGATTAGGAAGGTTGCTTTGAGTAAAACGTTTTAAGGATATTCCCAGAGGTTTTGCTCTGGTTTGTAGAACATTAAAAGTATGATCAAAAACATTTGATTCCACTAAGTACACTTTTGAAGATTTATTTTTTCTTGCGGCAAAACTCATGGCCATAGCTTCTGCCGCAGCAGTGCCCTCATCTAACAAAGATGAATTAGCCACAGGGAATCCTGTAAGTTCACAAACAATAGTCTGAAAATTAAATAAAGCTTCTAATCTTCCTTGTGCAATTTCTGCTTGATATGGTGTATAAGATGTATACCACCTAGGATTTTCGAGAACATGTCTTTGAATTACTTTAGGCATGTGATTGTCATAGTAACCAAGGCCTATTAGTGATCTCATTTTGGTATTCTTCTTCGCAATCTCTTCTAATTCATTTAAAGCCTCAATTTCTGAACAACCTTGGGGCAGTATTTCTGAAGATTTATCTTTAAGCTGAATATCTTCAGGAATAACCTGGTTTATAAATTGATCAATATTATTAAAACCAAGCTTGTTTAGCATACTTCTCTCATCATTATCTCCTAACCCCAGATGCCTATCTATAAACAAATCGGACCCAACTTTGGATGTCATATTAAAATATTTTTCTTTAAAATAGCTCTTTTTAAAAAGTTTGCCTTATTTTGGTACAACCTTTGATTTATATTCCTCAGAAGTCATCAAATCAGCAATTGATACTTCTGCTTCTGGTTTCAAAATGACTAACCAACCTTCTCCAATCGGATCATTCTGTAAAAGCTCAGGGTTATCAATAACACTTTCATTTACAGATACTATTTCTCCTGTAAAAGGCAGGTAGACTTCCTCAACTGCCTTAACCGATTCTATTGTTCCAAAAGTCTCACCTTTCTCTAAAGTCTTCCCTTGATCAGCTAACTCAACAAAAACAATATCTCCTAATTGATCTATAGCAAATTCACTAACTCCAATTTTTAATAATCCATTTTCTTCTAAGACATATTCATGGGTATCAGCATAATTAAGGTTGTCAGGAAACTGGTAAGACATGATTAAGTTGATTAAAAAAGTAGAGAGTCCTTTGAAATTAATTTTTCCTCTAATAATTCAGATAATAATTGAATTAGTGCAATTTTGATGTGAGCTATGTGAGAACCACCTTGAACAAAAATATTGTAAGGATCTCTTAGAGGAGCATCGGCGGAAAATTCACTTGTACTACCTTCAATAAATGTGCCTCCTGCCATTAATAATTTTGAATCATATCCATCCATTGATGATGGAACAACATTAAGAAAAGAATCTACTGGCGAAGAATTTTGAAAAGATTGACAAACTTTTTGTACCAAATCAGGATTATTCAATCTTACTGACTGAATAAGATCAGATCTATAAGTTGCTGGCTCTGGCAAAACCTTAAATCCCAAATTTTTAAAAACTGCTGCAACCATATCAGCACCTTTTAGTGATTCGTGAACAATTTGTGGTGCTAAAAACAAACCCTGCAAAATTAATCTTCCCAGTCCAAAATTTATTCCTGCAGATGAACCAATACCTGGTGAGGTTAATCTAGAACACGCCATCTCAACTAACTCTGCATCTCCTGCAACGTACCCACCAGTAGGAACGATTGTTCCTCCTAAATTTTTAATCAATGATCCAGCAATTATATTTGCCCCTTTAGAAATTGGTTCACTATCTTCAACAAGCTCCCCATAACAGTTATCAACAAAACATATGCAGTTAGGATCAAAAGAATGAATCAAACAACAAATTTTCTTTATCTGATCATTCGTAAGAGATTTTCTCCAACTATATCCACAGCTTTTTTGTATAAATACTAATTTGCATGAATTTTCTTTAAAAAAATGAATAATTTTTTCTTCAAAAGAATCAAAATTCTCGCAGATATTTAATTGCTTATATTCAATCTCAAAATCTTTAAGTGAGCCTTTACCTCCTCCCCTTATCCCTATAACTTCTTCTAATGTGTCATATGGTTGTCCTGTTAGAGATAACATCACATCTCCAGGTCTAAGAATTCCAAATAAAACAGAACTTATTGCATGCGTTCCACTTACAAATTGCATCCTCACTGCTGCCTTTTCAGCGAGAAAAAATCTTGCGAAAACCGCATCAATTTTTTCTCTGGATATATCATCATGACCACTACCAGAAGATTGCTTGAAATGACTAGTAGAAACTTTTTCTTCCTTAAATATTGTCAAAATATTTTCTAATTTCTGAAAAACCTGATTGGACCTTTCTTGGAAAACTTTACTTAAACTTTCTTCGACAGAAAAGACAGCGTTTTCAGCCAGTTTTAAGTTATTGTTTAGTATCATTTATTATAAAAACTCATATTATTTTTCAGAAGCTAAATTTCTTAATTCTGCAAGAAAAGCATTAGGTCCCCTACCCTGAAAATAAGATAGTTTTTTTGAAGCCTCATATAAATCAAGTAGTTCTGCATCTAATTCTTCTGCCGTATAATCTCTAATTCCTGCTATTACCTCAGCAAAACGTTCTCTACGGGCAGATTTATTGACAGCATAGGCTTCCATTACCTGAATCTTACATGATCTCCAGGCCTTATTCTGACAAAAATGCACTGAAAGAGAATCACTTAAAGAGGAAGCTTCTTCATCTTCTATGTACCAGTCAAAAGATGAAGGTAGAGATTTTAATCCTGAAAATATCTCAAATAACTCCCCGGCCGACAATGGATTACCAAAATCATTTTTTAGGGGTAATGCAGACTCTTCTAAAGATTTCCATAACTCTGGGTAATCACTTTCAAAACGATCCCTGATTTTTTCTATACCTTGATCAAGAATCGTATTAACTTGAGCTAAAGCAAGAAAAACTTCAGGACCTGGCGAAGATAACTTTCCGTTCCTAAGATTAGAAATTTGCGAATTATGAACTTTACCTAAATCTAGAACTTCAGCAAGTAGTGGCAAAACTCTATGAGACCATCCATTTCTTTCATGCCAGAGGTGTATCAAATGAGCCATAGCCCTTCGACCTCTAGATAATTTATCGCGATATCCGAGACTCACAGATAATTAAACTTATCAATAGTATAGTATGATAATATTACATATCGGTAATTTTGAAAATAGTATTTCAATATCATGAATTCAGTAATTTTCCAAGAAACAGCAAAATTAAAGAAACCTGTTCCAGCTGAAAAAGTTATAGAACTCTCAGAAAAATTACTAGAACCTTCCAGCCATTCAAAAAGATATCCTCCAAGACTACATAAAACTTGGGGAACAATAGTTTTCATGGTTGCAATTCATATTCTTTCTCTTGTAGCTATACAACCAAAATTTTGGAGTCTCCCTGCAGTCACTTCATTATTATTTTTTTACTGGCTAACTGCTTGTTTAGGAGTCACTCTTGGATATCACAGATTGTTATCACACAGATCCTTCATTGTTCCAAGATGGTTAGAAAGATTTTTTGCTACTTGCGGAGCTATAAGTTGCCAGCATGGACCAATAGATTGGGTAGGTTTACATAGGCATCACCATTCTTTTTCAGATACTGAAGTAGATCATCACAATAGTAAAAAAGGGTTCTGGTGGAGTCATATGGGTTGGATGTTCAAAGACGTTGAAGCACTAAAAGCTGTTCCAAAACTAAGTGCAGATTTAATCAAGGATCCATACTATAGATTTCTAAATAAATATTTTTTATTCTTACAAATTCCTATTGGACTTTCTTTGTACGCAATAGGTCAAAAATTAGGAGTGGGAGGATGGGCTTTAGTTCTTTGGGGAATTCCATTGAGGCTGGTGGTTGTTTATCACATAACTTGGCTAGTAAACTCCGCGACACATTGTTGGGGTAAAGCACCATTTGAAAGTGGTGATTCATCCAAAAACAATGCGTGGGTTGCTGCATTAACATTTGGAGAAGGTTGGCATAATAACCATCATGCATTTCCCAATTCAGCAAAACAAGGATTATTTAGAGGTCAAATTGATATAACATGGGAACATATTAAGATTCTTGCGAAATTTGGTCTTGCAAAAAAAGTAAAGTTACCCTCTAGGTCTTATTATTAACTATATTGTTCAATATTTCCATGGCTAAAAGAGTACAAGTCGCATTAACTGAATCAATCGCATCACTAGGTAAAGAAGGAGATCTAGTTGAAGTAGCACCTGGATACGCAAGAAATTTTCTATTACCTTATGGCAAGGCAATGAATGTAACACCAGCTGTTCTTAAACAAATTGAGAGGAAGAAAGAAAAAGAAAAAATCGCTGCTGATAAATTAAAGCAAGAAGCCTTAGATTTCCAAACTGCATTATCTACAATAGGTAGGTTAACTATCAAAAAACAGGTTGGAGAAGATGGTGTCCTTTTTGGAACGGTTACCAATGGAGATGTTGCCGAAGCAATAGAAGCGGCAACTAAAAAAGAAATTGATAGAAGAAACATTACTGTTCCTGACATTCATAATTTAGGTTCCTTTACTGCAAAAATAAAATTACATGCAGAAGTAAATGCAGAAGTAAATATTGAAGTAACAAGTTAATCAATTTGTTGCATTATTTTGAAAAGTAGCCAGAGTATATATCTAAGCAATTAAAGATATGGTTTCAGTACCTTTTCCAAATAATGGGCAAAATAAAAATTTTAAAAAGGATTTTAATAGTGAAAATTCTGGATTAGTGCCTCCTCAAAACGTTCAAGCAGAGGAAGCTGTTCTTGGTGGCATACTTCTTGATCCAGACGCGATCGGAAGAATTGCAGACTTAATTAAACCTGAAGCCTTTTATATAAATGCCCATCAAGAGATTTATAGAACATCATTAATGTTGCATACCCAGGGCAAACCAACTGATTTAACATCAATGAGTGCTTGGTTAGCAGATAATGGATCACTAGAAAAAATTGGAGGAAACAGCAAACTGGTAGAACTAGTTGAAAACGTTTCCTCTACAGCTTCCATAGAACAAGTTGCTAATTTAATTAACGACAAATTCATGAGAAGGCAACTTATCAGATCGGGAAATGAAGTGGTTCAACTAGGTTTTGATCAAACTCAAGATACTAATGAAGTTCTAGATAAAGCAGAGCAAAAAATATTTGAAATCAGTCAAGAAAAACCTTCAAAAGGTCTGACTCAAGCAGCTGAAATACTTACAAGCACCTTCAATGAAATAGAGTCGAGATCATTAGGTACTTCAGTAGCTGGAATTCCCGTAAATTTTTACGACCTTGATGCGATGACTCAAGGCTTTCAAAGAAGTGATTTAATAATTGTTGCTGGAAGACCTTCAATGGGGAAAACTTCAATAGTTCTTAATTTGGCTAAGAATGTTGCACAATCTCAAGATTTACCTGTGTGCGTATTTAGCCTTGAAATGAGTAAAGAACAGTTGACATATAGGTTACTTTCTATGGAAGTTGGAATAGAAAGTGGCAGGTTAAGAACAGGTAGATTACAACAAGATGAATGGCCATTACTCGGAGAAGGTATCAATTCATTGGGTCAATTACCAATATTTATAGATGACAAACCTAACTTAAGTGTTTTAGAGATGAGATCTCTGTGCAGAAGATTAATAGCTGAACAAAAAAAAGAACTAGGATTAATAGTAATTGATTATCTCCAATTGATGGAAGGAACGACCCCTGATAATAGAGTGCAAGAACTATCAAGGATAACAAGAGGTCTTAAAAGCATGGCAAGAGAATTAAAAGTACCTGTAGTTGCTTTGTCTCAACTGAGTAGAGGAGTAGAGTCTAGAACAAATAAAAGACCAATGTTAAGCGATTTAAGAGAATCAGGTTCTATTGAACAAGACGCAGATTTAGTGTTAATGATTTATAGAGATGAATACTACAATCCAGAGACTGAAGATAGAGGAATTACGGAGATCATTGTCACTAAACATAGAAATGGGCCCGTAGGAACTGTTAAATTATTATTTGAACCTCAATTTACAAGATTTAGGAATTTAGCTAATTAAATCGATCCTAAAATGCAAGATCATCAAGGAACAAATGAATCGTTTGACATCATCGTTATTGGAGGAGGACATGCAGGATGCGAAGCAGCTATAACAACAGCAAAATTAGGATTTTCTACAGCCTTATTCACAATCAATTTAGATAGGATTGCCTGGCAACCTTGTAACCCTGCAGTTGGCGGGCCAGCAAAAAGTCAGTTAGTGCATGAAGTTGATGCATTAGGAGGAATCATTGGAAAATTAGCTGATAAAACAGCTATTCAAAAAAGGATATTAAATGCAAGTAGAGGACCAGCTGTATGGGCATTAAGAGCCCAAACAGACAAAAGAGAATACTCAAAAAAGATGATCGAAATCCTTCAAAACACAGATAATTTATCTTTAAAAGAAGCAATGATTACTCAACTAGATATTGCAGAAACTGAAGAAATTGGATTGAACTCCAGAAAAATCATAAAAAAAAGAATAAAAGGTGTAAAAACATTCTTTGGTAGTTATTATTCAGCTAAATCAGTTATCATCACAGCTGGTACTTTTTTAGAAGGAAGAATATGGATAGGAAATAAATCAATGTCAGCAGGTAGATCGGGCGAACAAGCAGCACAAGGTCTTACTCAAAACTTGCACGAAATTGGTATCAAAACAGAACGTTTAAAAACGGGCACTCCAGCAAGAGTTGATAAAAAGAGTATCATTTTTGATGAATTAGATATTCAACCCAGTACTGCAGCTGATAAATATTTTTCTTTTGATCCAGATATCAAAAATAATATGCCTCAAGTTAGTTGTCATATCACAAGAACAACTTCTAAAACACATCAACTCATTCGAGACAATTTACATTTAACTCCCATTTACGGCGGTTTTATTGATAGTAAAGGGCCAAGATATTGTCCATCAATTGAAGATAAAATAGTTAAATTTGCTGATAAAGAATCACATCAAATTTTCTTAGAACCAGAAGGAATTAATACCCCTGAAATATATGTACAAGGATTTTCTACAGGTTTACCAGAAAATATTCAATTAGAACTTTTAAGAACCTTACCTGGATTAAGTAAATGTAAAATGTTGCGACCAGCATATGCTGTCGAGTATGACTATATACCAGCAACACAGCTCCAACCATCACTTGAAACAAAAGAAATTGAATATTTATTTAGCGCTGGACAAATTAATGGAACTACTGGTTATGAAGAAGCAGCAGCACAAGGATTAGTTGCCGGAGTCAATGCGACAAGAAAACTAAACAAAAAAGATCCAATAATTTTCACTAGGGAAAGCAGCTATATAGGAACAATGATTAATGATTTAATTACCAAAGATCTCAAAGAACCATACAGAGTTCTCACTAGTAGGAGTGAATATAGGTTAACTCTTAGAGGAGATAATGCAGATAGGAGATTAACCCC
>CACGIB010000011.1 GCA_902573045.1 uncultured Prochlorococcus sp.
CCGTGAGCTGATCTTAAGTGTATGTAATGGATCCACGATCTGCATGATCCAGACATATAGATTCTTGTTGGAGTGGCTAATGGTAAAACAAATCTCGCACATTCTTTGGCTACCCCTTGGGCAAGTAAATCTTCATATAATTCTGAAGCGGCTTGAAAATGTAAAGCAATTTTTTCATTGAATCTTTTTTTTAATTCGTCAGGGAGGTCAGGAATCGAATTTTGTCTATTTTTAAAATCTTGTCGCCTCAACTCTGGCAAAGGAATATTACCCAATTGAGAACTATCTGCATATCTCTGTGAGAATTCTTGGAAAGTAAATGATCTATGTCTTAAAATTTGAGCTGCAATTCCTCTGTTGGTTTCTATTTGTAGAGTCATAAATGACTGTTCAAAAACACTCCAATGTTCATTTTTAATGCAATAACTCAATAATTTCGAATAATCTTCATTTTCCTGATTCTTTGGATTACTAACTCTTGCTATGTAAGCCATTGTTTTTTCTGCATCAGGAGTTAGTGAAATTAGTTCAACTTTACTCATTTTATATCTTTGCTAGAGTAACTTTTTCGGGTTGGTTTTGATATTTACCTCTCCTATCTTCATATGTTGTAGAGCATGGATCCCCTTCAAAAAAAAGTAGTTGGCAAATTCCTTCGTCAGCGTAAATTCTGCAATCTGCACCTGAACTATTACTAAACTCTAAAGTTAGGTGACCTTCCCAGCCTGCCTCTGCGGGGGTTGTATTAACAATTATCCCTAGTCTTGCATAAGTACTTTTACCTATGCAAATGACAGTTATGTTTTCTGGTACTTTCATCTTTTCTAAAGCCACTCCTAAACCGTAGGAGTGCGCAGGAAGAATAAAAAAGGATCCATCATTATCATGATGAAGAACAGTTTTTTCTAAATTATTTGGATTAAACTTTTTGGGATTCATCACAGTGCCAGGGATATGTCTAAAAATAAGAAATTCTTTTGATGAAAGTCTCAAATCGTAGCCATAAGAAGAACATCCATAACTCAAAACTGGCTTTTGTTTATTATCAGGCTCAAGATGCCTCACCAAATTTGATTGGAATGGCTGTATCATTCCTTCCGAAGCTTTTTGATTTATCCAGAGATCATTTTTCAGCATTGTTTTTATGAGCGAAGTTCGGTAATTTGATTGGCCATTAATAATAGATCTTTAGGAATATCTGTACCAGTAAGGATTACATCTCCTGATATAAATCGGTTTTCAAGTGTTGAAATCAAATCATCTTTGCCTATCATTTTCATGTGGATAGCTAAAAAAATTTCATCAAGTATTATTTGATCATTCTCGCCAGATTGTAATTCTTTTTTGCAAAAATTCCATAATTCTACAGTAGATTCATGAATAGATTTTCTTAAATTTTCATTTTCTTCTATTGCTTCAGAATTATATTGATCAAAAGAATGTGATGATCTTATCCAGGTTAAATTACCACATAGCTTTACTGCATTAGCAACACCTTGTTTAACCCCTCCCTTCATAAATTGTATTAAAAGTACTCTCCTCCCAAGAGCAGCATTTCTCAGAGAATCTCTAATGATAGATGAGTAGCTTCCTCGATAAGGGGATTGATAGATTTGAATTTGTCCATTTTGTGTAAATTTTTTTAAATTATTTTTGATGGTAGTATTTTTTACGACATCAAGATTACTTCTGGAATAATTATAGGATGAACTAGTTACCATTATTTTAAATTTCTTTGCTATATACAGTATACTTAGAATTTATTTACACTGCATATAGTGTAATTTTACTTAAAATAGGTTAAATCAAGTTAAAACTCACTTAAACAAGCTTATTGAGATTCTAATAAGAATTTAAAATTGTTACTGTTGATACAAGATATTTCAATGTGCCTCCTTAAATTTTTTAATAGTCAAGAAATTTATGATACCTGCTTCCCGAGGATTCAGCCGCTTTAGTCCGCAACAGTCTGGACAAAGTAAAATTAACTCTGTTGGAGAACGTTTTCCAATAAATAAAACTCTAATGGAAGTGATTAAAGGTCTTGATGGTGCAAGCACAGAAATGGTTGAGAGATCTAAAACAATATTTTTCCCTGGAGATCCTGCTGAGAGGGTTTATCTTATAAGAAGAGGAGCAGTAAGGTTGTCAAGAGTTTATGAGTCAGGAGAAGAGATAACTGTTGCTCTTTTAAGAGAGAATAGTCTCTTCGGTGTTTTATCACTTCTAACAGGTCATAGATCTGATCGTTTTTACCATGCCATAGCATTCACAAGAGTAGAAATGATAACTGCACCTGCAAATTCTGTTTTAAGAGCTATAGAGGAAGATGCATCAGTCGGACTATTACTATTACAAGGGCTTTCAAGTAGGATCCTGCAAACTGAAACAATGATCGAAACTCTTACACATAGAGATATGTCTTCTCGATTAGTAAGCTTTTTAATGGTTCTTTGTAGAGACTTTGGAGTTGCAAGTGAAAAAGGTATTACGATAGATCTAAGGCTTTCACATCAGGCAATTGCTGAAGCTATTGGTTCTACAAGAGTAACCATTACAAGATTATTGGGAGATTTAAAGGATTCAGGGCTTCTTAATATTGAAAGAAAAAAAATTACAGTGTTTGATCCAATTGCTCTTGCAAAAAGATTTAATTGATTCATCATAAATTATGATGTGTTGAGTGTATGAAAAAGTGTGGCTTGGATTTTAATTGTTTTTTTAATATTACTAGGAGGATTAATTGCACCATTTGGGGATATTCTTGGAACAAAGATTGGTAAAGCAAGATTTAGTATCTTAAAATTAAGACCGAAAAAAACAGCAACCATAATAACGATAATAACTGGAGGCTTTATTAGTTCAATATCAATAGGGTTATTGATATTAGTTAGTGAAGAATTCAGACAAAGGCTTTTTGTTGATATTCCTTTTTTGCAAAAAACTTTAGATGAAAGTAAAAAGGCTTTAATTCCTTTACAGGAAGAACGTAAGGAACTTGAAGGTAAAATTACAAAAAAAGAAAAAGAACTAAATCAATTAAAAAATAATATTAAAGAACTTAGGAGAGGAAATATTGTTATTAAAAGAGGACAAACTTTATTTATTGCTGAGGTTAATTCCAGTTCAAATATAAAATCAGAATTAACAAAAATCTTTAATGAAGCTGATAAATATGTTAAGAAATTTGTTATACCTAATAATAAAGAAGCAAAAAATATTCTTTTGTGGAGACCTAGTGATATTGCAAAAATTGAGACTATAGCTGCTAGAAGCGGTGACTGGGTTTTATTAATTAAATCAGCAACAAATGTTTTAAGAGGGGATAATTATGTTTTTGTATCTCCTGATTTATTAGAGAATAAATTTATAGTCAAAAAAGGGGATGTTATTACAAGTTCAATTCAGAGAGAAAGTGATTTAAATTTTAAATCAATAAATTTAATAATTAAATCATTGCTTAGAGAAACAAGAGATAAAATCAAATCAAAAGGATCACAAGTTACTGAAATTAAAACAAGAGGAAATTTTGTAAAAGAAATTAGAGACTTTATTCAAGAAAATCAAAATATCAAATTTAAGTTAGAAGTAGTTTCTTTAAGAGATAGTAAAACTGTAGAACCCATAGTCGTTGAGATTAATATATTAAAGATTGCATCTTAAATGCCTAGAGTAATAACTATTGATCCTGGAAAAAGTAAATGCGGCTTAGTCTTGGCTGAAATAAGTGAAAAAAAGGTATATGAGGCGATCATTCTTAAAAGTGAATCACTTGATAATTATGTCTGGAATTTAATTGCCACTTATGACATATCACAAATTATTATCGGCGATGGTACAACTAGTAGAGAGATTAGAGAAAAACTATCTTTTTTTAAAAAAGAAATAATAACTTTTGAGGAAAAAAATACTACATTTAGAGCTAAAGCAAGATATTTCGAACTTTTTCCAATTAGTGGTCTGAAGTTTTTAATGCCTAGGGAGATTTTTATTCTTAATAAAAACCTTGATGCGATATCAGCTTTGATAATTTTAGAAGATTATTGCAAAATGAAGTTTACTTTGAATCAAAATATAGATTTTAAAACTTGGCTGAAATAGTAAACTTATATTCATTTCCCGTTTCTAATTCATAATCTTTTTTCAACAAAAATCTCAATAAGGCATCCTCAATTAATGCTCTTCCCAAAGGTGGATTTACTGTTAATAAACCTTTACTAAAGGACCATGTAAAAGTCCATTTAAATTGACTAGCTTCTACAACCCCCTGAATTTGCTTTTTTGAGAAGCAATATTCCTTAACACTTACATTGGCAATCGTTTCAGGTTTTGAACGCATTTCTTAAGGTTGATCTTTATCAAAAGAATTTAATTCATTAATAATATATTCTTCTTTTTTAGTATTTAGTTGTTCTAAGGATTCTATTACTCTTATATACACTCTATCCAATATTGATTTTTCTTCTAGAGAAATATTCCCTAATACATGTGAAATAGTATTGAAATTATTTTTACCTTTTGTTAGAGAAGGAGACCCAATACCAATTCTGATTCTCTTAAAGTTTTGTGTTTGCAATTGTTCAATTATGCTTTTAAGCCCGTTATGTCCACCTGAACTTCCTTTTGTTCTAAATCTTATTTTCCCAAGGGGAAGGTCTTTATCATCGACTAGGATAAAAATCTGATCTAAATTTATCTTATACCAGTCTACAATTGCTCGGACTGCATCACCACTGTTATTCATAAACGTATTTGGTAAAAATAACCTGAAAGTAGAATCATTGATTTTAAATTCTGAACAGGAACTTTTAAGCTTATCTTTTAATAAAAAATTTGAATTATATTTTTTCGAGAAATTTTCAAGCAGTAAGAAACCTATATTATGTCTACTGTTATAGTATTTTTTACCAGGATTTCCCAATCCAATTAAATATATTTCTTTCATGGTTTATTTCTAAATCTCTTTTTTTGAGAATTATGAATTTATATAAACTATAACTAATTAATAAAACAAAAATTCCAAATAAGTTATTAAGCCATTTTGAAATGAACTAAACAACTTTTCGAGAAAATTGAAGGAATTTAGTTTCCGTTCCAATCTACTGAGAAACCTTGTAGTAATAGGGATTGATTATAAATCTGTAGAAGAATAACTAAAAAAACTAGAAGAAGTAGTCCTATCACAGTCATCACAGGAACTGCTCCCCAACCAGGTACCACTTTACCTTGGCCTGAATTACCAATTGCTTTTAAAAGACTTCCTAAGGCTGTTTTTTGACCCATTTGAATTCACAAAATCGAATATTATTTCGCTATTGTATAAGAACTTATACATAAATTGTTTACAAACTTAGCAAAATTGATGCAAACTTTATCATCTGCTCCAGATCCAGCAGTTTCCATTGCTGTAACAATTCTGGCATTACTTCTAGCCTTAACCGGTTTTGGTCTTTGGACTGCTTTTGGACCTAAAGCTGCAAAGCTCACAGATCCTTGGGATGATCATGACGATTAATCTCATTTAAAGTATTTCAAAATTTTCCAAAAATACAAAAAGTAAACATTTAACCATAGTTTAATTATAAATTTAATAGGATATAAATCTGTCAGCACTTGTAATTCCATGCTTGCCTTAAAAATTTCTGTTTACACTATCGTCTTTTTCTTTGTTGGAATATTTCTCTTCGGATTTTTGGCAAGTGATCCAACAAGAACGCCAAACAGAAAAGACTTAGAAAGTCCTCAAGATTAATCTTTAAATTAAAATTTGCAATTGATTTCTGGTATCTCAAAAAAACTAATATTTTTTTCTTACCTTTTTATTAATTTTGTACAGCCATCAAAATCAGCTGAATTCTCAAGAATAGATAGTAATATCAATAATCAAAATATTAAATTAACTTGGGAAAAAATATCTAATAAAGAAACTTTGTCGTTTCCTTCAAAAAACGTTCTGAGTAATAATTTTGATAACAATACTGACTATGTAAAATCTTTAAAGAAAAATCAAGATCCCCTTTTTGCTGCTTTAGGCGAAAAGCAAAAAGAGTTAATAATACAAGCTGATAAGCAGTCTGAAATAAATGATGTTATCTATGCAGAGGGCAATGTATCTGTTTCTTATAGAGGCAAATTTCTTCAAGCCGATAATTTAACATACGACAAATTAAATAAAAAAATTAAAGCTATTGGGAATATAACCTTTATATTAGGTGATCAACTATTTAAAGTTTCAGAACTTGAATACAGCTTTATTAGTGAAAAAGGTTATCTATTAGATGTTAAGGGTATTATCAATTCGAAGTCCTTGATTTATGACTTATCTTCAAATTTCAGCTCATCAGATTATAAAAAGTTAGAGAGTTTAATTGAATTAGAAAAAAAGGAAGTTATCAATACTCCTGACAAATTACAGAATTGGTTGTTTTTTACAGATAAATTGACTATTGAAGGGGATAAATGGAAAAGTAAGAAGGCTTTCTTTAGTAACGATTTACTTGAATTAAAACAAGTAAAATTAGTAATTAATTCATTAGAAGTTTTTCCTGGCAATGAAAGACTAAGATTTAAATCCTCATTAAATTATCTAGTACTTGAGGAAAAAGTATCAATCCCCTTTTGGTTAGGTACTAGAAATTTTGATTTTAATAAGTTTCAACCTGCTAATACATGGAACTTTGGATATGAAAATTTAGAAAAGGATGGGTATTTTATCGGCAGAAAATTTAACTCTATAGACATATCTGATAAGTTTGTTCTTGATTTAGAACCTCAATTCTTAATTCAACGCTCACTTAAAGGGTATACAAAAAGTTTTGTAAATAAAGGGGAGTCAATAACTTCAGAGAGGGTTAAGAGAAATGTAAGTTTTGAAGATTATTTTGCTCTTAATTCTCAGATAAAAGGAAAAATAAATAATTGGGATTTAGTAATAGATAAAAATTTAAATTCTCTTGATTTTGATAAATTTTCAGATGCATTTAGATTGAAAACTAAATTGAATAAAGAGATTAATTTTTTAGGTACAAAATGGAATAAAAGCTTTTATGGGATTTATAGAGAGAGGGTTTGGAATGGTTCATTGGGTGAAGCGGAAATTTACTCAGGTTATGGTTCAAAATTACAAACAGAAAATACTTGGGTTGTAAATGGTACCAAAAAGAAACAATTATTATCTTTAGGTTTGGCAAAAATTACAGCTGAGGCTTTAAATACAAAAAATCTTGTAACAAACCAAAAAGGTAACTTATTTTATTCTCTAGACCAGAAATTTCCGATTAGTATTCAAGACCCTAAAAATAAATCTATAGATATTTCATATAGGTACATTCCTGAACCAATCACTAAAGGATTAAGTTTCAATACAAGATTAGAGGTATCATATTCTTTCTATGAAGATGGGGCTCATCAAGAATATGTAGGTTTAGGTATGGGACCCGAATTAACATTGGGTAATTTTAAAAATAAAACTTTTGACTATACTCGTATAAGTCTTTTCCCTTTTTATAAATTTGATAGTGGAGAAAGTGTTTTTAAGTTTGATCAAAATTATGAGAACTTCACCTTAGACATTTCTTTTGATCAGCAATTGTATGGACCAATCATTCTCAAAAGTTTTGGGACTCTAAACTTAACAAATGATTCAGATAATTATGGTGAATTTATAGATTCTAAAATTTCCTTAAATTGGAAAAAAAGATCCTATGAATTTGGTATTTTTTATCAACCTCATAATCAAGCAGGAGGAATTTCTTTTAGTCTCTTTGGATTTAAATAGCTATAACAAATTGGTATTAAATTTTATATAAGGTAATTGGTTAAATTTATTTTCTATTAAATTTTCATTCTCAAGTAGTGTTGCAGTAGCATCCCATTCTCCCGATAAAAACATTTTTCTTGAGCTTTCCTTAATCTCAAGATTTAAATTTAAATCTTTTGATTTTGCTAAGGAATTTTTCAGATCAATTTCTAAAAATAAAAATTGATTATCGCAATAGTTTTGTATTTCTTCTATTGATCCTTTAGGTAACGTAAAACATGGAATTCCTATCGCAATACAGTTGCTATAAAAAATGTCAGCGAAACTCTCCCCTATGATTGATTTTATACCCCATCTCATAAGTGCTTGAGGGGCATGTTCTCTGCTGGAACCACATCCAAAATTGCTATTAACTACTAGTATTGAGGCATTTTTGTTTTCTTCAAGATCAAAAGGATGCGTTCCTTTTAAAGTTTTTCTGTCGTCTTCAAAAACAGATTCACCCAATGAATCAAAGTTAATACACTTCAAAAAACGCGCTGGGATTATGCGATCTGTATCAATGTCGTTACCAATCAATGAGATACATTGCCCATTTATATTTGAAATTTTTCCAATTGGTGGGTTAAACTCTGATTTCATCAGTTAATAAATTCTCTAACATCACTGACTTTGCCACTAATTGCAGCAGCAGCAACCATTGCTGGACTCATGAGAAGTGTTCTTCCTCTAGGAGATCCTTGCCTACCCTTGAAATTTCTATTACTAGAACTCGCACTAACTTGATTACCTATTAGCTTATCTGAATTCATTGCTAAGCACATTGAGCAGCCAGGCTCTCTCCATTGAAATCCAGAATCCTTAAATATCTGATCAATACCTTCTTGTTTTGCTTCAGTGGCCACTTTTTCTGAACCGGGTACAACAAATGCTTTGACATTCTTGGATACTTTTTTATCTTTTAATACATTAGCTGCAACTCTTAAGTCACTGATTCTTCCATTTGTGCAACTACCTATGAAACAAACGTCTACAGGAGTATCTTTTATTGATTGTCCAGGCTTGAAACTCATATATTCATAAGCCTCTTTTGCCACTAATTTATCATTTGGAGATAAGTCATCTAAAAGAGGAATTTGCTGATTAATGCTTATACTTTGGCCGGGAGTAATTCCCCAGGTTACAGTTGGTTCTACTTTAGAAGCATCTATTTTAATTACATCATCATAAATTGAATTTTTATGGCTTTTTAATGATTTCCACCATTTGAGTGCTTTATCCCAATGCTCATTTTTTGGAGCACATAATTTATCTTTAATGTAACTAAAGGTCTTTTCATCAGGGTTAATGTAACCGCATCTTGCTCCTCCTTCGATAGACATATTGCATATCGTCATCCTTTCTTCCATTGATAATTTATCTATCGCGGGCCCTGCGAATTCATATGCGAAACCTACTCCTGCCTTTACACCAAGTTTATTAATGATATGAAGTACTAAATCCTTAGCGTAAACACCCTTAGACAATTTATTGTTACACCAAATCTGCCTAACTTTCAATTTGTTCATGGTTATGGTTTGGGTCGCGAGAACATCTCTTACTTGACTTGTACCTATCCCAAAAGCAATTGAACCAAAAGCTCCATGAGTTGAAGTATGAGAATCTCCGCAAGCGATTGTCATTCCTGGCTGAGTTAGCCCTAATTCTGGTGCTACTACATGAACTATTCCTTGATTACCACTACCAATATTAAAAAATCTTATTTTATGTTCTAAGCAATTCTTCTCAAGCGTTTCAATCATCTGTTCAGCGAGATTATCTTTGAAAGGCCTGCTCTGATTATCTGTTGGCACAATATGATCAACAGTAGCAACAGTTCTATTAGGGAATCTTACTTTTAAGTTTTTGTCCTTTAAAGCACCAAATGCTTGAGGACTCGTCACTTCATGGATAAGATGAAGACCAATAAATATTTGATCGGATCCTCCAGGAAGACTTGAAACTTTATGTAAATCCCAAACTTTATCAAATAGGGTGTCTTGACTCAATTTGTAAAAATAGTTACTTACTATTCGATAATAGGATTAATCTGAGGCTGTTCAAACACACATTTACACTTAGTGTTTGAATTTCGATTCTATTTCGGGTTGAGTTAAATAGTTTTTTTATATTAGTTATATGATTATTCGGTCCTGAGATTGAGATATGGACAAGTCCAACTGGTTTATCTTGACTGCCTCCGTTAGGACCAGCTATTCCACTAATTGCTATTGCCCAATCTGCTCCTAATTTCTCTTTTACATTCACTGCCATGGCCTCACAAACTTCTTCAGAAACTGCTCCATATTTTGTAAGCTTTTCTTCTGAAATATTTAATAGTGAATTTTTTAACTTATTACTATAGGAAACAATACTACCTTGAAAAACTTGAGATGAGCCTGATATTGATGTTAGTGATGAAGATAGAAGGCCTCCGGTACAGGATTCAGCAAAAACAATAGTTTGGTTCCTTTTGGTTAATTCTTTTATTAGAACGCTAGGAAGAGTATCATTATCTTCTCCAAAAATAAACTTTGAAAAATCTTTTTTTAATTTTTCTTTTACAGGTTTTATTATATTTTTTGCTTCTAGGTCATTTTTTGCTCGAGCTGTGATTCTGAGTTTGACCTCTCCTAAGTTTGCATATGGAGCAACAGTCGGGTTTTTAAGATTTAAAAGATCGTTAATTTTTTCTGCAACGCTAGATTCTCCAATGCCTGCAAATTTAAGAGTATTTGAAAAAAAGGAATAACTATCTGAAAATTTGGTTTTAATGAAATCATACGCCGTTTCTTCCCACATAGTTTTCATTTCACTTGGGACTCCTGGGAAAGTAAGAATAGTAAATCCTTTTACTGGTTCCCAAATCATTCCTGGGGCAGTGCCTCTAGGGTTATTAATTATTTGTGCATTTTTTGGAAATAAACATTGTTTCCTTAAGCTAGAGTAATCGTCCTGAAGCTTTGAACTTGAAAGTTTTTGTTTAATTTCATCCCATAAATGCGGTCTTTCACAAAGAGATGCATTAAAGGATTTAGCTATTGCTTCAGTAGTTAAATCATCTGGGGTGGGCCCTAAGCCTCCCGTTGTTATTAGAAGATTACTTCTTTTTGATATTTCTTGAATTAATTTTATAATTCGATCACAATTATCACCTATAGTTGATTGCCTAAAGTGATTTAATCCTAATTGAGATAACTGCTCAGAAATCCATTGCGCATTTGTATTAACAATATTCCCTAAAAGTAGCTCTGTTCCAATAGAAAGAATTTCAACTCCTTTGGAATTAGGACTCATTTAATTGATACTTCAAGTTTGCCTTCATAGAGAGGAAAACGATTACATAATGAT
This sequence comes from uncultured Prochlorococcus sp., assembly GCA_902573045.1. The sequence continues at coordinate 11,150 of CACGIB010000011.1, forward strand.
GATACTCTCTCTTTACATTGACTTTCAATTAGTGAATCATTTGGGTTAAGTAATCTATCAGCAATAATTTCGCCAACTTCAGAAAAAGCATCCTCATTAAAGCCTCTAGTAGTTAAAGCGGCAGTTCCCAATCTTAGACCGCTGGTCACAAAAGGTGATTCAGGGTCAAATGGAACAGTATTTTTATTCGCAGTGATATTCACTTCACTTACGAGCAAGTCAGCAATTTTTCCAGTCATATTGATACTTCTTAAATCGAGTAAAACAATATGGTTATCAGTGCCTCCACTCACGATATTGATTCCTCTATTTATTAAAGTTGAAGCTAGAACTTTGGCATTTTTTATCACTTGTTGGGAATAATTAACGAAATCTGGCTGCAAGGCTTCTCCAAATGCAACTGCTTTAGCGGCAATAATATGTTCTAGGGGTCCGCCCTGAGTTCCAGGGAAAACAGATTTATCAAATTTCTTTCCAAATTCTGCATCTTTACACAAGATAAGTCCCCCTCTAGGTCCTCTTAATGTTTTATGAGTAGTTGTAGTTACTACATCACAATAAGGTATTGGGTTGGGATGAAGTTTACTTGCCACAAGACCGGCGATGTGTGCAATATCAGCCATTAAGAATGCACCAACTTCATCAGCAATATTTCTAAATGATTCAAAATCGATTGTTCTTGGATACGCAGAATATCCGCATATGATTAATTTTGGTTTTGTTTCAACTGCTATCTCTCTTATCTCATCAAAATTTAATTCACTAGTTTCTTTATTTACACCGTAGTGAACTGCATTGAACCACTTGCCACTCATATTTACTGGAGATCCATGAGTTAGGTGTCCACCGTGAGATAAATCCATCCCCATGATTGTGTCGCCAGGTTTAAGAAGACTTAGGAAAACAGCAGCGTTTGCCTGTGCTCCACTATGGGGCTGAACATTAGCCCAATTTGCATTAAATAATTTTTTTGCTCTTTGAATAGCTAATTCTTCGATTTCATCAACAAATTCACATCCCCCGTAATATCTTTTTTGAGGTAATCCCTCGGCATATTTATTTGTAAGGACAGATCCTTGAGCCTGCATGACGGCAATTGATGCGAAATTTTCACTTGCGATTAACTCAAGATGAGTTTCCTGTCTATTTTTTTCAGATTTGATAAAGTTTGATATTACTGGATCACTTTCTTTAAGATTTTGAAGGATATTCATTGAATTTGATAAGTAATACCCACAATATAGACGATATTTTTTAGAAAAATATAAAAAGAATATTTCAGAATTTTAAACGCGCCTGGAGAGATTCGAACTCCCGACACCCTGATCCGTAGTCAGGTGCTCTAATCCACTGAGCTACAGGCGCATAATTATGTAATATCTCTGTTTCAGGGTCTCTTAGTCAACTAGATATCGGGTAAAATGACTATTATTAACAATCCAATTATTAATATGCCTATAAAGTGGTACGGAAATGGTGACTTAGAAGATCCTATCTATAAACATTTTTCTCGAATAGTAAATTTTGTTATACATTGTATGATATTTACTGCAATTGTAAGTGGCACATGGCTTTTAAAAGAAATTAAATATGAAATAACTTTTTTTAATAATTTTGCAATTTTATGGTCAGTTCTTTTGGCCTCCCATTTATTTTTCGTAATTATAAAAAAACCTAAAGACACTTCAAAACAATCATCTTAAATCAATTGGTATTTATGAACTCTCAGATTCGAATAAGTGACCTAGAAAATATTATTTCAGAAAAGGTTTTTATAAAAATAGAAAAGTGGAATTTGTATCTTGGAGATGCTGGCCTAGCTAGAAATCTTGCTATTGAATGTATAAGCAATAAAGATCAAAGGCCATTGGAGGCTGCAAAAATAAGTTTGAAAGCAATAAATGTAAAAGTAGGGGATGGTGCTAATAGTATTCCACTTATTAATTTAATAACTAGTTCACAAATTCTAGAATTAGAGGAGATTTTGGAAAGTTTTTTTGAAAACTAAATCTTTTTTTTATAAACTTTAAATTTATTTACTTTCAAGTATTTTGTAAGTAAATAATAAATTATAAAATTCTTCCAGATTTGAATTGGCGTAATTCTTAGTTTTAAGAATAGTCAAACAAAATGTGCTATCTATAAAGGCGGCTAGTGACATAAGGCTGATTTTCCTCAATAAATCCAAGTTAGGCAAATGGATATTTTCATTTTTCAGATTTAAAGAAAGCAAAATGCAAACCATAAAATTGACTATTACTGAAGATAAAATTATTCCTACAACTCCGAAATTATATGGAGAAAGATTCCCAAAATTCTTTATTGGGGCACCAATTAAAAACCAATCAAAAAAAATGTTAAATAATATCCCTGCAAGTGAAGACTTAAAAGGGAAATTTGTTTTCTCTATTGAATAGTAAGTTCTAACTAATAAATCTCTATAAAGATAAAAAGGTATGCCAACTGCATAAGCAATTAATATATTCTTTACTTTTAAAGCTGCTGAATAATCAAAAGATCCTCTTTGAAAGACTAATTGTACGATTTGATTATTGAATGTTATGAAAAATCCTGTTAAAAAAATAGCTGTCAAGAAACAGTACTCTATCCCAGATATCAATTTTTTTTGGAGACCTCTATCGTCTTTATCACTTCTCAATTTAGAGAATTTTGGAAGTAATGGCAAAATCAAAGAATTAGATAATATGCCTAATGGGGCTTGTATAAGAAAGTTTCCGTAAGCTAATCCAGATGCTGCGCCTTGAAAACTTGAAGCAAAAAACATATCGATAAAAACATTAATTTGACTTAGACCTGATGAGAGAGATGCTGGAATAATTAGTTTAAAAATCCTCTTCTCTTCATCTTTAAATAAATTGGAGGTTGACTCTAATCTCAAGAGACCAATTTTATTTATTTCCGAAATTTGAACAAGAAACTGAATTAAAGTTCCAGTCAAAGTTGCAAAAGCTAGTAATCCCGTATAAGTAAAGAAATGAGAAGATGTATTTTCTTTATCGAAAATCCAACTAAACAAAATAAAAAAAATAGTAGTTAAGCTTGTTATTGCTGGACTTATGCTTGATAAAAAGAATTTTTTTTGGGAATTTAAGGCGCCAAAGCTTAACCCTATGAAGCCGGATAAAGGGATACAAGGTGTAAGTATTTGTAATTGGTAAGTTGCAATAGATTTAGCTTCCGAACTTAAATTCGGGGCTAATAATTCAATCAATACATTGGATTTCGAGTAAATCAATATGGCTAAAATAAATAATAATATTGAAAGTTTTATGCTTACTTGAGTTAAAACAATCCCTCCATTTTTTTTGTTAAGCGGAGTTAAAACTGCAACGACTGCGTTATGTAAGGGACCATTAATTCCTCCGATTATTATTAGCAAAAAACCAGGAATTATATAGGCATAATTAAACGCGTCGTATGTTACTCCAACACCAAAAGCAGCAGCTATGAATATTTGTCTTATACATCCAGCTAATTTACTTAGACTAGTACCAAATGAAATTGAAAAAACATTATTTTTTAAAAATGAATGCATTTGGATTTGTCTAAATTTTCAAGAAGTTTAAGTTTCAATTATATTTGATTTTTAACTAACAGCATATTTATGAATGATCGGATAATTGAATTTGATCCATTACTTGAAGGGGTTTTAATCAAAAGGTATAAAAGGTTTCTTGCAGATATTAAATTAAAGAGTGGAGAGGTAGTAACTGCTCATTGTGCTAACACAGGCCCAATGAAGGGACTTTTGAGTGAGGGAGCAAAAGTAAGAATAAGTGTTTCCCTTTCTCCAAAGAGAAAATTACCTTTTACTTGGGAACAAATATGTGTTTTTAATGCAAAAAATGAGGAGGTTTGGGTAGGTATTAATACACTATTTGCAAACAAGTTAATCAAAAAGGTTATTGAGAAAAATCTGCTAATAGAAACAATAGGTGAAATAGAAACAATCAAATCTGAAGTTCCCTATGGAAAAGATAAAAAAAGCAGAATTGACTTTTTTTTAACCCCAAAATCTTCAAATCCTGATAAACGTAACATTTACATAGAGGTTAAAAATACGACTTGGATTAAAGAAAATGTAGCTCTATTCCCAGATACAGTAACGAAAAGAGGACAAAAACACCTGCTGGAATTAAAAGGACTAATTCCTGAAAGTAAAAGTGTTTTAGTGCCTTGTATTACCAGAAAAGATGCTGATTTTTTTGCTCCTGGAGATGAAGCAGATCCATTGTACGGCAAGCTTTTTAGGGAATCTTCAAGTGCAGGTATGATAACTATCCCTTGTTCGTTTATCTTTCATAAAGACCACGTATCATGGAAAGGAATTAAACCGTTGAAAAAAATAAAATCTTGATAATTTGAAATTTGAAAAAAAAAATTTTTTAAATTTAACAGATATGGTTTTAAGATGCAACTATAAAATTGGTAACAACGACTACTAGACACTAATAAGTTTTTTGAGCAAAATTGAATATGAAAGGAAACAGCACAAACTGTTTTTTTGCAGATCTAATTTTTTTTTATGACCACTGCTTTGCAAACGCCTCAAAGGCGCTCTAGGTCCAAATTACAAGATGCAAGTCTTGTTAACGGACCTATGCTCCTTTTGAGGAGTATTCGAGGATTTAGTTCAAACCGCTCTATGTTGTGGCTTGCAACTGTTCCTTTAGCTTTGTTTGGTTTAGGTATTTTTAATCTTTCAGCTCATGCAGCTGATTTACCTGAGTTGAATGCAGCTTTTCTTGCTAACAATTTATGGCTTTTGATCGCTACTATTTTGGTGATCTTCATGAACGCTGGTTTCGCTATGGTTGAGGCAGGTATGTGTCGTTCTAAGAACGCAGTAAACATCCTTGCTAAAAACCTCTTTGTATTTGCTCTAGCTGTAACTTCTTATTGGTTTATCGGCTATTCATTAATGTACGGAGGAAGTGTTGCTGACGGATGGCTTTATTTTGGAGGCTTATTCTTTGATCCAACAGTCACCGCTGATATGGTTACTGATGCTGGATTAGTCCCAACTGTTGATTTCTTGTTCCAGTCTGCATTCGCAGGAACTGCAGCAACTATCGTTTCCGGTCTTGTTGCTGAAAGAGTTAAATTTGGAGAATTTGTTGTTTTTGCTGTTGTATTAACTGCATTTATATATCCAATTGCTGGTAGCTGGAAATGGAATGGTGGTTGGCTTGATTCTTTAGGTTTTGTTGACTTCGCTGGTTCTTCAATTGTTCACTCAGTTGGAGCATGGGCGGGCCTTGTAGGAGCTATGCTTCTTGGGCCAAGAATTGGCAAATACTCTGATGGTAAACCACAAGCTATGCCAGGACACAATATGGCTATAGCTACTCTAGGTGCATTAGTCCTATGGATAGGTTGGTATGGATTTAACCCCGGTTCTCAACTTGCTATGGATCAATGGGTTCCATATGTTGCTGTAACAACTACTTTGGCAGCAGCAGCTGGAGCTATTGGTGCAACTATTGTTTCAACATTAACTTCTGGTAAGCCTGATCTTACAATGATAATTAACGGAATCCTTGCTGGTTTGGTTAGTATCACTGCTGGTTGTGGTGATATGACTCTCGCTGGGGCCTGGTTCGCAGGACTAGTAGGGGGAATTATAGTTGTATTTTCTGTTGCAGCACTTGATGCCGCTGAGATTGATGATCCTGTAGGTGCATTCTCTGTTCACGGAGTTTGTGGTGTATGGGGTACTGTAGTTATCGGTCTTTGGGGTACAGCTGTACAAGGTGACGGGGCAGGTATGGGATTGTTCAATGGTGGAGGTATTACCCTTCTTCTAGTTCAAGCTCTTGGTGCCGCAGCTTATGCTATCTGGACACTAGTTACTTGCTGGATTGCCTGGTCTGTAATTGGAGGATTATTCGGTGGAATCCGAGTATCTGAAGAGGAAGAGACTCAAGGCTTAGATATAGGAGAGCATGGAATGGAAGCATATCCAGACTTTGCATCTGCTAAATAATCTAACTGACAATTGATTTAAGAAACCTGACTTATGTCAGGTTTCTTTTTTTTTGCGAAAAATTATTTAAAACGTGTAATATAGGAAGATGGATACTCAAGCTTTTAGAAGATCCCTTCATCATTCTGATAGATACAACAGAAGGGGCTTCGATTCTCCAACAAAAAGAGCTCAAGCGTTAGAAGAAGCTTACCAAAGTGATTTGATAAGTTCTATTAGGGATAATAATTTTACCTATAATAAAGGCAGACTAAATATAAAGTTGGCCCAAGCTTTTGGTTTCTGTTGGGGAGTTGAAAGAGCTGTTGCAATGGCTTATGAAACTAGAAGACATTACCCAAACGAGAATATTTGGATAACAAACGAAATAATTCATAATCCCTCGGTTAATGATCATTTAAGAAAAATGAATGTGAAATTCATCTCAGCTAAAAATGGAATTAAAGATTTTTCTTTAGTTTCTAATGGGGATGTTGTTATACTCCCTGCTTTCGGGGCTACTGTTCAAGAAATGAAACTCTTGCATGAGAAAGGTTGTCATATTATTGATACAACTTGTCCATGGGTTTCTAAGGTTTGGCATACAGTTGAAAAACATAAAAAACATATTTTCACATCTATTATTCATGGAAAATTTAAACATGAAGAGACCCTCGCTACAAGTTCATTCGCAGGTAAATATTTAGTTGTACTTGATCTAGAAGAAGCGAACTATGTTTCTGAATATATCCTGGGGAGAGGAAATAGAAATGAGTTTATGAACAAATTTTCTAAAGCTTTTTCTAATGGATTTGATCCTGACAAAGATTTAGATAGAGTGGGAGTCGCAAATCAAACAACTATGCTTAAGAGCGAGACTGAGGAAATTGGAAAGGTTTTTGAAAGGACGATGCTAAAGAAATTTGGACCAGAAAACTTAAATAGTCACTTTTTAGCTTTTAATACTATTTGTGATGCAACTGAAGAAAGGCAAGATGCAATGTTCTCTCTGGTTGATGAAGATCTTGATATTTTAGTAGTTATTGGAGGCTTCAATTCTTCCAATACTACTCACCTACAAGAAATAGCAATTAATAAAAATATTTCTTCTTTTCACATTGATACGCCAGAGAGGATATCAGTTAAAGAAAACTCAATATTTCATAAACCACTAGGATCAGATTTAGAACTTAAAAAGAATTTTCTACCTAGTGGAAAAATTAATGTTGGAATTACCTCAGGTGCATCCACTCCTGATAAGGTTGTTGCAGATGTTATTGAAAAGTTAATTGATATTACTTCCTGAATTTGTTATTCATTTATAAATTTGCTTAGTTTTTTTAATTATTAGTCAGATAATTACAAAAGATCTACTTTATTAACTAGAATAATGAAAAATTAATGAAGTATGGAAGACAAAGCACAAACTAATCAGGTTCAAACCGCAAGTGTGAATAGAACTAAAGCACCCCAAAAAGTTGAAGTTGTAGTTGCCAATTCATCTTCAGGGTCAGAAGTAAATATCCTTGGTGAACTATCGATTTTTGTTTTAAGAATAGGTTTTTGTGCTTTGATGATTCATCATGGTCTAGAAAAACTTCAGGATCCGCAGGGTTTTGCAGAGTTTGTAGTTGGTAAGTATTTCCCATTTTTGCCTGGTGATCCTGTTATTTGGACTTTTGGAGCAGCAATTACTCAACTGGTATGCCCAGCTGGATTGGCTTTAGGGATTTTTGCGAGGCTTTCTTCTCTCGGTCTGTTCTCCACAATGGCATTTGCAGTTTATTTTCATCTCCTTGATACTGGACTAGAAGGTTTTCCTCTGGCAGTGGTTGAAGGTCATAATTATGCTTTCGAATTATCTTTTATATATGGGGCTATTTCTCTATACTTTCTATGTGCAGGTCCAGGCAGGCTATCTTTATTCAGAAAAACTAACAAGATTACATATTATCCAAAATCATCATAACTTAATGTAAAAAGTGCCTTTTTTGCGTAAATACCATTGAGATTCCTTTTAAATTACACATATCAATACTTTCTTGGTCTCTTAGACTTCCTCCAGGTTGAATAATAGCTTTTATTCCATATTCATTTGCCAGTTTTACAGTATCTGCAAATGGGAAAAACCCATCGCTGGCTAAGACAGCATCAGCACATAACCTTCCAGCTGCTTTTAATGCAATTTTTGCTGCTCCAACCCTATTCATCTGTCCAGCTCCAATTCCAATAGTTTTTTGGTCTTTTGCAATAACAATGGCATTAGATTTTACATGTTTACAAATTTTCCATGCAAAATTTAGATCTAAATTAACTTGATTACTCGGATTTTTATTCGTTACTGAAATCCAATTTTCAGGTTTTTCTTCACTATCGTCAGTATCTTGAACTAGTAATCCTCCCATTATTGATTTAGTAGAATTTTGATTCTTTTTTGGAAGTTGATCTTTTGAAAACTTTAAAATTCTTAAATTCTTTTTAACTTTTAAGATTTCTAAAGCTTCCTCATCAAAAGATGGAGCGACGACACACTCTAAGAAAATATCTTTGAGGTGGGTTGCGGTCTCACTATCAACATTTGAATTAAAAGCAACTATTCCTCCAAATGCACTAACAGAGTCGCATTCCAAAGCATTCAAAAATGCTTTGGAAGCTGAATTACTTATAGAGGCACCACAAGGATTATTGTGTTTTAAAATAACAGAAGCAAAAATGTCGGTCGTAAGTTCATCTTTTTCTGTGTAACCAAATTCTAAAACTGTTGAAAGTGCCGATTCTAGATCTAATAGATTGTTATAACTTAAGTCTTTTCCTTGTAATTGTTCTGCTGAGTTCCATCCAATGTTATTTAAACCATACCAGAAAGCTTTTTGATGTGGATTCTCCCCATATCTTAAGGTTTTGATTAGTGGATAAGATTCAATATACTTGGAAGCTTGTAAATCTCTTTCTTTTCTTATCCAATTAGATATTGCAGTGTCATAGTCTGCTGTATGTTGAAAAGCTTCAAGGGCTAATTTTGCTTTATATGAGTCTTTCAATTCACCTTTTTTACTTTCTTCAAGAAAATTTTGATACTGACTAGGATCTACTAAAACCGAGACATCTTTATGATTTTTAGCGGCAGAACGAATCATAGATGGCCCTCCGATATCGATATTTTCAATAGCATCTTCCCAGTTAGCTCCCCCATCTACAGTTTTTTTAAAAGGATATAAATTGACAACTACTAAGTCAATTACTTCAAGATTATTAGCTTCTATATCTTTTTTATGTTCTTCGTCAGTTCTTTTAGCTAATATTCCCCCGTGAATTTTTGGATGTAAAGTTTTAACTCTTCCTCCAAGAATTTCTGGAGAACTAGTAAAATCTGCAACTTTAATAACTGGAATTTTTGCTTCTATAAGATGTTTGGCAGTTCCTCCACTTGATAGAATTTTATAATTAAATTGCTCTACCAATTCCTTACAAAATGGGATTATATTTTTTTTATCAGAGACACTTACTAAAGCTAATGGTGACATTATGGGAAAGTTTACTTACTTAAGAATATAAACATGAAATATGCCATCGATCATGAATTTGTCTCGATTAGCTCTCAAACTGCAACTCATAGAATTATTTTGATGCATGGTTGGGGAGCTGATTCGGATGATCTTTTAACATTTGGAAAGGAGATGACTGAAAAAATAAATTTTGATTTTGAGGTAATTTCTTTGAGGGCTCCTGGATTACACCCAAGCGGTCAGGGAAGACAGTGGTATGGATTATATCCACATGATTGGAATGGAGCTGAGGTTGAAGTAAACAAACTTTTAGTTACATTAAAAAAATTTGATACTGATCAGATTCCACTAAGAAAAACAATTTTGTTGGGTTTCTCTCAGGGTGCGGCAATGGCAATTGATGCGGGATTTAAGTTAAATATTGGATTAATTGTTGCTTGTAGTGGTTATCCTCACCCCAACTGGGCCCCAGGAGAAAAATGTCCAGCTTTCATTATTAGTCATGGTTTATTTGATGACGTTGTGCCTATAGATGCTTCTAGGACTATTTATAAAGAGGTAAAGAGTAAGTCTTCTAAATTTTGTAAATTCTTAGAATTCGATGGATTTCATCAAATTGATTCAAATTTAATTAATTTTATAAGTTCAAATATAAATAATATTTTTTAAACAAAAGCATATTCGTATTCTTCAATCTCTTCCCAATCATCTGCAGTAAGTTCTAGACCCTCAAATATTTTTTCTTCACCAATTCCTTCAACTACAACTTTTAGTGATGGAAATAGAAAATGATTTTCTTCAGCATATTGGGCACTAAACAATCCTTTTTCACCCCAAAAAAATCTATCAGTAGTATGTTCATTTCTTCGGACATTGAAAACTGAAGGCGCAGAAAGATTATTTTCAGCTATGAATCTTCTTGCTGCTGTAACTG
>CACGIB010000012.1 GCA_902573045.1 uncultured Prochlorococcus sp.
TTAAACAACACCAGTTAGTATATTCTGCTTTGAAGGAAGAATTAGCTTCAGAGGCTATCCATGCACTGGCATTAAAAACAGAAATTCCAAATTGAATTATGGACAACTTAACAAAAGATAAAATACAAAAACTGATTGACTCTAATCCAGTTATGGTCTTTATGAAAGGGACAAAATTAATGCCTCAATGCGGTTTTTCCAACAATGTAGTTCAAATACTGAATTCATTAGGGGTAGAATTTGGTACTTTTGATGTTTTAAGTGATTTCGCCATAAGAGAAGGTATCAAAGAATATTCAGATTGGCCAACAATTCCTCAAGTTTACTTAAAAGGAGAATTTCTTGGTGGATCAGACATTCTTATTGAGATGTACAACTCTGGATCTCTTAAAGAAAAAATAGAAATTGAATTAGCGTCTTAAGACAATTAGTGAGTATAAATACTTTATTGATTAATAAAAATTAATATTTTAAATCTTTTTTTTATCAAAAAAGCCTTTATTTCCATCTCCATCAGGATCAATAAAACTTGACGGATCTAAAATCCATCTTTCAATTAATCTTTCTAATTTCTCTTGATCTTTTTGCTCTAAACTACTGCAATTCCTCAATGCTTGGAGATAACCATCACTATATAATCTAAGATCAGATGGCGTATGAAAACGAGTAACCAAGTCCTGGCAACTATCGCAAATCGATTGAAAATGACGAATTGCATTGGGGTTTTCAAATGATGTCATAATTAGATAAATTCTGATTTTTATTTTGCATTTGTTATACCTTATTAAGGATGATAAAAAATTGCCTGGCCAAACAGTAATTAAGAATGCAATCAACTGAGCAAATCTTAGCTTCAACCCCTAGCAGTTCAAACTTGCCTACGAGCTCTCAAACACCCTCAAGAGTTCTTGTTGTTGAACCTCACCCCACACTAAGAACGGTCCTTGTACAAAGGCTTCGTCAAGATGGTCACCTAGCTGCTGCAGTTGGATCAGCTGCTGAAGCTGTTGATCTGTGTAGAGAACAATCACCTGACTTATTGATTAGCGCAGAAATCCTTGAGCAAAATACAGCTATGAGACTTGCCCAACAATTGGGCTCCTCCGTTATTGTCCTAACAGCAAGATCAGGTGTTGAAGCTTTAGTTAACCTCCTAGATGAAGGAGCTGATGATGTTCTAAGAAAGCCATTTGGACTAGAAGAGTTAGCAGCAAGATGTAGAACCCTACTTAAGAGAGGAAGAATAGGATTACAAGAAAAAGTTGAAGTCGGTCCTTTAGAGGTTCATCTTCTATTAAGACAGGTAACTCTGAGTGAAAAGCCTGTAGAATTAAGCCCTCGGGAATTTGCTTTACTCTGTGCCCTTCTTATGCCTCCTGGTATGGTAAGAAGCCGACAAGAGCTTTTAAGGATGGCTTGGCCCCCATTTAGTGGAGGACCAAGATCTGTAGATACTCAAGTCTTAACTTTAAGAAGAAAATTAGAGCAGGCCGGATTGGGAGAAGGGGGAGGAATAACTACCGTAAGACAACAAGGTTATAGGTTTAGTATCGATAACATCTGATTCTTATATGCAAAAATTTCTCCAATTATCATCAAAACTGACATGAAGGTTAATAACTTATAAGTCCATAAAGGTGATAAGTAAGATATATCTTTAACATTAATACCGGTTTTTTGAGAAATAATTGCCATAAATCTCTCAAAGTTTTCTACCCTTTGTGGAATAAGGAAATTATCTCCTTTATTAGTATTGAAGTAATAAACCTTACTACCTTGACTGGTAGGTAAAGATTTGATTAACTTAATTTCTTTCCAAGAAATCTCCCAATTTTTTCTCCCTAAGATTTTTGAAATAAAGGAAGTCTTATATGAAATTTTATTATTACAAGTTTCTACATGATCATTTGTGATATTAATAATTAAATAAAAGCCCAAGGCACATGTCATTACAGAAATAATTTTCAACTGATCAATAGAAATAAATGATATCGGAATTGTAAGGGCCAGATATAGAGAAATTAAAGAACTTTTTACAAAAAAAAGAGTTTTAAACTTTTCTATCATTTATTGAAGGCTCACTCTAATCTGGTAATTTTAAACTATTTATATTTAATTTTGAACCTATTTTATGAGCACAAGCAAAACCACTAAATGCAACTGCATTTAGACCTTGACCAGGAAAACATGAATCCCCTACACAATAGAGGTTTTTAATTTTTGTAGTATTGAAAGGCATAGGCAAAAGTCCAAGTAACTTTTGATTAGGAATTGGCCCATAAGTCCCATCATATCTGCCAAGAAATTTTCTATGAGTTTTAGGTGTACCAATTTCTTTATGATCAATGTTTTGATCTAGATTAGGTAAAAGCTTTGAAATCTTTTCAACAAGAAATGAGAAATATTCTTCTTTCTTCTTAAGATATTTTTCCCTTGATAACCCTTCCCATTCATCAATTGATGAAGGTGTAAATGCATGAACAATATGTTTACCTTCTGGAGCCAAGGAAGGATCAAGCAAGGTAGGTATAGAAATAAAAATCACTCCCTTTTCACTTTCTAATTCATCCCAATCATCAACGATAATATGATGACAATTAAAGTTATTACTTATTAGATTTTTTTCAACTCCAAGGTGAATAGAGACAAAAGAAGGCGAAGGTTTATAGGTCTCTGACCACTTATATTCACTTTTTGGCACGTTTTTACTTGCAATTAATCCTTTCTTTTTATCCTTTAGTCCAAATGTATCCCATCTAGTGGAATTAGATACAACAATATTAGAGAAAATTTCTTCCCCATTTGAAAGCTTTACTCCTACTGCTTTCTCGTTCTTTAAAAGTATTTCAGTAACATTGGCTTTGTAGCGAACCTCGCTACCTAATTTTTCGATACCAGAAACCAACTTCTCCGCTATCTTACCAACTCCCCCTTTTGGATAATTTATACCACCAGCATGCCTATCTGTAAAAACCATTCCTGCATTAATCATAGGCGTTTTGAGAGCAGGCATTACTGACCAACAAAAACATTCAATATCGATAAATTTCAAGAGCTCAGGATCCTTTATAAACTTTCTTGCAACATCTCCTGCATTTACAGGTAACCACCTTGCTAACCCTAAACAGGATAATGGGGATTTAAAGAAAACTTTAAAAAGATAAGTTGGATCCTCTATTGATAATAGAGGCATTGAATCTAAACATTTAAACACATTTGCACAAGTACCATAGAATTTTTTGATACCTTCTTTTTCTTTGGAGAAAATAGCTGATAATTTACTTATAAATTGGTCATAATTTTTATCTACAGAAATATTAAAGTTATTTGGCAGGTGATATTCAAGCTGCACAGGATCAGGAATAGTTTCGCATTTTTCATCTACATCTTTAAGAGCACGAGTTAATAAATTGGTATAACCTTTATCTCCAAATCCAAAAATCATTGATGCACCAACATCAAAGGTATAACCTTTCCTCTTAAAAGAACCCCCACTTCCACCTGGAATAATATATTTCTCAAGAACTAAAACTTGAGCTCCCTTAGCAGCTAATTGTGATGCTGTTACTAATCCTCCAATTCCTGAGCCAATAATAATTGCATCAAAATTTCTCTTATTAAAATTCATTTTTGAATCTTTTAGTAATTCATTTTAATTAATTTTTGTAAGTAAGTGATCTTTTTTTAGACGAGAATCTAATTTTTTTTTAAAACCATTCAACGCTTCTGTAGATCTTTCATGATAAGTTTTATACCTTAATTTTTTATCTTTAATTTTTTTTGTTAATTCTGGAACCAAACCAAATGAAGGGGGCATTGGCTGGAATTTATTTTTTTTCTGATTTGACATTATTTGATTCTTATTGCTTATGAAATTTATTAGAGAGCCAATCATTGATTCACATGGAAAAGTTATTAGGTCCTTACCCTTTGCTAATAAAGATGCATTTATTCCTGCAAGCAATCCACCAGCAGCCGCAGCAGCATAACCTTCCGTACCAGTTATTTGACCAGCTGCGAAAAGAGTTTCTCTTTGCATAAATTGTAATGTTGGCAAAAGCAGTTTTGGAGACTCTAAAAAAGTATTTCTATGCATTACTCCAAAACGAACAAACTCTGCGTTTTCTAAGCCGGGAATCATTCTAAATATTCTTTTTTTGCTCTGACCATTTTAGGTTAGTTTGAAAGCCAACCATATTAAGTAATTTGCCTTCTAGATCTTCTTTCCTTAATTGAACAATTGCATGAGGTCTTTTTTCTAATCTATTTTTCCTATCAAATAAATCTCCCCATTTAGGATTCCATAACCCAATAGATTTCAATGGTCCATATCTCATTGTATCAACTCCTCTTCTTGCAATTTCTTCAATTGGTAAACAAGCCTCAAAGAAATTAGCAGATTCTTTTTCAAAGTCTTTTAAATTAGCTTGTTCTGCGCCAATAAGTTCTTTCCTAAAATTAATGTAATCATTTTTATCCATTGGACAATTCAAATATGCTGGATCTCCTTTGTCGTATCTACTAGCTTTAAAGACAATATCTTCATCAATAGTATCACCATAAATAATTGGACTAGCTGCATCAAAAAAATGACATTCATCAATACCTGTAAAATCACGAATTTTATAGGATAAAACATCTGATGTTAATGGACCAGAAGCAATGATAGTTATATTTTCTCTTTTTGGCAGATCAAGTTGCTCAATTCTTTTTATCTTAATTAAAGGATGATTAGATAAAACTTCAGTTAAAGCATTACTAAATTTAGATCTGTCTACAGCCAATGCACCTCCAGCTGGAACAGCAAATTTATCTGCTGTTTTAACTATCAATGAATTAAAAATTCTTAATTCTTTTTGTAATAAACCTGCAGCTCGATCTGGACTTAATGCTCCAAAACTATTACTACAAACTAACTCTCCAAATTCATCAGTATGATGCGCAGGAGTTGATTTCAGAGGTCTCATTTCTACTAATCTAACCGGTAAACCATTATTTGCGATTTGCCAAGCAGCTTCGGAACCTGCAAGACCAGCTCCTATTACAACTATTTCTTTATCTATCAAATTAAGTTAGTCCTTTCCCAAAAAGTCTCTGTTAAACTGCTCTCTTGCTGGTTTTTGTATATTAAATACAACCCAAGCTAAAGCAGCGATTATTGGTGCGAAAACTACAATAGTTCTTAGCATTTTAGAAATTCCTATATTTATATATTATTTTACCTTTCAAGTGTAAATAAAGAGAGAATTTTTAATTTTTTATTCCATAAGTTAAGAATTGTTTTTCTATTGTTCAACTTGAGATAAAAAGTTGTTTTTTTTGCCTTAAAAAGGGATAATTTCATATGTACTCAATTTTACAAAATGGGTCGCTAGCTCAGCGGTAGAGCATCCGGCTTTTAACCGGCTGGTCCTGAGTTCGAATCTCAGGCGACCCACATTATTTTCCATTGAGGTCCATTTGTAAAAACACAGCTAATATTTTCACTAGTAAAAATGCCCTTCACTGATTGCAACTTAAGATTATTAATTACTCATTTTTAATAACTTAGATCAATCATTTACTTAAAATTAATTTTTTGAAAGTTTAGAGTAAACAAGAATTAATTATTTGACTGATATTTTCTAGTCACTTTAAAAAATACTTTTCAATATGAATCTGAACTAAATTGTCTGCAAGGCTTAAAAATAAATTTAAATCTCAAAAAAAAAGAATTAGGAGAATTAGTTTGAAAATTTACTTAATGGTAAATAAGCTTTAACTAAGGAAAAATTGTTTGAAATAAACCTTCTTAAGTATTACTTGACAAATAAGTTTAGATAGCGTTACATATCTGAATCATTTTTGCTACATGTAAGTTTTTTTCTAAAAAAATGTATGCCTTCACAAAAAAAAACTAAAAATTACTTTACAAAGCTTCATATATACTGTTACAATAATACACATAAATTACTTTTTTTATCATGACTCCTGAAGCAGAACGTTTTAATGGTTGGGCAGCAATGTTAGGTTTTGTCGCTGCAGTTGGCGCATACGTAACTACTGGACAAATCATTCCTGGTTGGTTTTAATTCAAAGTTACAGAATTAAATACTTCAATAAGACTACTAACAATTTTTCCAATTATTAGTATTAACTTTCAAAATAATTTTGTCACTCTCTAAGAAGATTACATTTTCTAACATGTAATCTCTTGGAGTTTTTTTTCTAAAACAATTTTTATTTTAACCAAATGGTTTAATTTTATTGGTAAATTACTAAATAACTTATGAAATATTGCCATGATTGAACTTTTGGAAGTAATCATAATTTACGACTTATTTGGCTAAACAATTCCAGGTTTGCTTTAAATATAACTTTTAATTACCAAAAATTTTTTTTACAAACCTTGATTAATCAAGGTATTTTTTTTTCTATATTGTCCAAACAAGTAGAACACAATAAGTGGCCTTTTTTCATCCAAAATGTCTTTGTAGATCTCTCGATATCTTTTCTACAAATCAAACACTTAAATATCGGAGACATTAATAAATAATTTTTTGTCTAATTTTATCAAATTAAATTAATGTATTTATCTTGTCTTAATAAAGAAGTTTAGACAATATGATTAAATTAAATTCTTAAAAAAAAAGACCCACCAAATTGGCAGGTCTTGTATGTGTGTAGTTTTAATTAATAATTAAACTAATTTAATTAGAAACTAAATGAAGTTTTAACAGCAAAACCAGTCTCATCAGTTGTACCCTCTTTAATGTATACACCTGGTGTGATTGTCATACCATCGTTTATTGGATAAGCATATGATGCTTCATAGATGTAGTACTCAGTATCAGCGTCTGAGAAGTTAGCTGTTGTACCCATACCTAAGTCAAGAGAACCAGCTCCAACTTCATCGAAGCTTAGACCAACAAAGAATCCTGTTGCTTCTGTACCATCGTCTTGAGATTCAATACCAGCACTTATTGTTGCGAAGTCAAAAGCATAGTTACCATTGAAACCCCAATAAGTTGTTGCTTCTGCATCAGAATAAGCTAGTGATACTCCATAAACGTCTGCAGTGTAAGCAGCCTCAATACCGAAGGTATCAGCACCTTCTTCAGTTAAAAGTGTACTAGGAGTAGAAGAAACACCACCAGCTAATGAGAATCCGCTATCAAAAGCGTAAGACATTGCTGCAGTAGCACCATTACCACCTACACCAACAGAGTTACCTGTACCACAGTTACCCATGTAGTCAGTGAAAGCACTGTAAGCACAAGCTCCTGAATACACAGCACTGATGTCAGTGTTATCACCAACCAATACTGTTGCACCACCTACTGGGAATGTGTATGTAAGACCATCAAGTGTAAGTACGTCATCGGTGTCATCGAAACCTAATTCAGTTCCAGCGGCACCATCAGCATCACCTATATCAATAGTTGCACTAAGTGCATCTTCACCAGTAAAACTAGTTTCTAAGCCAATACCCATTTGATAACCAAATGTTGTTGCCTCAGAAGCTGCTCCATCAACAGCGCCGACTAAAAAATCAACACCAAAAGATGCTGTTGTTGTTTCTGAGAATCCGCCAGTGATATCACTGCTATCATCAACTAAACCTTCTCCTCCTGAAAGTAGGATTTTACTTGTAGGTTCTTGTTGGAATGAATTCCCATCAATTTCTAAATTATCTTGAGAATATTTTGATATAGCCTCAAGATTGATATCGGAAGCACTAACAGAAAGTGGTGCTAAAAATCCAATCGCTGCAGGGGCTACAAGCAACTGCTTAAATAATTTCATTAAAATTCCTCACACAGAATTAAATTGTAGCTTCATTTTAGTGCAAAATAAAATAATTGCAAAAGGTATTCAGCCATTTTTTTAATCGTACGTTGGGAATATCTCACTAACAGGTTTTAAAAAATCTTCATATTTTTTCCAATAACCTGAAAAGTTTGGGTTGATTTTTTTTCTTACTTGAGCGCTACTCGCTGTGAATACACTTCTTTTACTTTTTTGTGGTGATAGATATTTATCACTCCATTCCCATTCAAGCCAATTTATTAAATTTCGAATATTTTCTTTAGGATTTTGAAGGACCTTATCATGATCATAACTGTAAATCATTGATCCAAATTTGCTTTTGTATTCATGCATGAGTTTTAAGTGATACTGATATAAATCAGTGATATCATTTAGTGAACTCGAAAAACTTTGATTCAAAAAGTTTGTTCTATAAATTGAAAGAACATTATCAAGTGGATTTCTGTTACAGTGAATGATTTTTGAATTTGGGAACAAATTATAGATTATTGGACAATATAAAAAGTTGAACAAATTTTTATCTGTAAAAATTTTCTTTTGCGAATTGATGAGTCTGACTTTTTGAGCATAGCTATTCTGAACTTCAAGCCAATCGTCAGTTCTCATAAGAGATTCTTCTAAAAATGAAACCTCTCCAAGGTCTTTAACTTCAGGATTAAGACTTAAAATGCTCTCCAACAAAGTACTTCCACACCTCGGCATCCCAACAATAAATAAATATTGATTACTATCTTTTGTAATATTCGTATTGGAAGCCTTAACTATTTTTAAATTTCTGTAGTACTCTCCTGTGTCTAATTTTCTTTTTAAATCAGATGGTTGTATCTTTAGTTTTTCTTCATTTGCAATTTTAAGAAAATAAGCACTTTTTTTATAATCCTTTTTGTAATGGTATATATTTGCCTTTGAGAAGCAAATATGTATTTTTTCAATTTGCGAGATATTTTCTATCTCAATATTAAGCAACCTCTTTAATAGGTCATTATGATTTGAAAAATCATACATAGTTGATAATTCATAAAAACTATTTGAATTAAATTGATCCTTTAAAAGGATTTCAATATGTGTATTTATAGATAAATCCAATAACCCTAAATTTCTGTACATAACCGCTAAATTAAACCTTAATGGAATGAAATTTGGAAATATATCAATACCTTCCTTCAAAATCAGAATTCCTTTTTTTAATTCTTTATTTTTAAAATAAAGATCGCTCAAATTAAGGTATAAAATTCTTTCCTTATTGAAATCTTTTCTTAATTTTAAAAGAACAGTTTCACCCAATGAATACTTTCTTTGATTAATAAATATTTTGGAAATTAAAATTTCTCTCTGAAAATACAAAAAGCTTTCTCTAGGTAATTTTAAATTAAGTAATAATTCTTTTGCCTCCTCATTTTGAAAAAATTCAATAAGAATATCAGCTTTAAAAATCTTATATATTTGATTTTTTGGCTGAAGCTTTATTGCAGAATCAATAGAGAATATTGCATCTTTAAAGGATTTAATAGCTTTATATGTAATTGATAAATTGTAGTAAATATCAGAATTAGATTTTTCTATTTTTTTTGCAGCATATAATGTTTTTAAAGCATCATTAAATTTATTCTCTTTTCTCAAAATTTCAGCTAATAAGATGTATGACTGAGTTATTAAAGGATATTTTTTAACACATAAGAAAAATAAGTTTTTAGCAACATTTAGATTATTAATCTCTCTATTAAATAGTCCATATGAGATAAGCAAATCATATGTATAGATCTTTTGATTTAATAATTTTTTATAAATTTCATTCGCTTGATTTAAGTTACCTTCTTTATGCTTCTCTTTAGCAATTTGAATATATTTTATTATTTCTGAAGTATCGTAATTCATTAATAATTAAAGAGACATAATGCTATTTGATTAATAATACATTTTTTTACTTCTCGTATCTTAAAAAAAAAGACCCACCAAATTGGCAGGTCTTGTATGTGTGTAGTTTTAATTAATAATTAAACTAATTTAATTAGAAACTAAATGAAGTTTTAACAGCAAAACCAGTCTCATCAGTTGTACCCTCTTTAATGTATACACCTGGTGTGATTGTCATACCATCGTTTATTGGATAAGCATATGATGCTTCATAGATGTAGTACTCAGTATCAGCGTCTGAGAAGTTAGCTGTTGTACCCATACCTAAGTCAAGAGAACCAGCTCCAACTTCATCGAAGCTTAGACCAACAAAGAATCCTGTTGCTTCTGTACCATCGTCTTGAGATTCAATACCAGCACTTATTGTTGCGAAGTCAAAAGCATAGTTACCATTGAAACCCCAATAAGTTGTTGCTTCTGCATCAGAATAAGCTAGTGATACTCCATAAACGTCTGCAGTGTAAGCAGCCTCAATACCGAAGGTATCAGCACCTTCTTCAGTTAAAAGTGTACTAGGAGTAGAAGAAACACCACCAGCTAATGAGAATCCGCTATCAAAAGCGTAAGACATTGCTGCAGTAGCACCATTACCACCTACACCAACAGAGTTACCTGTACCACAGTTACCCATGTAGTCAGTGAAAGCACTGTAAGCACAAGCTCCTGAATACACAGCACTGATGTCAGTGTTATCACCAACCAATACTGTTGCACCACCTACTGGGAATGTGTATGTAAGACCATCAAGTGTAAGTACGTCATCGGTGTCATCGAAACCTAATTCAGTTCCAGCGGCACCATCAGCATCACCTATATCAATAGTTGCACTAAGTGCATCTTCACCAGTAAAACTAGTTTCTAAGCCAATACCCATTTGATAACCAAATGTTGTTGCCTCAGAAGCTGCTCCATCAACAGCGCCGACTAAAAAATCAACACCAAAAGATGCTGTTGTTGTTTCTGAGAATGAACCAGCTTCAAGATTGTTGAATCTAGCTTCTAAACCGTCAATACGGCTATTTGTAACTGCAATTTCTTCTGCAGCGTTGAAATCATTAATAGTGACTTCGTTGGCAGTCGCGGCAACAGGGGCTAATAAGCCTAATGTTGCAGGTGCCACGAGTAAGCTCTTAAAAAGCTTCATAAATTTCCTCACACGAAATTTAAAGGACACTTTATCTTACTGTAAAAAATATTTTAATTTCAAGTATCAACCGATACGTTTTATTTAAATTTCTAGATTTTTCTGTTTTTTGAAATTAACGCATCAAATAGAAAATCCGACAAATACTGGTACAAGAGGGATTTATGGAAAAAAATAAAAAAAATTTAATAATTAAAATTTAGGTGTGACGGTACTATTAGTGTCCTTTTTACAAGAAGCTTTTTTTATTTTTTTGTTGAAAATCATAAGAATATTGTTAGTTACGCAACATTTTTGAGAATTCAAAGTTAGTTTGTTTTAAATAGGGATATTAATCTATCAACAAGCCAGGAAATGAAAGGATTTGGGAGTAACGATAAAAAAACTGATAAGTCAATTAAAAAAAAAGGTAAAGCATTGAAAAAAGATGTATTAATATCTGATGCCTTTTTATTACATTCAAGTGGGAAAATTAAAGAAGCAACCAAAATGTATAATTTTCTAATTCAAAATAAAATTTACGACCCTAGAATATTTAATAATTTAGGTAGTATTTATTCTCAATTAAAGCAGTTTGATAAAGCAATATTGTTGTTTGAAGAATCACTTAAAAAATTTCCAAATAGCCAAGAAGCATATCTCAACTTAGCCAATATCATGGTAATAAAAGGGAGAAATGATATTGCTAAAGAAATCCTAAATAAAGCAATTGAATTAAATCCGAAGTTTTTAAGGTCTTATTCCAATTTGGCCAGTATTTTAGTGCGGGAGGGGGATCTTGAAAAAGCTGAATTCTTTTTGAAAAAGAGTTTAGAAATAGATCCCAAAGACATTAATACATTAGTAAATTTAGCTTGTGTTTTGAAAGATTTAGGTAACTCCAAGCAAGCTGAAAAATTCTTAAGAGATGCTCTTATGATTAATCCTAAATATGATTTAGCTCTAATAAATTTAGGTGCGACTTTAAATGATTTGGGGAAAATTGATGAAGGAGAAGAATTTTTAAGAAAAGCGCTCAAAATAAATCCAACTTCACCAATAGCTTTAAATAACTTAGGTAATATTATGACTAAACAGAATAATGACAGGGACGCTGAAATCTGTTATCGAAAAGCAATCGAACTAAAATCAGATTTTTCTCTTGCTTACAATAACCTTGCTTCACTTCTATCAAAGCAAGGCAAACTTATTGAAGCAGAAAAATTTACTGAAAAAGCTATAAATTTCAATCCAAAATTTGATTTAGCTTATGTAAATTTGGGATCTATTAAAATTGATCTCAACAAATTATCAGAAGCAGAAGAATTATTCCTAAGTGCAATTGAAATTAATGAAAACTACAATTATGCACATATTAATCTTTTGAGACTCTACGAGAAGACAAATAATTTAAAAAAATTAAAAGACCGAATAAAAACACTTGGTAGCAATAAATTCATTATTAATGAAATACTTATGTTTAAAGCAAGAATTTGTTTTAGAGAAAAAGATTACATAACAGCAAAAAAATTAATTGACCAAGTTTCTAATGATTGGATAAAAAGTACAGACCATAATACAAATATTCTTTTCTGGTCTTTTAAAGCATTTATTGAGGAAAAAATTAAAAATTTTGATGAAGCTTTCATATGCTTTGAGAAAAGCCAACACAATTTAAAGTATGAAAATTTTAATCCAGAAATTTTTCAAGAATATATTAGGGTTTATAGAAAAAATCTAGATAATAAAAATTTTGCAGTAGAGAACAAGCCTTCATATGAAGATGAACATTCACCTGTTTTTTTAATAGGATTTCCAAGATCAGGCACTACACTTCTTGATACTATTTTAAGAAGTCATCCTGAAATTGATGTTGTTGAGGAAAAACCTTTAATTAACTCTGTAGAGCAAGTTATAAAATCAAAATTCAAATACTCTCTTGATGAACTTAATAAACTTAATGCGAAAGATTTAGTAGTATTAAGAAATCACTATTTTGAAATCTTAAAAAATACCTGTAATAACAAAAACGCAAGAATATTGATTGATAAATTTCCATTTCAAACAGTTTGCTTACCTCTTATAAATTTATTATTTCCAAATTCAAAAATAATTTTCACACATAGAAATCCTTATGACACTGTTTTATCCTGTTTCCAACAATCATTTGAGCCAAACAATGCCATGTCTAACTTTCGAAGTATAGAATCGGCATCTGAAATATATGATTTAACAATGAATATGTGGATTGACTACAAGACAACATTAAAAATGAATTTTATTACCTCTAAATATGAAGATTTGATAGAGGATTTTGATACTCATATTTCAAGAATTTTGGATTTCTTAGATTTAAAATGGGATGAAAATATTAAAAACTACAGAGATACTGCTTATAAAAGAGGGAAAATAAATACTCCTTCTTCATCACAAGTCGTTCAACCACTTTACAAAACATCAATTGAGAAATGGAAAAGCTATGAGAAGTATTTTAAAAATTCAAATAAATGCCTTGAAAAATGGAAAAGTTATTTCAATTATTGATAAAGATTTAATAAATTCAGTTAACTATTTTAAAAAAACTAATTTAGGGATTTAATTTTTTTGAAATCTTGTAGTATGTTTTTTTTGTTTTATAAATTTTCTTTTGTGAAATATTGACATCATCAACGTACCAACCGGAGGCAAGCCTTGTGTCTATTTCTTCGTAGTCTTTTTTTATATCTAGCTTTGATAATGATTTCTTTTTGTATTCCATGTAATACGAAAATATTAAGATTAATATAGCAAAAAATTGAGAGATTGAAATAAGCTAACCAACAAAATCTAATTTTAATTTTGATTTCTAAATCTTTAGAAAAAAGAAAAAAAATATCAGTTTCACCTCAAAAAGATTTTTTCTTGGTTATATTTTTTTTAAATTTATAGACCTGAGGAGCACAAGGTTAAATGACTCATTTAAATTTAATATTCAATTCTTTACCAAGAGATTTGACAGAGTTTGCTTTTTTTTTAGTGGTTGGTTTTACAGCAGGATCAATAGGTTTGATTTAAAATAAATTTATAAAAAACAATCAGATTGCAATTATTGATTCTATTGGGAAATTTAATTTTGATCTTCCACTGAGTTCTTTTAATTCAACCACTGTCAATACACCTGTTATTTTTTTTCCATTTTTTCTAATTAGATTAGCTACACAATTAATCGTTCCACCAGTTGCCAAAAGGTCGTCAACTATAACAAAAGAATTAAATTTTTTAAGTGCGTCCTTCTGTATAGATAAAGAGTTCTTCCCGTACTCTAAATCATAGTCTTCTTGAATTAATTCCCCAGGTAGTTTTCCTGGTTTTCTAGCAACTATCATCGGTTTGGAGGCTTGAAGCGAAATTGCCGAGCCGAAAATAAAACCTCTAGCTTCTATAGAGATTATTGCATCACAATTCTTTAAAATTTGATTTGAAGACATTTTGAGGATTAATTCCTTAAAAACTTCTGAATCTTGAATTATTCCAAGTATATCTTTGAAAGCTATTCCTTTTTTCGGGAAATCATCATAAGTCTTAATTAAATTCTCTAATTTCTTCATACTGCAAAATTCAAATAATATTTTTGATAGTAATTCTTAAATTGGATTTAATAGTTACATATTTCCATAGGGTGATAATTATCTTAACTAGAAGATTATTTTTCAGAGTCAGTTGCTAATAATGATGTCAAAATTTATAAGTGCATTTCCATTCCATTAAAAATTTTATTATCGACTTTAATTATTATTTTTTAAAAGCCTTAAAACATCATTAATTTAAGGCTAATTATTAAATAAAATTTTCAAATTAATAATAATTTTTTATTATTTTCAATCTCATCTAATAGTTTTAAATATCGGTTATTTATTTCTTAAAATTAAATTAAATTAGGTTGTTCAAATTTTTGTCAAAATCTATTTCTGTGATTCATAAAAGATGGACTTTTTTGAAAATAACTCTAGTTTTAAAAAAATTTTTGAATTTGATCTTTTATAGATGACTATTATGAACTAAGATCTTATAAGCGGGGCGTGGCGCAGCTTGGTAGCGCGGGTGCTTTGGGAGCACTAGGTCGCAGGTTCGAATCCTGTCGCCCCGACTCAATTAAAACCAAGTCATACTAGCGAGTTACCCAGACTCGCTTTTTTATTGGAAATATTTGTCCACGCCCAAAGTGGACAGATAGTGGACAAATTTAATTGACAGTCGATCTACAATAAGGGGCAATTAGCTCCTTTTTTTAATGTCAAGTACTCAAGCCATAGAAAATTTAATTAATGGTTATGCAATCAGTGAAGATTCTTCTTTTCTAATACCGAATGCAACTGAAGATTTTTTGGCTGTAAGGCCAAGTGGAAATCCAATCTCCGCGCAGGGATTGGTGGGAATGTTTGATAGTAAAGACTTAATTGCAGAATCCTCAGAACTAATCAAAACCCACAAAATTGAAATTTACGGTGAGATAGCATACGCGGTTTTCACTTTGAATGAAATCTTCAGTTATAAAGGAAATCAAAATAAAGATCTTTCAACTTACACTTGCATTTTTAAAAATGAAAACGGTACATGGAAATATGCCTGGATGCAAAGATCACAAGGAACTACTGATATGAAAACTTGGGAATAAATGAAACGCTTACTACTTGCAAAAAAAAGAGGGGTAAAGCCGCAACTAATTTTAAAAAAGTGGACAAATAGTGGACAAATGTTGCTTTATTTCACTGGACAAATAACGCAGAACTAGGCAAAAAAATAGGTATAGTCTGAAAACCTAGTGCTTGCAATGGGGTGGGAAGTGCTTTGGGAGCACTAGGTCGCAGGTTCGAATCCTGTCGCCCCGATTCAGTTATAGCAGTAAGTCTCAGCTAATAATAATTTTCCCTCAAAAAAGCGTTCCCTCATATTTCCCTCAAATAATGAATTTTCCTTTTTTAGATAGAAGTCCCTTAGCCTTTTTAACTTTGGCTAAAAGATCTTTGCCTTCATAGATAAATACATCTTTACCTTTATTTATAAGCTTCAATTTCTTCATTGATCCAATAAAAATTTTATCTTGTTTATTCTTGAAATCTTGGATTAAATCATATCCTTTACCTTTAGATAATTTAAAAATATCTTTTCCTTTTCCGCCAATTAATATATCGTTTCCTATCCCTCCAACTAATAAATCATTACCTGAACCACCATTTAAAGTATTAGAACCATTATTTCCATACAATTTATCATTTCCACCCCCAGAGCTAATATTCTCTATCCCAATTAATGTATCTAATCCCTCTTTTGTATTTTGTTTTTTAGTCGTAGATAAATTAATTACATTGGACTTAGAACTGAAAACTGCCGTATCTTTTCCAGAACCCCCAATTAATTTATCGTTTCCTTTGCCTCCAATTAATAAATCATTACCTGAACCACCATTTAAAGTATTAGAACCATTATTTCCATACAATTTATCATTTCCACCCCCAGAGCTAATATTCTCTATCCCAATTAATGTATCTAATCCCTCTTTTGTATTTTGTTTTTTAGTCGTAGATAAATTAATTTCATTGGACTTAGAACTGAAAACTGCTGTGTCTTTTCCAGAACCACCAATTAATTTATCGTTTCCATAGCCACCATTTAATAAATCATTACCATTACCACCATTAAGAATATTAGATCCTGCGTTACCTGTCAGTGTGTTATCTAAAGAGTTACCAGTAGCATTAATATCAGAACTGTCTGTAAGAGTTAAATTTTCTACGTTATCGGCGATTGTATAGCTAACAGAAGATTGAATTAAATCAGTTCCTTCTGAGGAATTTTCTGTAATCGTATCACTGGTACTGTCTACAACATAAGTATCATCACCTGCTCCACCTGACATGGAGTCATCATCTGCTCCACCATTAAGGGTGTCATTGCCATCTCCTCCATACAATTTGTCCCAACCATCCCCAGCGACTATTTCATCATCACCACCTAATCCAAATAAAATATCATTACCCGCAGCACCATTTATTGTTTCTGCTGTTCCATCTCCTGTTATGGTTTGACCATAGAAATCAGAAGCAGTAGGAGTTTCTCCAATTTCAAGACCTAGATTATTTTGAAAGAACATAAGAGTTAAATCGGCTCCAGCGCTAACATTCCAGGTAGTTATATCTTCCTCAAAACTTGTTGATTCATAGAACATTGCAGTAAAGTCTGTTCCATTACTTACATCCCATTTACTAATATCCGCATTAAAAGCATCCATTCCATAAAACATCAATGAAAAATCAGTCCCATTACTTACATCCCAATTACCGATGTCTTGATTGAATATTGATGCACCTTCTGAAATAAGAAACATTGCAGAAAAATTACTTCCATTACTTACATCCCAATCCCCAATATCTTGATTAAAAGCTGAAGAGTTTTCAAACATCCCAGAAAAATCAGTTCCATTACTTACATCCCAATCCCCGATGTCTTGATTAAATTTCTCGGCTTTATAAAACATATAACTAAAATTAGTTCCATTACTTACCTCCCAATCCCCAATGTCTTGATTAAATCTTTCTGCCGCATAGAACATCTCTGAAAAATCAGTTCCATTACTTATATCCCACTCACTAATATCCCTATTGAAATAAAGAGCCTCCCGGAACATCTCATGAAAATTGGTTCCATTACTTACATCCCAATTACTAATATCAGAATTAAATGTTGTTTTATCAAAGAAGAGCTCCGAAAAATCAGATATTGCACTTACATCCCAAGTATTAATATCTCCATAAATGGTATTTGCAGAGGCCTCATCCGAACACCATAAATCCACTGCAGTTTGCAATTGTGATTTAGTTGAAAATTCATATGATGAAGACATTTCTAATAAATTTTCAGACCCGCAAGTTTGCTAGATAATAACAATAATTTTTATATAACCTTATAAAAAAATTACCTAAATAAAAAATAAACACTCTGAGGTTAAAAAATTAGTTCCCTCATATTTCCCTCATATCAAACCAAACTAGTCCGAATTAGTCCACACTTTTTTCTCTAAATGTCCTGATATAGCTATAAGTCTCAATTATAGCCTTGTTTTAGCGGGTTCTTTGGGAGCACTAGGTCGCAGGTTCGAATCCTGTCGCCCCGACTCTTAAAAACCAAGTCATACTAGAGAGTTTCCCAGACTCTCTTTTTTATTGTCTGCAATCTCACATGAGAAAGGGGCGCTAGAGGGGGCGCTAGTATCTTCGAAGATCTTAAAAGGGTGCTTAAATTGTTAATTGATGGATAAAAATAATTCCAACCCTCTATAAGCTGAACTTATTAAAGCTTATGCAACTCTAAATTCCTTTTTCATATTCATTTCTGGCAAGTCATTCATTGAGTCTCTCCATTCCTGGGCCCATTCACTTTGACTATGTCTATAAATTCTAATTAGTTCATCTACAGAGGAATCATGATAATCAACTCTCAGATCTAAAAGAGGAAAGCCTAGTTCTCCACTAACTTTTAGAGCGCTTGAGGTTGAACGGAGGCTTCGTTTATCTCCACCTATATTTTCTCCTGCATTAAGAGCATCAAGTAGTCTTTTCCCTAATTTAATATTTGGATCACTTTGCTTGAAAACATCAGCCATCACCTCAAGAACTTCAATAGTCTCTAGAAAATTGCCAGCTACAGAAAAGTTTTCTCCACTTATATGTCCGCTTGTCTGAAAACATTCTTGACCTGTCCAGCATGCGCTTCTCCCATACTTATCAATTAGGTGAACCTGTCTTTTTTCCCTGCCAAAATCTTCTTTAATTAAATCTTCCAAAACAATTTTCGAATCAGAGCAGGATTGGAGTGACTCAAGACTTCTTATTCCTAAATACGGATTAGTTTGCCCTTGAGTTGCAACAGCACCAACCTGCGATCTAACGAATGAAACTGTTGAGCCAACAGCTATATGACAAGAAGAAACTGCAACCCCAAATCTATTTTTTAAAGGATCAAAACCAATAATTGAAAATGTCATTTATATCATTAGAGGCTTGTATAAAAAATTCTTATCGATGGAAAATATTGTATTTAATAAAACTTCAATACCATTAGCACATTGATCAAGAGAAGTATATTCCTTGTAGGAATGACTCAGACCATTTCTGCTCGGGACGAAGATCATAACCATAGGACAGATCCTTCCTATTTCTTGTGAGTCATGACTTGCTTTGCTTGGTAATATTCCAGTTTTAAATCCCAACTTTTCAGATTCATGAAATGAAGAGCTAACTAACTTAGGGCATGACTTAGTGGGAATCACTTCAAATTGAGGTTCTATCTGTACTACGCATCCAGTAACTTCTTGAATTTCTGAGCATAGATTCTCAGTTCTTAAACTCATTTTCCCAAGTACATCTTCATCTAAATCTCTCATATCTATCGTGAATACTGCCTCTCCTGGAATAACATTTGCCGCATTGGGATGTAACTTCAATTTACCAACTGTTGCGACTGCACTTTCAGAAGTAGTTTTAGCTATCTGTTCAATGCCAACAATAATTTTAGAGGCTGCCAAAAGTGCGTCATTTCTATTTGACATTGGTGTAGTTCCAGCATGATTTGCCTGACCTTTAACCCTAACGGTTATTCTTTTTTGACCTACTATTCCATTAACAATTCCGATATCCAAACCACCATCTTCAAGGACCTTTCCCTGTTCAACATGTAATTCAAGAAAAGCGAATATATCTTTTTTACTTCTTGCCGCACTTTTAATCTCAAGCCAATTTCCACCAATCCGAGAAAGATTATCAATTATTGAGCAAGAATTACTGGTAACAAAATCTTCTTCTTTAATAGATAAATTACCTGTAAAGCCTTTACAACCAATCATTGTCGATTCTTCATCAGCAAAGACAATTATTTCAAATGGTCTATTTAATTTAATATCATTTTCCTGAAGAAAAAAAGCAATTTCAATTCCTGCAATCACGCCTAAAGTTCCGTCATACTTACCTCCCTTTGGAACAGTGTCGAGATGAGATCCGGTAACAATGGGAGGTAGATTATTATCATGCCCATCTAATCTTGCAATAATATTTCCTGCAGTATCAATCCTTATTTTTAAACCTAATTCCTTAAGGGTTTTCATAAAAAAATTTCTTGCATATATATCTTCATCAGAAAAACCTCTTCTTGAAACAGAACCATTCTCAGAAGCTCCGATTGAAGAAAAAGAATTTATCAAGTCTTGGATTCTCTCCCTATTTATTACCTGTGGCTCTAGGATATTTAACCCAGCGCTATAACTCATACTTCTATTACTTAAACCTTTTTAAGGTCTCTTATTTTTCAAATAAAACCTGTATTGGTTTACACCTTTTCAGAAATTAATTTAAGAAACGAATTCAAACTTTCCAGCCCAAATTATCAGCCATCTTTTGAGCCTTATCAGGGATATCCTCAATTATAAAAATCTTATATAAGATCTGAACACTTAAAAGATGATTGATTATTGCATCCAATTGTACTTTTTCTGAGGCATCAAGCTCTGAACTAAAAAATGTATTCAGCAAATCATTTACTTCTTTTTCATCCAAGATTCCAAATTCTCTTATCCTCTCAGGACTTAAAAATTCATTCACAATTTCCTTCATAGAACTTAAATTATCTTTATCTGCATGGGAAGGGGGAGCCATGAAAGGAAATTTTTCACGTTTATATAGTGATTCAGGCAGCAATCCTGACATGGCTTCTCTTAAAACATACTTCTCGACATTGTCTTTAATCCTTAATTCAGGGGGAACAGCAACGGCAGCTTCAGCTAGGTGATGATCTAAAAATGCAGGTCTGGCTTCCATTGAATTTGACATATCCACTCTATCTCCACCCCATGTGAGAATTTGGCCCTCAAGCATAGTCTTCATCCAAACATACTGAGCCTGATCAATTGCGTATCTATTTTCTAACTGTTCAAGGTCAAGTTCTCCAAAAATTGCCGCCCCAGGATCATAAGTTTCCGTTATCTCTTTATATTTACTTGAGACTAGACTTTTCGCATAAGTTTCACATGCAAGCCAAGGTTGAAGGCAACTTGGCGTGAATCCTAAAAATTCCTTGAAAGATTTATTACTTATCTCTTCATTAGCTAGCATCGCGCCCTTGAAAA
>CACGIB010000013.1 GCA_902573045.1 uncultured Prochlorococcus sp.
TGGTTTAAAGGTAGCCTTAACAAAGGTGGATATTGGAAAGAAGGGTTTACTTGTACTTTTGATGAGAAACCTGGGGTTTTAATAGAAAGTCCTGCTTACGTAACTTGTAGGGTTCCAACTTGGAGAGTTTTGACAAGAGAACCAGAAAATTTATATGAATCTCCTTTAATCCCTGACAAAGCAATATGGAAAATAATATAAATTCTCAAAGAATAAAAAACTTTTGGAGTAGGCAACGGCAAGTTAATATTACTTTATTAAATATTTAATTAATACCATCTACTCTCTTTTTATAAATATTATTCCTTTCTTGATTTTTGGTTTTTTTCTGGGAAAAAATAATCCAAAGATTTCTAAATTTATTGCAAGACCTCTAATAAGATTTGGCATCCCATTAAGTGTAATGGGTCTTTTATTAAAAGAAGGTATAGATATAAACCTTATTAAAAGTGCATGTTTTGCATTCACTCTTATTGGACTTTTAATATTAATTATAAATAAATTCCCAATATTTAAAAATAGGCTTCCAAATTACACTCTGCAGCTGGCAGGACTAATAGGTAATACGTCATTTCTTGGAATACCTATCGCAATAGCTCTTCTACCTTCAACAACTATAAACTTTACTATTGGTTTTGATTTAGGAACAACACTTTTCGCTTGGATATTTGGACCTTTTTTTCTTCAAGAAAAATCCGAAAAGAAGAGCAACCCTAATATAAAAAGCCTATTAAATGCATTAATAAATAGTCCTGCATCAAGAGGGATCATTGGTGTACTTTTTGCTTATCTTTTACAAATAAATGAGACCTTAGGCAATTACCTTTGGATTCCTGCAAGAATAGTTATCGCTTTGGCAATAATAATTGTGGGTGCAAGACTAGGAATAATAACAAATCAAAAAGGAGGTATTTTTGACCTAAATGAAGAAATTAAATTCTCAATTTTACTAAAGTTATTTATCCTACCATTTATAGTTTTTTTAATAAGCAAATTTTTAAATTTTGACTTCTATCAATCATCAGCAATAATACTTCAGGCAGGAACACCAACAGCAATATCCACAATTTTAATGGCAGAGGCTTATGACGTGAAGCAAAAAATCGCTTCAAAAATTCTTTTTACTACAACTCTAATTTCAATATTTACAATTCCTCTCTTAAAAATACTCATGAATATATCTATTTGAAATACATGAATAATGAATATTGTAAAGATAATATCCGGATAACTAAATAATGTCTTAAGATTTAGTTTATGAAGTCAGCAAACCCTGAAAATGAATATATCCCTCTAGATCTCAGAATTTCTGTGAGGAGAGATACTTTAAGGCTTATCTCAGAGATGGCTCAAGATATGGGCATAAGCATTAATGAGGTTTTTAGTTTTCTAGCGGAAGATTCTGTAATCGATCTTGAATTACTGGAAGATTTGAATGAAATAGTGATCCCCACTAAGTGCAGCCTTGATGATCTTAAAAACGCTCTTCTTAAAAAAAGACTTTGTTAAAATTTCTCAACTTTTCTATTTTTCCAGTCAGATTTATAACCAATATTAACTAAAAATTCCGAATACTTATTTAAATCACTTTTCTGAATTCGCCATAAATTATAAATACCATATTTTCCTAATTTTTGATGATTAAAATTTAACCAGTGCTTTTCGCGTGAGGAGTAATCATCTATCACGACCAATAAAGATTTGTATTCATAATCAGGTTGATCCTCATAATTTTCTCTCCTATCGGCATATAGCCTGTCTGAAAGATTAATTAATCCTTCTTTAGTATTTGGTTCATAAAAAACTATTAGTCTCGAATAATAATGTAATGACGGTTTTCTTATCCCGATCATTGCTAAAGTTTCCTTACCCTCACGATTATCTGAAATTAGTTTTGAGATGTTCCTCAAAGGTAATTGCCTAGAAGTATCTGCTAATTTCCTAATTGGAGACATCAGAAGAGAATGCCCAATTAAAAATAAAATTTGAAGATAGAGAAGGATATTCTTTGACTTTAAAAAAATTAAAATTATTGCAAGAAGTGTAAATGAAGAGAAGAACAATTTAGCTTTAAAAATTATCCCAGAGCTTACTAGTTCAGATGCAAGATTAGGCATTTCAGGATCATTAATTGAACTTAACCAAATATTTGAGAAAAAGAATGCTATTGAGACACCAAACAAAATTAAAATGTTAAAAATCCAAAAATATAGAAAACTTTTATTTGATTTTTTTAAGTTTATAAAGCTATTACTAATTAAGATTGCCGCAGCTGGAATTGCTGGCAACCAATAGCTTGGTAGCTTTGTAGCAGAAATACTAAAGAAGATTAAAACTGATGTTAACCAACATAGAGAATATGTATAAAGGGTGTCAGTGACATCGCAACTTTCTTTTGAACTTTTCAAGAAATCCTCAGAGGCTTTAAATATCCCGTGATACAAAAAAGGAGTAAATGGTAATGAACCCAATATCATTATGAAAAGAAAAAACCAGAATGGCTCTGCATGATTATTAACAACTGAGGTATATCTTTGAAAATTATGATAACCAAAAAAATTATCCCAAAAAGGCTTTCCCTCTTTTATCAGTACTAAGATATACCATGGAACACTTATTAGTACTGTTATTAAACAACCTTTCTTAGGGTTTATCTTGCAAAGCAACGTTTTCCAATTCTTCTGAGTAAACAAGAAAGAACTAATAGTCAATGTTGCCAAAATAAATGCAACAGGTCCTTTAGTTAAAATTGCAAACCCTAAAAATACCCACGCTGAAATGCAATTATCATTGTTTTCACTTGCCATTCTTCTCCAAAACAAAAGCAGGCTAATCCCTAGGGTTCCAGTTAAAAGGCCATCACTCACGGCAGTTCTACTCCAGATAATTATTAATGGAGACAAAGCAAAGCCTAATGATGCAACTATTGGAGTGAAAAATTGCCTATCACCTTTCTGTGGCCAACAAAACAACGTATCTCCAATCATCAACATTAAAAATAACGATCCCAAAGCTGAAGGGAGTCTTGCTGAGAGTGTCCCTAAACTATCCCAAATTTCGTTTTTCGGTAATGAGTAAAAAAAACCCATTAGCCAATATATTAGTGGTGGCTTATCAAAACGGAAGATTCCGTTGACTTTTGGAGTTATCCAATCACCCGATTCATTCATTGCCCTTGCAGCAGTCGCAAATAAAGGTGGAGTTTCATCCACCAATCCTGTATTGCCTAAACCTAAAATAAATATAATGATCCCAGAAACTAAAATTATCAATAAGGTTATAAGCCTTTTTTTTGTATTAAAAAGAATCATTCAATAAATTTATTCTACTTATATTCTTTTATTACTTTATTAAGCCAGTTCACAACCTTGTTAGCAAATATATTTGTGGAAGCATTTTTTTCTACCCATTCTCTACAATTTTTTCGCTTTATTTTTTCAATAATTTCTACATAGGAAAGCAGATTTTTTTTATCATCAGGATTAGCAAGATATCCCGTTTCGCCATGCTTAATAATCTCACTAGGTCCTCCCCTTTTATAAGCTATGACTGGCACACCACAGGCTAAAGCTTCAACAATAACATTCCCATAAGCCTCATTCCATTTCGGAGTATTTAGCAACCCCCTGCATTTACCAAGTTCTTTTTGTAATTCATCGGTTGATAAAAAACCCATCCAATCTATAACTCCTAAAGGGAATGATTTTTCTATCTTTGACGCATACATCTCATCTTCTATAAATCCCCAAACTTTTAATTTTTCGCCAAGTTCATTTGCAACATAAACTGCATCCTCCAAACCTTTCTCCGGGGCAACTCTTCCAACCCATGCTAAGGGTCCCTTCAATGAATCTTGAAAAATATAATTATCTAAATTAAAACCGTTCCCAATAATTATTGGTTCTTTTATATAAGGATAATCATTTGCTTGAATTTTAGAATGAAAAGCAAAATTATTTGGATATTTATCATATACCTTGGAGATTAAATTAGTAATTACTGAACTTTCAGAACCCATACTAATAATATGAGCAATGGGTATCTCTAAATTTAGAGTTATCCAAATAGGCAACCAATCATAGGACATGTTCAATAATACATCTGCATTTTTAGCAATATCTAAGCCCTTTTCAAGCATTCCTACTAAAAGAGAATTGTCTGGGATACTCACGGGAGAATTGAAATCTTGATGCTGCCAACTAATTTGATCT
Source organism: uncultured Prochlorococcus sp. (assembly GCA_902573045.1). The sequence continues at coordinate 4,212 of CACGIB010000013.1, forward strand.
TCACCTTCAATAAAATGTAATTTAGCTTTTACATTACTTTCATGTAACTTAGAGTTTTTTGGAGCTATAACCTCAACAGAATGACCTAAAGAAATTAAACCTGACACTAGAGAATTTAAAGTTAATTCAACTCCACCACCTTTGCCACTCCCCAAGAATCCTATAGGAGTACTAATCAAAACTATTCGCATTATTGGACTTTTTACAAAATGACACTTATTAAATAGTAGTATCAGAAAGTTTATTTTCCCATAAACTCTTTCTCTGGCTAACACAAAATACGGAGATAAGAACAAACACTACTCCTATCCACTGAACAGCAGTGAGCCTCTCATCTAACCAAACACCTCCGCTAAGAAGAGCAAATACAGGAGTTAAAAATGCAAGAGTACTAAATCCAGTTATTTCTTTATTATTTGCAAAATAGAAAAACAATCCATACGCTATTGCTCCTCCAAAAATACTTGCAAATGACATAAGCCCCCAATCAAATAATGACCAATCTGGGATTACTTTGAAATTTGATTGTAAGCAGTGCTTAATAATTAAGGGCAAACTTCCTAAAACCATATGCCAACCGGTAACTGCAATTGGATCACTTTTAGTACAAGTGAATCTAATTAAAATTGTTCCTAATGCCATTGCTAAGGAAGCTGCCAGCATCCAGAGCTCTCCAAAGTTAAAAGCAACATCATTTATAGACTTATCAGACATCAACCACCAATTTCCTAAAAATTCTTGTGGCACGCCCAAAAATACAATTCCTCCCAATCCGAAAAGTAGTCCTAACCAACCTATTGGATTAATTAAATTTCCAAAAATTGCTCTTGCTAAGATAGCTACCAAAAGTGGTTGAGAATCAATTAAGACAGAGCCTAAACCTGCCCCAGTCTTTTCAATACCATAAGTTAAAAACAACTGAAAAAAAGTGGCATCGACAATCGTAAAAACAAAAAACCACTTCAAATCGCACTTATAAATTTTTAAATCTCTTTTTAACAAATATGTTGTAATTAGAACAAGAATCCCTGCAGGCAGTAATCTTAAAGAGGCCACAAACTCGGGGCCAGCACTAGATACTAAGGGGGTCATAGCTGCCATTGAAGTACCCCAAAGTGCAAAAGGGATAATCATTAAAAACCAATTTAGGATTGAATTCATTAGGTCTGCTGATAATCTTTTTAAAGTAGTTTTATGTTTTACCTTAAAAGAATGATTTGGCCTTTTAGACGAAAGTCAAAAAAAAGAATGGCTCGTATAGTAATTGATGAGCCTATTACAAGTTCAACAAGAGTATCTGTCCTTAAAGCTCTTAAACAAATTGAGGATAGAGAATTTCCTGCATTAATCGTGAGAATCGATTCACCAGGCGGGACTGTTGGGGATAGCCAAGAAATATATTCTGCTATTAAAAGACTAAAAGATAAAGGATGTAAAGTCATTGCTAGCTTTGGGAATATCTCAGCATCTGGAGGTGTTTACATTGGTGTTGCATCTGACAAAATAGTTGCGAATCCAGGAACAATTACAGGATCCATTGGAGTGATTATAAGAGGAAATAATTTATCTGAATTATTAGATAAAGTTGGTATTAAATTCGAAACTGTTAAAAGCGGTGTATTTAAAGATATACTTTCTCCTGATAAGCCTTTAAGTGATGAAGGAAGGAAATTACTTCAAGGCCTAATTGATGAAAGCTACAAACAATTTACTGAAGCTGTTGCTGATGGAAGAAGTTTACCTGTTGAAGAAGTAAGGAAATTTGCGGATGGGAGGATTTTCACTGGCACTCAAGCGAAAGAGTTAGGACTAGTTGATGAGGTTGGAGATGAATTTGTTGCAAGGGAATTAGCTGCAGAAATGGTTAATATTGACCCTAAAATTCAGCCCTTAACATTTGGGAAAAAAAAGAAAAAAATACTTGGACTAATTCCTGGAAGTAAAATGATTGAGAAAATTATCAATAATATCTTTTTTGAGTTTGACTCAACTAATAAAGTACTTTGGTTATACAAGCCTTAAATCTATATGCATGAAAAAATGAAAGATGATTATAAAATTACATTTATTCGTGGGGCTACAACAGCATCTGGGAATTCAGTTAAGGAAATAGAAGTTGCCGTAGTGGAATTAATTGATGAATTAATTTCACGCAACAATCTTATTAAGACAGACATTTTATCCATTACATTCACAGCGACAAAAGATTTAAATGCATGTTTTCCCGCTTCAATTGCAAGGAAATTTAATGGACTTGACTCTGTAGCCTTTATCGACTGCCAACAAATGGACGTTTCTAATGATGTCGATTTTTGTATAAGAATAATGGCTCAAGTTTTATTGCCACCCAATTATGCAATAAAGCACCCATATTTAAGAGGCGCTGCAAAATTAAGGACAGATAGATGTTAATCTTAGTGAAATAATTTTTCTGCTTTAAATTTGAATAGCACAAAATCGACCTTTAAAATTCCATTACCTTGATGTTTAAAATTACAAAAAAATTTACTTTTGATCTTAAAATTTTAAGATTTTTTCTTATCCCCACAATTTTGCTTTCAACTCCTTTTTTTAATAACATCCAAAATGCTAAAGCAGGATTGGAATTTCAATGGGATCAAGACTCAAGTTTTAGAAGGTTAAAGTGGTTTCAAAAAGAAAATAAAAGGAAATTTAGAAATACAATTTATTTTTTTTTGAGGCCTTCTGATAGAAAAACTGATCTCTTAAAAATTAATCTAGCAATCCCAAAAACCTTTAAATCCACTCTAAAAAACGAAAAAATTAGTTTTTGTAAAGTAAGGATAGGCGGTTTTGATAGTAGAACAAAATGTTTAGAGGACATTCCAGCTGATATCGAAATTAACACTGATGAATCAGACTTACGTTCACTGGATATTTACCCCTACAGTCCAATTCCTTCAAATAAAGACAGTTATGCAATTGTCTTAAAAGTCTTTAATCCCAAAAAATCAGGTTTATATCAATTTCATTCATATGGACAACCTAAAGGAAAATCATTATCAACTTATTTAGGAAGCTGGACTATAGTGATCGATTAAATGATAAATTAAATAAGGATAATTAAACAAATGACTAAAAGAACTTTTGGCGGAACTTCCAGAAAAAGAAAACGTGTATCTGGTTTTAGAGTAAGAATGCGTTCCCATACAGGTAGAAGAGTTATTAAAAGTAGAAGACAAAAAGGTAGAGAAAGAATAGCTGTATAACTTAAAATTTAAATGGCCTTACCTAAAGATATGCGTTTAAAAGGTCACAGGACTTTTAATTACATTCATAAAAATTCCACAACATATTATGGAAAATTAATGACATTTAAAGTTGCAAGATCTAATCCAGATATTCTCTTAACCCATAAACTCACAAATACCTCAAACAAATTTAGGGTGGCGATTGCTATTAGTAAAAAAGTTTCAAAAAAAGCTGTAGAAAGAAATAAATTAAGAAGAATCCTGCAAGAGTGGTTATTAAAAAATATTCAAAAAATTAATAACCACAAACCATATTGGTTACTTGTTAACCTTAAATTTGGAGATTTCTGCAATGATAAAAGTAAACTTTTGGAGGAATTTCAAAACTTAATGTTCAAATCTCGTCTGATCAAATGACTAACATGAATGAAGAAATCTTTTATGAAGATGGGCCTGCAAAAAGTGATTTAATAATAAATCTTCTTGCAGCTATAACTATTCTTGGATTACCATTTACCTTTGCTGCAATTGTTCGAGCATTGTGGTTAAGATATAAAATTACAAACAGAAGGATTACAATTGATGGCGGCTGGTTTGGTAAAAACAAAACACAAGTTTCATTAAGTAACATTGAAGAAATCAGATCTATTCCAAGAGGATTCGGATCATACGGTGATATGGTTCTTATACTTAATGACGGATCAAAGGTTGAAATGAAATCTTTACCTTTATTCAGAGAAAAGCAAAAATTTATTGAAGCAAATATAAATAAAAGATCACAAATCTCAAATCTCAACGAGGTAGAGGGATTTGCTACTAAATCCTAACTAAATTAATTACAAAAACCTCTTTTTCCTGTAAAATAAAATGTCTAATAAAATTACTCTCCTTTTAATATCGTGATAGGGTTCATTTCTGAAAAATTACTTATCCCGATTCTGGATTTTTTCTACGGTTTAGTACCTAGTTATGGTTTAGCGATTGTTGCATTGACAGTCGTAATTAGAATTGCACTTTTCCCTTTAAGCGCTGGTTCCATTAGAAGCGCTAGAAGGATGAAGATTGCTCAACCAGTAATGCAAAAAAGGCAAGCAGAAATAAAATCTAAGTTTTCAGGGGATCCAAAGAAACAGCAAGAAGAACTTGGAAAACTAATGAATGAGTTTGGTAGTCCTCTTGCAGGTTGCCTCCCATTGATAGTACAGATGCCTGTGCTATTTGCATTATTTGCAACCTTAAGAGGCTCTCCTTTTGCTGATGTGCCATACAACATAAATCTCAAGGTGGTTCCACAGGATCAAATAGCAGCCATTGATCCAAAACCTTATAAATCTCCAAGACACTCTATATTCATTACAGAAAAATCACACTTTCCTGTAATAGCTACTATCCCTAATGGAACAAAATTAGGAACAGAAGAATCGGTAAAAATAAACTTACAAACAACAAACGGCAATAGTTATTTGGAGGTTTTATCTAAATATGACAATGGATCTAAATTCCTCCCTACGTGGTCGGTTTCTAAAGGATCCGAAAATCTTAAAGTTTCTCAAGACGGTACAGTAACAGCAATCAAACCGGGGGATGCAACAATCGAGGCAAAAATTCCTGGTCTGGCTGCTAAAAGCGGTTTTCTTTTTATCAAAGCTCTTGGTCAAGTTGGGTTTTATGTTGATGGTGCAATTAATTGGGATATTGCTGCATTAGTAGGAGCCTTTGGATTAACCCTACTTCTTTCTCAGGTTTTGTCTAGTCAAGGGATGCCTGCTAATCCACAACAATCAACAGCAAACAAAATTACACCAGTTATGATTACTGGGATGTTTCTGTTTTTCCCACTTCCAGCAGGCGTCTTACTTTATATGGTTGTGGCAAATATATTCCAAGCATTTCAGACTTTTCTGCTTAATAAAGAATCTCTTCCTGAGAATCTACAGAAAATTTTGGACCAGCAATTATCAGCTAAAAATGAAGTTGTAACGACTTCTGCTTCAACCATCTCAGATAAAAGATTACCTTTTGAACCCAACAGTAAAAAATAGTCTTAATCTTAAATAATGAATTCATGGTGTAGAAATTTAGAATTACTCATAAAATCAAGAACTTCATTAATTTGGATCAGGACTAAGGAAGAGGAAAGATTAGAGAAATTAATTAATTTCTCTTGTGAAAGACTAAATATAAAAAGATTCATTCGCTGGGATTGTGTCAGCGGTATAAAAGGATTAATAAATGAAGAAGGTAAATTTTCAAACAATCCTTTAGGAGTGCTTAATTGGCTTAAAGAACAAAACTCTGAAGTTTCAACAGTTTTATTAGTAAAAGATTTTCATAAATTTTATGATGATCCATCTATCAACAGAACTATTAAAGAACTTTCTTCAGAGCTTAAGAAAACCAGTCATAATTTAATTATTAGTTCACATTTATTTCCATCATCAGAAGATCTGGATGAATTAATGACAATTATAAATTTACCTTTACCAGATCAATTAGAATTGAAAAATCTAATAAAAACAATTGCTATCAATACCAATTCAAATCTTGAGGAACAGGTCTTAAACGAACTATCTATAGCTTCAAGTGGACTAACCGAAATAAAAGTAAAGCAAGTCACGGCTAAGGCCCTTGCTCAAAGAGGAAAAATAAGTAAAGAAGATATTAAAGATATTCTTGAAGAGAAAAGACAAGTGATTGCCAGAAGTGAAATTTTAGAATTCTTCGAAGCAAAATCAAGTCAAGATGATATTGGTGGTTTAAATGTTTTAAAAGTTTGGCTCAAGCAAAGATACAGGGCCTTTTCTAAAGAAGCTAGAGACTATGGATTACCAATCCCCAAAGGAGTTTTACTCGTTGGAGCGCAAGGAACAGGGAAATCACTTACCGCAAAGTCAATTTCTAAGAATTGGTCTATGCCTTTGCTTAAGTTAGATGTTGGGAGACTATTTTCTAGCCTTGTTGGTTCAAGCGAGGCTCGGACAAGAGAAACAATATTGAGAGCTGAAGCCATGTCTCCTTGTATCCTTTGGATCGATGAAATTGATAAGGGCTTTGGTGGCGATGCCAGGAGTGATGGAGGGACAAGTCAAAGGGTTTTGGCAAGTTTGCTAACTTGGATGGCCGAGAAAGAATCCGCCGTATTCGTAATTGCCACTGCTAATGCTATAGATAAGCTTCCCGCTGAATTATTAAGGAAAGGTAGGTTTGATGAGATATTTTTTCTTGATTTACCAAATTCTGAAGAAAGATTTAGTATTCTCGATTTGCACTTAAGAAAAAGAAGATCAAGTTATAGTTTCCCTCTCTCTACTATCGTCGATAGAACAGATGGCTTCTCAGGAGCAGAACTTGAACAAGCAGTAATAGAGGGTATGCATATTTCATTCTTTGAAAATAGAGAGCTTATGGAGAAAGATTTAATAAAGGCAGTTTCTGAATTAGTTCCTTTATCAAGAACAGCTAAAGAGCAAATTGATTTACTAAAAAAATGGTCATCTACAGGACGTGCTCGTTCCGCATCGTAACTAAAATTTAATTTTGAAAATATTACATAAGTTAGAAATCACTAATTTAGTTAATTTTTCATCAAAAATCCCAAATAATGTATTGAGATTAACTATCTTAATTAAGGTATAAAAAAAAAAGAGTGTTAGATCAAAAATTAATAAGAGAAAATCCCACATCTGTTGCAGAGAATTTATCCTTGAGAGGGAAGGTTTATGATATATCCCACATACACCAATTAACTTTAAAGAAAAAAGATATTGATACAGAAATATCCAGGCTTCAATCTGAGAGCAAAAAGTTAAGCAAATTAATTGGTCAAGAAATCAGCAAATCTAAAAACAATAATTCTCCAGAACTAATTTCTTTAAAAAAGAATGGAAACGAATACAGAATTAAAATTTCTAAACTTGAAGAGAAACAAAGAATATTAGGTAAAGAACTAGATGATGAGATTTATAATTTGCCAAATTTTCCTAGCAAAGATGCACCTATTGGAAAGGATGAAAGTGAAAATATCCAAGTAAAAACTTGGGGAGATCCTTTGAAAGAGGAGGATCTTAAATCCCACTGGGAAATAGGTGAAAATCTTAATTTATTTGACTCTATAAATTCAACAAAAATATCAAAAAGTCGGTTTATTACCCTTATTGGTAATGGTGCAAGATTAGAGAGGGCATTGATTAATTTTATGCTGGATATGCATAGTAAAAATGGTTATTTGGAGTTAATGCCTCCAGCTTTAGTAAATTCAGAAAGTCTTAAGGGATCTGGACAATTACCTAAATTTTCAAATGAAAGTTTTAAATGCTCTAATGACGATCTTTGGCTTTCTCCAACTGCTGAAGTTCCAATTACCGCTTTTCACAAAAATGAAATCATTGACCCCAAGCAATTGCCTCTTAAATATGTTGCATATAGCCCATGTTTCAGAAGAGAAGCTGGCAGTTATGGAAGGGATACTAAAGGTTTAATAAGACTTCATCAATTTAATAAGGTCGAGCTTTATTGGTTTTGTGATCCCAGCAAATCTTTTGAAGCTCATGAAAAAATCACTTCTGATGCGGAAAGTATTTTAAAAATGCTAAATCTACCCTACAGATTAGTAGATATTTGTACTGGAGACTTGGGATTTTCTTCTAGTAGAACTTTTGATCTCGAAGTCTGGCTACCTAATAGTAAATGTTATAGAGAAATTTCAAGTTGCAGTAATTGCCTTGACTTTCAAGCACGCAGATCATCAATAAGAACAAAAATAGATAAAAAAAATACATATTTACACACGTTAAATGGAAGTGGCCTTGCTATTGGAAGAACAATGGCTGCAATTCTTGAAAATGGCCAACAAAAAGATGGTAGCGTAAGGATCCCAGATGCTCTAGTTCCATATTTTGGATCAAATTTTTTAAAAACTGCCTAATATAAAAAAATGAATGTTTTAACCTCAATAACAGTACTGGGATTTCTAATTTTTTTCCATGAGATGGGTCATTTTCTTGCTGCAATTTTGCAAGGTATCTATGTAGATGGATTTTCAATTGGTTTTGGGCCCTCAATAATTCAGAAAAAATATAAAGATATCACTTACTCATTTAGAGCCTTTCCTTTAGGAGGATTTGTCTCATTCCCTGATGAAGAACAAAATAATATTGACCCTAAAGATCCAAACCTCTTAAAAAATAGACCAATAATTCAGAGGGTTTTTGTGATTTCTGCTGGAGTATTAGCTAATTTAATCCTTGCTTATACCATCTTAATTTTAAATGTAACTACGGTTGGTATTCCATTTGACCCAGAACCTGGAATTTTAGTCTTGGCGACTCAACCTGAAAAGGCTGCCTCTCTAGCTGGTTTAGCACCAGGAGATAAAATATTAGAGATTGAGACTCGTACTCTAGGAGTAGGTGATCAAGCTGTTTCCACTTTAGTAAAAGAGATTCAAAATTCTTCAGATGACCCAATTTCAATAAAAATTGAGAGAGATGGGGTTTTTAAAAACATAACTTTAATACCGAAGAATGTTGATGGCAAAGGAACTATAGGTGCTCAATTGCAGCCTAATATAAGAAAAGAAACTAAAAAGACAAAAAACTTTTACGAACTTTTTAAATACACTAACAATGAGTTTTCATCACTTTTGGTAAAAACAATTCAAGGTTACAAAGGTTTAATAACAAATTTCTCTTCAACGGCTCAACAATTAAGTGGGCCGGTCAAAATTGTTGAAATCGGCGCCCAACTATCCCAACAAGGTGGGGCAGGGATACTATTATTTGCTGCTTTAATTTCTATTAATTTAGCAGTACTGAATTCATTGCCTTTACCTCTATTAGATGGAGGACAACTTGTTTTCACTTTAATTGAAGGGTTTAGGGGAAAACCTGTTCCAGTCAAGATACAAATGGTTGTTACACAGTCTAGTTTTTTTCTTTTAGTTGGACTAAGTGTGTTGCTTATTATTAGAGATACTAGCCAACTTTTAATAGTACAAAGATTTTTAAACCAATAAATAAATTTTAAAAATTGTTAGACAAGCTGTTAATATATAGTTTAGTCTAGTAATTTTGATTAAATGGCGAAAAAGTCCATGATTGCGAGAGAGGTCAAACGCAAAAAACTTGTAAAGAAATATGCTGCAAAAAGGAAATCATTATTAGATGAATTCAATGCAGCAAAAGATCCAATGGAAAGACTAGAAATACATAGAAAGATTCAGGCTCTTCCCAGAAACTCTGCTCCAAATAGAGTTAGAAATAGATGTTGGGCAACAGGTAAACCTAGAGGAGTTTACAGAGACTTCGGTCTTTGCAGAAATCAGTTAAGGCAAAGAGCTCATAATGGTGAACTTCCTGGGGTAGTTAAATCGAGTTGGTAGTTTAATTTTTTACTTTTCCATTATTTTTTCTAAAAAAATTAAGATTAAATATATTAATATTCATTTAAAAGGCATTATTAAAAATTTTTATAGCTTATCTAAATAATTTACTCAATATGTCCCTATAAAATGTAAGAATAAATTATGTATAGATTTATAATTTAAAAAGTGGAAGGACAAAATAAGTCGATCACGTTTGACGGACGAGAGATACGACTAACTACAGGACTATATGCTCCTCAAGCAAATGGATCAGTAATGATTGAGTGTGGTGACACCTCTTTATTGGTTACAGCAACAAAAACCGCAAAAAAAGAAACTTCAGACTTTCTGCCTCTAATTTGCGACTATGAGGAGAAACTTTATGCTGCAGGGAGAATTCCAGGTGGTTTTATGAGGAGAGAAGGTCGCCCTCCAGAAAGAGCGACTTTAATTTCAAGGTTGATTGATAGACCAATGAGGCCGCTTTTCCCTTCATGGATGCGAGAAGAGATACAAATAGTTGCCTCTTGCCTTTCTCTAGATGAAAGGGTCCCAGCAGACGTATTAGCTGTTACTGGAGCTTCAATAGCAACATTACTTGGTGAGATTCCATTTTATGGTCCAATGGCTGCAGTTAGAGTTGGGCTTATAGGGGATGATTTCATTTTAAATCCAAGCTACAGAGAGATAGAGAAAGGAGATTTAGACATTGTTGTTGCTGGATCACCTGACGGTATAGTCATGATTGAGGCAGGTGCTAACCAATTATCAGAGCAAGATACTGTTGAAGCTATTGATTTTGGTTATGAAGCGGTAACCGAACTAATAAAATCTCAAGAAGATTTACTAAAAGATTTAGGTATAAAACAGGTTAAGCCAACGGATCCTGAAGAAGATACAAGATTACCCATTTATCTAGAGAAAAATTGTACAAAAGGTATTGAGTTGGTTTTAAAGAAATTTGATCAGTCCAAGGATGAGAGGGATCTTGAACTTGAAAAAATAAAAGTTGAAACTCAAATAAAAATTGAATCTTTGAAAGATGATAACGAGTTAAAAGTTCTTCTTTCAGAGAATGATAAGTTATTAGGTTCAGACTTTAAAAAACTTACAAAGAAATTAATGAGGTCTCAAATTATTAATGATGGCAAAAGAGTTGATGGTAGAGATCTAGACGAAGTTAGAAAAATAAAAGCTTCTGCAGGAATTCTTCCTAAAAGAGTTCATGGTTCAGCATTATTCCAAAGAGGTTTAACACAAGTTTTATCTACAACTACTTTAGGTACCCCCAGTGATGCACAGGAAATGGATGACCTTAATCCGAGTACTGAGAAAACTTATTTACATCACTATAATTTTCCTCCTTATTCAGTAGGAGAAACAAGACCAATGAGAACTCCTGGGAGAAGAGAAATTGGCCATGGAGCATTAGCTGAAAGAGCAATAATTCCCGTTCTTCCTGGTAAAGAAACATTTCCATATGTTTTAAGGGTAGTTAGCGAAGTCTTAAGTTCTAACGGCTCAACCTCAATGGGCTCTGTATGTGGAAGCACTCTTTCGTTATTAGATGCAGGAGTACCATTAAAAGCTCCTGTAAGTGGTACTGCTATGGGTTTAATAAAAGAAGGGAAAGAAGTTCGAATACTTACAGATATTCAGGGGATTGAGGATTTTCTTGGAGATATGGACTTTAAAGTTGCTGGCACTGATAAGGGCATAACAGCTTTACAAATGGATATGAAAATTACAGGTTTGTCAGTCTCTATTATTTCTGATGCGATTAAAAAAGCTCGTCCTGCAAGGTTACATATTTTAGAAAAGATGCAAGAGGCAATAGATCAACCTCAAGAATCGCTTTCTCCTCATGCACCTCGACTTTTAAGCTTTAGAATTGATCCTGAGCTTATAGGAACAGTTATTGGACCTGGTGGAAGAACTATCAAAGGAATTACTGAAAGAACCAATACAAAAATAGATATAGAAGATGGAGGAATCGTAACAATTGCTTCTCATGATGGAGCTGCTGCAGAAGAAGCACAAAAGATAATTGAAGGACTAACACGCAAGGTGCATGAGGGTGAGATATTCTCTGGTGTCGTAACAAGAATAATACCAATAGGTGCTTTCGTAGAAATATTACCTGGGAAAGAAGGGATGGTTCATATTTCTCAATTATCTGAAGCAAGGGTTGAGAGAGTAGAAGATGTAGTAAGACAAGGAGATGAAGTAACCGTAAGAGTTAGAGAGATAGATAGTAGGGGGAGAATTAATTTAACTTTAAGAGGTGTAGGACAAAATAACGGAATGTCTTATCCAGAACCAACACCTACTCCAGTTGCTCCACTAAACTAATGATTAAATAGGGTAAATTTCGTTCTTCTCAATAATCTTCTTTATTTCGTTACAAATATTCCGATGATTATTCCTATCACTTGTTGCGATTATAATACCGCCTTGTTGGAAACTATTTTGCCCATAAGTTAGTTCTTGATTATCTAAATTTGTAATTGCTCCACCAGCTCCTTTCAGAATAGATTCTGGTGCTGCAAAATCCCAATCTTTTGGTGAGCTTTTTCCCGGTAAACTTAGACAAATATAAATATCACTGTCTCCCCTAGCTATAGATGCAATTTTACAGCCAATGCTTCCCATAATTTCGACTTTGAGGAAATTAATTTTTTGAATTAAATTTCTCAAAATCTCATTTCCATGATTTTTACTTGTTACTAAAGTCATTGCTTGAAGATTCTTATTATTTAAGAGACTGGGTTTAAACTTTGTCCCATCTCTTTTTTCGCACCATGTTTTTTTCCCATCTGCTATCCATAATTGATTTTTATCTGGAATCAAAACAAAGCCAATATATGGTTTTTGTTTAAAGTTCAATGCCAAATGCATTGCATAGTTTCCTGTTCCCTGGATGAAATCTTTCGTCCCATCAAGAGGATCAAGGACCCATACCCAATCATTCCTGTTAACAAAGGTATCTGAAGTTTTAACATTTTCTTCACTCAAAATATCCCAGTTAATATTTTTATATTTTTCATTAATTCTTTTGATAATAATTTCATTTACTTTTAAATCAGCTAATGTAACAGGATCGTCTTCATTATCATTCTTTAATATATTATTTTTGTAATCAGAATCTTCTAACAATTTAGAGTAATAAAGCAAAATATCTGCCGCTTCCCAGCTTAAAATTCTTATATCATCGATAAGATTATTAATATTTACACCAGCAGGTAATTTAATCATTAAATGAACAATAATTTCTCATTATCCCATAGAAAAGAGGAACCTGAAAACGGTATTTTATATATAGTTGGAACTCCAATTGGTAATTTAAATGATATTTCTCAAAGAGCATTAAATATTCTTAAAAAAGTTTCTTTAGTTGCTTGTGAGGACACAAGACAAACAAAAAAAATAATGAACAAGTTTAATATTTCAAATAAACTCATAAGTTTTAATAAACATAATTCTTCAACTAAAATACCCAATATAATTAAAGAGCTCAAAGAAGGGAAATCCATAGCGATTGTAAGTGATGCTGGTTTGCCTGGAATTTGCGATCCAGGAGAAGATATAGCTAAGAGTGCAAAATCAGAAGGGTTGGATATAATTTGCATCCCAGGAGCATGTGCTGCAATAACTGCGCTTGTTTCTAGTGGGTTGCCCTCTTCAAGTTTTGTATTTGAAGGTTTTCTTCCTAGAAAGGAAATTGACAGAGCAAAAATTCTTTTAGAAATCAGTAAAAGTGAAAAAACAACTATAATTTACGAATCACCTAAACGACTTAAAAAATTATTAAAGGAATTACTTAAATTCTGTGGAGCTGATCGTGAAATCATTGTTGCGAGAGAATTAACAAAGAAATTTGAAGAACATGTTGGAAATAATATTAATGAAGTAATAGAATTCTTTAATAGTAAGAACGTAATTGGAGAAATAACAATCGTATTAAAAGGAATAAACAAAAAAAGAGACTCGAATATTGATAAATTTAATATGAAGAAAGATCTCAAAGATTTAATAGATGCAGGCTTAAGTTTGTCAGCAGCATCTAAATACTTAGCGAAGAAAAATGGAGTAAAGAAAAGCGAAATTTATAATTTGATTTAAGATTTAAAATAAAGGACCAAATAATATGAGTTTCTTAATAAAAAAATTTACCCAAGTAGTTATTTTCAATTCTTGTTTATTTTTAGTCTTATTTATTGGAATACAAAATAGTTCAAACAAAAACAAAGTAGACTTTTTAGTTGAGGAAACAATTGAACTCCCAATAAGTTTTATAGTTGGCTCTAGTTTCATATTAGGGTCTATTTTTGGAAGCTTTCTAGTTCTTGATGAATAATGAATAAAAATTAATCAAAGAGCTATTAAATTTTCAGCACATACAATTCTTGAAATTCCCTTTTCTAGCAGAATAGGGGCTGCGATTCTAAAAACATTAGTATTTGGAACTTTAAGTACCTTTTGCTCCTTGTTACAAGATCTTTTAGCAAGATTTAAATCAAAAAATAATTCTATAGTTTTTCTATTTAAATCTTCCTGAGGTAAAAATTCCCATTCTGGAAAGTCTTTTAATAACTTTATGATTAACTCAATTTTTTTATCTACAACCATATATACAACTTTAGGTAAATCAACCTCTGATATAGAGACAGAAGATAACTCTTTTCTAGATGAATCATCCATCTCATAATCTAAAGGGGCAATTTCAAAAAATGAATCAATAGGAGCAAAGTTTGAGGCACTTATATTTTGATTTAAAACTTTGGAATTAATAGAATCATTATTTTGATTTTGATCATTTCTAGATTTTTCTTCTAAGGATTTACTTGTATTTAAAAACTCCTTATATTTAGAATCTCCAAGCCTTTTTTTTATATTTCTTATGATAGTAGGAATAGTGCAAGAATACTTTTCTGATAACACATCAATCCCTGTCCCAGATTTAAAACTTTTCACTATTTCTTCTTTTTGTTTTTCAGTAAGTCTTTTGGTCAAGAGTAAAAATACAATTTAGATTAATTTTAAGTTATTTTTTATTGAAAGAAAATAAAACTAAAAATATTGATCAAAATCATAAAAAGAATTTACTTAGATTGTTTAGGCTTATAGCGTCAGATATAATAAAAAGATGCTTCCTTAGCTCAGCTGGATAGAGCAACTGCCTTCTAAGCAGTGGGTCGCAGGTTCGAATCCTGCAGGAAGCGTTTATATTGTATGAAGACAAATAAATGAGAGAAGTAAAGCTTTATTTTTCAAAAGAAAAAAAACTTCAAGATTATGGTTTTATTTTTTTTATTCTAGGAATATTTTTTTTACCCTCATCAATGGTAATTGGTATTCTATTTTTATTACCATCATTTATAATTGCAAGTCTTTCAAGAAATAAGTCATTTTTCACAGATTTCTGGAATCTTCCTTTCTTGATATTCGGATTATTAATATTAATAAGCGCAATTTCACAAAATTATCTCTTAACTAACAACTACGATGGAATTTGGGATACTAAATTATCATTAATTGGTTTAGCCAATTGGATTCCTTTCATTTGGGTTTTTTGGGCTTCACAGCCCTACCTTAACTCAAAGGCGAAAAGAAAAACATTTTCATTGATTTTGGTTGCTGGTACTTTCCCAGTATTAATTACTGGTTTTGGTCAATATTTTTTAAATTGGACTGGTCCATTCCAAACTCTTAACGGGCTTATTATTTGGTACCAAAGACCAATAGAAAACCCAGGAGGATTAAGTGGATTATTTAGTCACCAAAACTATGCAGCATCTTGGCTGAATTTTGTATGGCCATTTTGCATAGCATTATTTATCGAAAAAGGGAATAATATTTTTAGAAAAACGGCTGCTTTAAGTTTTCTCATATCAACTGGATTGGCAGCATTTTTAACTTTTTCTAGAAATGCTTGGCTTGGTTTATTTACTTCCATACCAATAGTTTTAGGTAAGAAAGGATTAAAAATTTTTTTACCATTAATGACAATAATAATATTAATTATATTCTTTTTATTTGCTCCAATATTTGAAGGCCAATTGCAAAATAGTTTAAGGGATTTATTACCAGGTAAAATATTATTAGAATTTTCAGATAAAGGTTATGAGGGGCTAGATGTTACAAGAATAGAAATTTATAAAAGTGCATTTGAACTTATTAAAGAAAATCCTTTTTTTGGGATTGGAGCGGGTTCTTTTTCAGAAATATTCTTTTTTAATACTAATTTCTGGAAAGGTCATTCACATAATCTTCTCCTTGAATTATCTATTAGTTACGGTCTACCTGCCACTACTGTTTTTTTTATGACAACTATAAATATTCTTTATTTCTCCAGCAAAAAAATCTTTTCTAAGAAAATAAAAATAGATGTTCCTTATATAGACAGAGCCTTATGGACTGCTTTATTCTTTTTTCTAATATCTCAACTTGCTGATATTCAATATTTTGATGGGAAAATAAGTTTGATTACATGGATCATAATAGGAGGCCTTAAAAATATAATTTTAGAGAATGATTACAAAACACTAGCTGAATAATGAGAATAAGAAATCTTTTTTTAGAAAATAACTATGTAAAGAT
>CACGIB010000014.1 GCA_902573045.1 uncultured Prochlorococcus sp.
CATTTATTAATTCATTAAATGGACAATATGTAAAAAGTGGTCCATCTGGAGCCCCTACGAGAGGTAAAACTGAAGCTTTACCCACTGGTAAAAATTTCTTTTCAGTTGATTCGAGAGGACTGCCAACAGAATCAGCTTGGAGTGTTGGTTGTCAATCCGCTTCACAAATACTTGATTTATACAAACAAGATAATGGAGAAGATTTAAAAAATATTGCAATATCTGTATGGGCAACATCTACAATGAGAAATGGTGGTGAAGATATTTGTCAAATACTTTATTTATTAGGAGTACAGCCTATTTGGGATGGGCCTTCAAGACGAGTAGTAGATCTAGAAATCATTCCTTTATCTGTTCTCGAAAGACCAAGGGTTGATGTTACATTAAGGATTTCGGGAATGTTTAGAGATGCATTTCCACAGTTAGTTAAATTAACTTCTAAAGCAATAAATCTTGTTTCTAATCTTAATGAGGATGATAAATTTAACCCTCTTGCTGAGGCTTCAAGGGCTGGTGATTCAATTAATCGTATATTTGGGTCAGCACCAGGTTCATATGGAGCTGGACTGCAAGAACTAATTTCAAATTCTAATTGGGATAATATTGATGATTTTGGAGAATCTTTTCTTAATTGGAGTAAGTGGATTTACAGTGATAATCTTGAACCTATAGAGGATAAAAAATCATTACAAAATGCTCTTAAAAATGTCCAATTAGTTGTTCATAACCAAGATAATAAGGAACATGATATTTTAGATTCTGATGATTATTATCAGTTTCAGGGTGGATTATCTTCAGCAGTAAAAAAATTGAGCGGTAAATTACCTGAAATCTATCATGGTGATTTATCAAAATTTGGATTATCTAAAATTTCAAAATTACAAGATGAAATTAATAAAGTTGTTATATCAAGAATACTTAACCCTAAATGGATAAATGGAATGAAGGATAATGGTTATAAAGGAGCGTTTGAATTTTCAGCTACACTAGATTACTTATATGCTTTTGATGCTTCTACTGAAGTAGTCTCAGATTGGTGTTATGAAGAAGTTTATAAATCATGGTTATGTGATCTGGATCTTAGAAATTTCTTTCTAGAGAATAATCCATGGGCTTTAAGAGATATTGCACAAAGATTTCTTGAAATTGTCAATAGAAAAATGTGGAATAATTGTTCATCAGATGTCATTGAAAATTTAAAAAACATTATTATTAATACTGATTCAATAATTGAAAAAAACGAATTCTGAATTATCTACCTAATAGCGAATGTCCATGACTATCTGTTCCGCATGTTTTTAGCATTGAATATTTATCTGCTAATTTATCTATTTCTGAACATACAAATAAACTTGGATTCCATACTTCATTAAGTTCATAATCGTACCAAACCTCTATTCCATCAATACCTTGTATTTTGGCCTCTGGAATTAATTTATAAAAGGGAATTCTGTATCTCGCTGGATGTGCAAGAAATGATAAACCACCAGCTGAATTTATTGCTTTAATAACTGATTTAATATTTAAATCATTACCTATTGGAGACTCTCCAAGGATGTAGGGATTTAGGTATTCACTTTTAATATCTATTCCCAATCCAATTACATGTACTAAACATCCTAGAATCAAACAATTAATTTCTATTCCCGAAATTAATGTAAAAGAATCTTTAGGATAATTTTTAAGTATATTATTTTTTTTTATATATTCATGAGCTTTAATTGTATGATGATCGGTTATTGATAAAAATTTTAAGTTATTTTTATAAGCTTGTTCTAATAGTTCATATGGTTCTAGACTTCCATCACTAAATTTTGTATGACAATGAAAATTAATATTTTTAGGACAACTATTTTTATTAATATTGGATGTTAATTTTACTAAGTCTTCCCTATTCATTACTTAATGAATTCTCATTTTTCTTTCTAATCCTTGCATATAATTGTATTGAAGCCAACATGAAAATAATTAGTCCAACTACGCTCCATGTAGCAACACTAGTTGGAAAATTATTTTTAAAAATAACTAAAAGTACAATTATAAATAATAATAAAGTAGGCAATTCATTTAATAATCTAAGGTTTTTTGCTGAAATTGTTGAAGTACCATTTTGTAATGAATACATTATTTTGTAACAATAAGAATGATAAATTACTAATCCTAAAACAAAAGAAATTTTAATTTGCAACCACTTCTCACTTAACCAACTTGGTTGCATAATAACCAAGCATATAGCCATACTTAAAGCTAATATCATCCCAGGTGTTGTGATTATATTCGCTAGCCTTTTTTCCATCAAGGTGTATTGTTTATTAAAGGCAATTTTTAATTCATTATCCATATTTTTAGATTCTTCATGATATATAAAAAGTCTTACTAAATAAAAAAGTCCCGCAAACCAAACGATTACACCAATAATGTGAAGTGATTTAAACCAGAGATATGCTTCAGCTGCCAAATTGCTAGATTAATTAAAAAATATATATTTTTAATATAGTTATATTTAACTATATCAAGAAATCTATTTTTCAAAAATTAATTAATATTTATAACTCGTTAAAGTATTCATATATATCATTTACTGAATTTTTTCCAAGTCCTTTAACTTTTGATAAATCCTCTTTACTAGCTATTCTTATCGCGTCTATAGATTTAAAATGCTCAAGCAATTCTCTTATTCTTGATGGTCCTAATCCACTGATTTGGGACAACTGAGATCTATTCATTCTCTTAGATCTTTTATCTCTATGAAAAGATAATGCAAATCTATGTGCTTCATCTCTTACCCTTCTTAATAGAAGAACTCCTTTTTGATTTTGATCAGTATCAAGAGACTTAGTAAAGCCTGGAATAAATATTTCTTCATTTTTTTTTGCTAATGAACATATAGTTACTTCTTCCTCAAGATTTAATTCTTTTAATGCTTTAATAGCTGAGTTTAACTGACCTTTTCCTCCATCAATCATTATTAAATCTGGCCAATCTGATAGAAGTTCATTGTCTAATTTACTCTTCGTTTTATCATTAAATATTGAAAAATCCCCTCCACTTTTTTTAAATCTTGACCATTTTTTAAACCTTCTATGTATTACTTCATATATCGAAGCAAAATCATCACTATGTCCTACAAAAACGTTTGGATCTTTAATTTTATATTTCCTATAATGCTGTTTAGAAGGAATCCCATCAATAAAAACGACTTGTGATGCTACAGGGTCACTACCTTGAATATGGCTTATATCATAACCTTCAATTCTTTTAGGTTGTTCGCTTAATTCAAGAATTTGGGCAAGATCTTCAATTGATGATTCATTATCTTGTATCCCATTTAATATTCTATCTAATTCTAATTTTGCATTTTTTAAAACCATTTCTACAGTTTCATGTTTTTTATTTCTTTTTGGGATTAAGATTTTTACTTTCTTTTTTCTTAGCTCCGTTAACCAATCCTCTATGGTTGCATGTTTTGGAAGGTTATATTGAATAAGAATTTCTGATGGTATTTCTACAGCTTCAACATTCATATAATGCTCTTCTAATATCTTTTGTAGAATAAGATTTTCATCTTCATTATTTAATTTTTGACTATAGCCAATTCTCCCAATTAGCTTACCAGATCTCATTTGGAAAATTTGTATACTAGCTATATTTTTTTCTGAAACTATTCCAAAGATATCTCTATTAATTGAAGAATCTGGTATTGATATTTTTTGTGATTCAGTTAATAACTTTAAACCTGAAATTTGGTCTCTTATTTTTGCTGCATTTTCATAATCTAAATCATTTGAAAATTGAAGCATTTTTTTTTGTAAAAATATTTCTAAGTCATCATTTCTTCCCTGAAATATCATTGATACTTGTTTCATTATTTTTTTATAATCATCAGATGATATAACTTCTTGGCAAACACCTGGACATCTTCCTATTGAATAATTCAAACAAGTTCTATCTTTATAGACTGGCCTTGGTCTTTGTCTAAGTGGAAATATTTTTTTTATCGTAAATAATGTTCTCCTTAATAATCCGACATCAACATAAGGTCCATAATATCTATCTAAATTATTTCTATTTCTTCTTCTTCTTGTAATAAATATTCGAGGATATTTTTCACTCCATGTTATACAAAGATATGGATATTTCTTATCATCTTTTAAAAGAATATTAAAGTATGGTTTGTTTGTTTTAATTAAATTTGACTCTAAATTTAATGCTTCATATTCGCTATCTGTGACTATTATTTCTATTTCAGTTATTTGACGAACCATCAAACTTAATCGGGGAGTTAAATCTGAATAATTATTGAAATAACTACTTACTCTACTGCGTAGTTTTTTAGATTTACCGATATAAAGTAAGTTATTATCAATATCTTTAAAAAGATAACAACCAGATGACTTTGGAATTTCGGATAATCTTGATTTTAACAACTCCTTATTATTAATTAATTTATATTCAATTTTAAAATTATATTTGTTATTTATTTTTTCGATATAGGAATTACTCATTTATAATGATTAACCTCCATAATTCCAGCCAGTTGAAGATAAATTTAGTGAGTCAACATCATCATTCAAATAAGCAGATTGAACCTCTCCTACAAAAACGGTATGGTCTCCGTGCATAACACTTCCAACAACATTACATTCAACTCCACCAACACTATCAACTAAAATAGGCAATCCAAGCTCACCTAAATTAAATTCAACAGATTCAAATCTACCTCCTAATGCTTTTTGAGGTTTAAAGAAAACAGCTGCTAGATCCTTTTGATCACTTTTGAGCACATTTATTGAAAACTTATTGGTGGAATTTATTATTTCATGACTAGAACCCTCTGCTCTAACAGCCATTACAACTAATGGTGGGGTGAAGGAACCTTGAGTCACCCAACTTGCAGTAAATCCATTCACTTCATTTTTATCCTCGTCTCTAACGCCACAAATAAATAGTCCGTGAGGTATTTTTCTTAATAAGATTTTTTTTGCTTCTAGATTTAATGTCATAATTGATTTATCTAATAATCTTATTTTAACTAAATTTCTTATACGATCATAATAAATTCATGAAAATTCTTTATCCAGGTACATTTGATCCTTTAACAAACGGGCATCTTGATTTAATAGAAAGGGCTGAAAAAATATTTGGCAATCTTGTAGTTGCTGTTTTAGAAAATACTTCTAAAACACCAACATTTAATCTTGAAAGAAGAATAATACAAATAAAAAATTCTCTTTCTCATTTACCTAATATTGATGTTATTTCTTATTCTGGTCTAACTGTTGATTGTGCAAATGATCTAAAAGCAAATCTTATTCTTAGAGGCTTAAGAGCAATGAGTGATTTTGAGTATGAACTTCAGATTGCTCATACAAATAAATCTCTTAATAATGATATTGAAACTATATTTTTATCGACAAATACAAATTATAGTTTTCTCAGTAGTTCTTTAGTAAAAGAAGTTGCAAAATTTGGTGGTGAAATTAATCACATGGTACCCGCCTCTGTTCAGAGAGATTTAAAAGAATATTTTAAATAATATTTTTATTGACATGATTTCAAGTAATAAATATCACGTAATAATTTAAAAGCTTTTTCTTTATCAATTTTATTAGAATTTTGGATAATGCTTATAATTATTGGCTTTTCATTTTTATATAAAAAGCCAGATAATGCAAAGACATTTGAAAGAGTCCCAGTTTTGCCAAAAAACTTTCCAGATAATTCACTATTTACAAATCTTTTAGCTAATGTTCCTCTTACTCCCGTAATTGAAAGTGTAGATTGATAAGCTTTAAAATCATTAAAATATCTCATTTTATCTAAAAATAATACAACTAATTTTGTTGTAATTATATTTTTTCGAGACAATCCACTAGCATCTGCAAAGTATGTATTAGTTACTGGTAGGCCTTTATTTTCAAGCCATCTTTTCAATTTAATATAGTCATTATCGTTCCATGTTTTTGAGGCATTTTTAAAGAGAGATTCAGATGTGAAATTATGGCTTTCAGAATTTGTTAAAGTTAATAATGAAAGAATTGGAGTTGAATATATTTTATTTATCTCTTTAATATTTTTTAAATAAAAAGTTTTTTCTGAATCAAAAATATTGATATATATTTTTGAATTTGGAAATTTATTTTTTAAATAATTTTTGATAAAATTTTTTAATGCATAAATATCATCATATTTATTATGATTACTTTCTATTGCAATAGATGTAATTGGAGATCCATATTCATAAAGTTTATCAGTATTTGTCCAACCATTAGGCCAATATAATTTTGAATCAATTTCTACAATATTAAAGTTAATAATTTTATTTTCTTTAACATTTGAAATTAGTTCGATTATATTTTCATAATTAAGATCTGGATCACCTTGACCTTCTAAATAATAATCGTTTTTATTTTTAAATAAGGAAGTTTTTAAATTATTATTTAATTTATATTTACTTAAAACATAAGCTGATGAGAATAATTTTTGATTAGATGCTGGCATCCTTGGAACATCCTCATTGTAGGAACTTATAATTTCCCCTTTATTATTAATAATTGATACACTAAAAGAATCATCAAGCGTTTGATTCAATAAAGCATCATAAGTAGGACATATTTTGTTTTTAGTAATTATTCCCGGGAAATTAAAATAAATACTATTTAAAATAGTTATTTTCTGAATTGCTAGTAAATATCTTATTAAGAAAGGAGATGTTACTAATACAAGAAAAATTAAGAAAAATGAATAAATCTTTTTTATCACATTAAAACTATAAATTTACAAAAATAGATTCATTATCAGGTTTAATTTCAAATTCTTTTTTAAAAAAATATTTTTTATTTTCTTCTTTGAAAAGCAACCAGTTTTTTGGATAAATATGCATAAGAGCCGCTTTATTTAAAGGCTGAAGAAAATAAATATTTTTCCATGTTTTGACAAAGTTTTTACGTCTCTCTCTAATAACACTTCCTATACCAATATTGGCATCTTCAAATTTTGGATTTAAAGAATAATGCGTACCTTGATAATTATCAGACATTGGTTCAAATGAATCGAAATCATATGGCTGAGGTAGTATCGATATCATTGCACTATTAATATTATTTATATTATTTGATTCATTAAATGATTTAAAAGTAAAGATTTTATCTTTGATATCTGGATAGTCTCTTTGAGCCAAAGCCACAGCACCTTGATCAGCAAATGTTATGAATACATTATTATTTTTAGACAATATCTTGTAGATAGTTATTCCAATTCTATTAAACTTCAATCCTTCAAAATTAAATTCTATAGTAAATCTTTTATTTGAATCTAATAAACTTGGAACAATTGCATCCTCCATATTCTTAAGAGATTCATTTAAATCTTTAGGTAGTCTGTAATTGGTTTCCATTAAAATTTGTCAATACATATTTGAATAAGTTCTAAAAATTTATCTATTTCTGACTTATTGTTTATTGAACCTAAAGTAACACGAATATTTGAATATAGTTCATCATCTTTTAAACCAATATTTTTAAGTGTTGAGCTAGGTTTCCCAGATGAGCTTGAACAAGCACTTCCACTACTTATTGCTACTTTATTATCTGACATGAAATTAACAATCTTATAGGCCCTTATAGGCTCAAATAGTTTATTTAATAGTAGAAACGAAATATGATTGGGAAGTCTATGGTTAATACTGCCCGTAATCTTTATATGATTATTATCCTTAATTTTTTGAAAAAAATAATTTTTTAGTTTATTAATATTATTAGAAGGAAATTCAGTTATGTAATCATACAATTTTATTTTTCCTTTAATATTTTTTAATGATTCATACATTCCAGCGATTAATGGCAAAGCTTGTGTACCTTGTCTAATTGAAAATTCCTGAGTAAGTGATATGTCTTTATTTTTTAAAATTTGTCTAGACTTTTCTTTTGTTAAAAGAATACCGATCCCTTTCGGACCTCCAAATTTATGAGCAGATAAACTTAAAAAATCACATTTAAGATCTTTCCAACTGAATATTCCATTACTTAATATTTGAGTTGCATCTAAATGAAACATTATATTTAATTCTTCACATTTAGCACCAATAAATTGGACAGGTTGTATTGTCCCAATTTCACTTTGTCCCCAAATAATTGATAGAAGCTTAGTATCATTTTTTAAAACTTTTTCAATATTAGAAATATTTAAAATTCCATCATTATTTACAGACCATTCGCAAATATCCCAATTTTGTTTTCTTAATTTATTAGAGCAAATAGTTGTTGCTTGATGTTCAACATTTGAAATAACAACTCTACCATTTTTAAAGTTCTCATAAATATTATTAAATACAATATTTGTCGATTCCGAAGAACCAGATGTAAAAATTATATCCTCTGGATCTGCTTCAAATATATAAGCAATTTTAGATCTAATTTTTTCAAGATATATAGAGCACTTTATACCTAGCTCATATGTAGATGAAGGGTTATGCCAATAATTCCTGTAAGTTGAATTAATTATATTTAAAACATTCTCAGATAATGGAGTTGTGGATGCATTATCAAAATAGATAAAATTATTTTCCATTAATTTACTAACATTGATCCAGAGAAAACCTTTTTAGCATTACCGGTCATCATTACTTCACAATCGTCTTTTGACCAATCAATTTTAAGATTACCTCCTGGTAAAGTTACTATGGTTTGTGAATTACAAAGACCTAATTTATAAGCTGCTACATGTATAGCACAGGCACCTGTTCCACAAGCTAATGTTGGTCCTGCACCCCTTTCCCATACTTTTACTTTGATATTATCTTTATTTAAAATTTGACAAAAATGTACATTAGTTTTTTCTGGAAATAATTCATTTTTTTCAAATATAGGACCAAGTCTGGAAAGAACAATTGACTCTATGTCTTTTACAAAGAATATTAAATGAGGATTTCCCATTCCTACGGCATAACCCATATTACTAAAATCATTCTCAACAAATTCGTGTGAAGGAATTGAATTTATTTTTTTTTCAATTTTTGTTGGAATATTTTGACATTCTAAAATTGGAACTCCCATTTTTACTGTAATTTCATCATTTATATATTTTGCAATTTTTAAACCTGCTTTAGTCTCAATTTTATATTCTATATTTTTATTATTCATTGAATCATTTACATGGAGATACTCAACTAAACACCTTATTCCGTTTCCACACATTTGTGCTTCAGAACCATCAGAATTAAAAATTATCATTTTTGCATAATTATCATCATTAGGTTCTTCTATAAAAATCACACCATCTGCTCCAATACCAAATTGCCTGTTGCAAATTTGTTTTATATCAAATATATTATTTGTCTTGTAATTTTTATATAAATCATTTCCTCTAGAATCAATTACTACGAAATCATTTCCGTTACCTTGATATTTTTCAAAATTTATATTTTTCATTTGTAGATAATATATTTTAAATTTTAATTATAAATTATTCCTTTTAACAATCTATTTCTATTTTATACAATGGATATTAAAATAATAGTTTAACAAATACAAATTAAGTGATTTCTCCCGATAAACAATATGAGACTGATACCAATTTATATAAACCTTCTGAAATAGAAAAAAAATGGCAGTCAATATGGATAGAAAACAATTTATACAAAACCGATGAATTAATTGAGAATAGCGATAAATTTTATGCCTTATCAATGTTTCCCTACCCATCAGGTAATCTTCATATGGGACATGTTAGGAATTATGTTATTACAGACTTAATAGCCCGGTTCCAGAGGTTTAAGGGCAAATCTGTTTTACATCCAATGGGTTGGGACGCTTTTGGTTTGCCTGCTGAGAATGCAGCGATTGAAAGAGGAATTAGTCCAAGTGTCTGGACTAAAAAAAATATTTCTCATATGAAGTCACAGTTAAAGCTTTTAGGACTATCAGTTGATTGGGATAGAGAATTTGCAACTTGTGATGAAAATTACTATGTTTGGACACAATATTTATTTTTAGAGTTATACAAGGCAGGTCTTGTATATCAAAAGGAATCAGAAGTTAATTGGGATCCTATAGATAATACGGTCTTAGCGAATGAACAAGTTGACTCAGAGGGTAAATCTTGGAGATCTGGGGCACTAGTTGAAAAAAAATTATTAAAGCAATGGTTTTTAAGGATTACTAATTATGCGGATGAATTATTAAAGGATTTAGAAAAATTAGATAACTGGCCAGAAAGAGTAAAAATAATGCAAGATAATTGGATAGGAAAATCAATTGGTACAAATATTAATTTCAATATTATTACTAATCCAAAAGAGAAATTAAAAGTATTCACAACAAGACCTGATACTTTATTTGGAGTTGCTTATTTAGCAATTTCTGTTAATCATTCATTAATCAAAAATATTTCAAATCAGGCAACCTTACAAGATATAGAAAAACTTAAACAATATTTGAAAAATAATAAAAACAATGAACTTGAAAAAATTGGAATAAAAACCAGCTTATTAGCAATAAATCCAGTTAATTCTGAACCTATACCTATTTGGGTGGCTAGTTATGTTCTTGATGAATACGGTACAGGCGCTGTTATGGGTGTACCTGCTCATGATTTAAGGGATTTTGAGTTTGCTAAGAAAAATAATATTTATATTAAACAGGTAATAGTTAAGGATAAAAGTGAACAAATTAAGGAGCTTGATAATGCTTATTTAGAAAATGGATATCTAATTAATTCAAATCAATACAATGGTTTAGCAAATACTATTGCTAAATTAAAAATAGCAGAGGAGGGAGTAAATAATGGATGGGCCGAAAATAAGATTCAATATCGTTTAAGAGATTGGTTAATATCTAGACAAAGATATTGGGGATGTCCGATACCCATAGTAAATTGCAAAAAATGTGGAGCTGTTCCTTTAAACCAATCAGATTTGCCTGTTTCATTACCAAAAGATATAGAAATCTCCGCTAACAAGATTAATGCTTTAGGTAATAATAATAATTGGATAAATACAACATGTCCAAAATGTGGAATAGCGGCAAGAAAAGAAACTGATACTATGGACACTTTTATGTGTTCATCTTGGTATTTTTTAAGATACCCATCTTCAAAATGTTCAACTATGCCATTTGAAAAGAATGAAATTAATAAGTGGTTGCCTGTAGATCAATATGTTGGAGGAGTAGAGCATGCAATATTGCATTTGCTATATGCAAGATTTTTCACTAAAGCTTTGCGAGATAATGAACTATTTGATATTGATGAACCTTTCAAAAAACTATTAACGCAAGGAATGGTTCAGGCCGCAGCCTATAAAAACAATAAAACTGGTAAATATGTTTCTCCTTCCGATATTACTGACTTATCAAATCCTACAGATCCAATTGACAATTCTAAACTCGATGTTCTTTTCGAGAAGATGTCTAAGTCTAAATATAATGGAATAGACCCTGAATCAGTAATAAAAAAATATGGAGCAGATACAGCAAGAATGTTTATATTATTTAAAGCACCACCAGAAAAAGATTTGGAATGGGGAGATACAGATGTTGAAGGACAATTTAGATTTTTAAGCAGGATTTGGAAGCTTTATATAAATTGTGCAAAAGATATAAATAGTAAATCTAATTCCTATCCAGATAAAGAAAAAAGTTTAATAAAGTCAATGAATATCGCTATAAAAGAAATTTCAAATGACATATTAAATAACCAATTTAATACTGCGATTTCAGAACTAATGAAGTTTTATAATTCATTATCAAATTCCATTAATGACGTAAACAATAATTTAAAAATTGATGCTTTAAAAACATTTTGTATTTTGTTGGCTCCATTTGCACCTCATATTGCAGAAGAAATATGGCATCTTATAGGATTTAAAAAATCTGTACATTTAGAACACTGGCCCTCATTTAATGCCGAGGCACTAAAGGAAGAATCATATGAACTAGTAATACAAGTGAATGGAAAAGTTAGAGACAAAGTAAATATTAATAATGATATGAGTGAAGATCAAATTAAAGAATTGACTCTTAAAAGACCTAACATATTAAAATGGACTCAAGATAAGGAAATAAGAAAAATAATTATTGTGAAAGGAAAAATTATGAATATTGTTGTTTAAGAATTTATTTTTTGAATAAATAATGAATTTGGATTTGACCAATCTCCCTTAACTAAATAATTATCATTACCGAAACACATTTCACGGAGTATAAAAAATATAGGTTCACTAAATGAATTATCAAATAATGATGTTATGTCATTTATAGAATATTCTCCACCTTCATCTAATAAATTACTTACTTTTTGTTGATACTCAATAATATTTGCAGCTGCTTTCTTACCAGCTTCAACTCCAGGTTGATCATATGCATTTATATTTACCAATTCAGCGTAGAAGGATACAGCTCTCTCAAATAAAGCGATTAAGGCGCCTAGTGAAAAACAATTTAACTTTTCTAACGTAATAGTGATACTTTGTCTGTTTTCACTAGAGAGTGCTGATCTAGTTCCTTGTAAAAAACCAGAAAGATATTCTTTAGGATTCTCTTTTTCATCAAAATTATTAGTAGAAGGAGAATCTAATAATTCAATAAAAATACAAAAGAAATTATCAATACCATCTCTCAGTTGCTGAACATAAGCATGTTGATCTGTAGATCCTTTATTACCAAAAACGGAAATACCTTGATTAACTAATTCACCATTCCTATTATATTTCTTTCCTAATGATTCCATTACTAATTGCTGGAGATATTTACTAAAAACCTGTAACCTATCTCTATAAGGTAATACGACCATATCTCTCTTTCCAATACCATCCCCAGTTAAATACCATGCGGATGATAATAGTGCTGCTGGATTATTTTTAAAATCACTTATACGTGTGGCTTCATCCATTAATGATGCACCTCTAATAAATTCAAAGATATTTTCATTAATAAGAGCTAATGGAAGTAATCCCACAGAGCTTGTAATACTAGTTCTTCCACCAACCCAATCTTGCAAATTAAATATTTTTAACCAATTTTCAGAGGTGGCTTTTTTAAATAACTTACTTCCTTTCATAGTTATAGCTATAGCATTAGAATTCCATTCAAGAGAATTGTTTTCGCAGTGACTTTTGATAATTTCCATAGCAATTCTAGGTTCAGGCGTACCTCCTGATTTGCTTACAACTACAAATAATGTTGTTGATAATTTTTCAGATAACTCTTCTAACTTTTCGCTAATTAAAAAAGGATCAACATTATCGATATAAGAAAAATTTAAGCCTCTAGAACACTTCTGCAGTGACTCTGTAATAAGTAATGGTCCTAGACCACTTCCACCAATTCCTATCCATAGAACATTAGTATAAAGCTGATTATTCTTATTCTTAATATCTCCATTTAAAATTTGTTTTCCAAATTCAGAGATTGCATTAATATCTGCTCTAATTTCCTCTCCTATTTTTGAAGAGGGTGAAATTGATGGATTTCTAAGCCAATAATGTCCAACTTGTCTATTTTCATCAATATTTGAAATTGCACCATTTTCTAATTCTTTTATTGATGAAAAAACATCTATAAATTTATCTTCTAAATTTTTTATCTCTTTACTTGCGAAATTAATTTTACTTATGTCTAGCCAAATATTTAATTTTTTATCAAACCAAAGATAACTACAAAATTTATCCCAAGAGTTTAAATCTCCATTCATTTTATATATTTGTTTCTTTTATTTATTATTCAATTATATATATACGAATAGTACATAGATTTGAATCATTTAAATTTGTTTAAATTATTATCTTCAAATAAATATGTTTTTGAATATAAACAATTAAAATTGAGGGTTTTTTTTATTTCATATGAATTTATCATTGGATAAAATAAAAAAATTTTGGATAGATCATTTAATTACATAATTTCGCCTAAGATATCTGAATTTAGAAAATTTTCCCCTAAATTAAAAATAGGAGTACTTGCTTCTGGGAATGGAACAAACTTTCAGGAATTAATTAATCTCTCAGAAAAAGGAGAACTAGATATAGATATAAAAGTTCTTATAACTAACAAAGATGATGCAGGTTGTATAAAGAGAGCTGAAAGTAAAAAAATACCTCACAAAATTATAAAAAGCAAAGACTTTCTGCAAAAGGAGGAATTTGAATTAGAAATTGTAAATACTTTAATTCATTATGATGTTGAACTTGTGGTTATGGCAGGCTGGATGAAAATTGTTACTCCATTTTTTATTAATAAATTTAAGAATAAGATAATAAATATTCACCCTTCATTACTTCCAGCATATAAAGGTGGTTCTGCGATAAAGGACTCTATATTAAATGGTTCAAAAATAACTGGTTGTTCCGTACATTTTGTTGAAGAGGAGGTAGATAGTGGATCATTGATAATGCAAGCTGCATTGTCTATTAGAAATGATGATGATATTGAATCACTTTCCAAAAGAATACAAATGCTTGAGCATAAAATCTTACCTCACTCAATCTCACTTGCTGGTTTTTTGATAAGAAGTAATTTTATGGAAAATTATTAGTTAAATCAAGTCCTTCATCCATTGAAAATCCGCTCATAATATTTAAATTTTGAATTGCTTGCCCAGTCTGACCTTTTAACAAATTATCAATTACAGATAATATAATTATTCTTCCATTTCGAATATCGACTTTAACAGAAAGGAAAATTTGGTTTGTATTTTTCACCCATTTTGTTGAAGGGAAGGTATCTACAGGTAAGACTATAATATTTTTGAAATTTCTATAATAATTATCCAAAAGAATTCTGCAATCATCAGAAGTTAATCCTGGATCTCTTAATCTCCCATATATAGTCGAATGCATACCTCTTGAAATTGGAACTAAATGAGGAGTAAAAAGCAGTTCGATTTTATTTCCAGAAATTAAAGATGCTACCTGCTCGATCTCTGAAGTATGTCTATGGTTTATCAATCCATATGCTGATAGACCTTCTCCACATTCTGACAAGAGTAGCTTTTGGTTTGGTTCTCGACCACCTCCAGAGGTTCCGCTTTTAGAATCAATTACTATCCCTTCATTTTCAATAATTCCTTGCGAAAGATAAGGAGCTAGTGGAATAAGAGCAGATGTTGGATAACATCCTGGACATGCAATTAATCTTCCTTTTGAAATAGATTCTTTATTTATTTCAGGAAGACCGTATACAGCCTCTTTACATAAATCATCATCATTCCTTTTATAAATAGCAGCTTCTTTTGAATATACTTTTTTCCATTCATCTAAGGACTTATATCTGTAATCAGCAGATAAATCAATAACTTTAACTCCTCTATCTAATAATTTCCTTGTCAATGTTGAAGATAGGCCATTTGGTAAGCAAAGCAAAGCAACATCAGCATTGTTTGAAATATTATCTACTGAAATTTCTTCTATATAAGGATCATTATCTAGATAAATAAAAGGGAAATTATCATTCCACTTTGATCCAGATGTTTTATTACCTCCTAAAAATGAAATTTTGTATTTTTTATTCTTCTTTAAAAGATTTACCGCTTGAATACCGCCGTAACCTGTAGCACCAACTATTGCAACATTCATTTCTTTGAATTGGCAGACTTTGAGATAGGATTATAAAGTGTTGAATTTAAGGTAAGTAAAACACTATTTTTCTATATTGATAGGAATAATGAAAGAAACAAGTCCCGAATCAAATAATGGAACAATTTTGGACATAAATGAATCTTTTAAAATTGAATTTGATCCTATTAGCGATGCGTTGGCCGCTATAAGAAATGGTGAATGCATAATTGTTGTAGATGATGAAAGAAGAGAAAATGAAGGAGATTTAATATGTGCTGCTCAGTTTGCAACTCCACAGCAAATTAATTTTATGGCTACTGAGGGACGAGGGCTTATATGCCTAGCTATGCAAGGTGAAAAACTTGACTCTTTAGATTTACCATTAATGGTAGATAGAAATACAGATGAGAATCAAACAGCTTTTACGATATCAATTGATGCTGGACCTGAAAATAATGTTACTACTGGAATTTCCGCTGAAGATAGGGCGAAGACTATTCAAGTTGCTATAAACCCAAATACGAAACCTGATGATTTAAGAAGGCCAGGACATATTTTTCCATTAAGAGCTAAGAAAGGTGGCGTATTAAAAAGGGCAGGTCATACCGAAGCAGCAGTAGATATTGCTGCAATGTCAGGTCTTTATCCTGCTGGAGTGATTTGCGAAATACAGAATCCTGACGGTTCAATGTCAAGACTTCCACAACTTAAAGAGTACGCAAAACAGTGGGGAATGAAATTAATATCTATTGCTGATTTAATAAGTTATCGGTTTCAAACTGAAAGATTTGTTTATAGAAAATCGAATGCAGTTCTTCCAAGTATTTTTGGGAATTTCAAAGCTTATGGATATATTAATGAACTTGATGGTTCAGAGCACGTTGCATTAGTTAAACAAAAATCATCAAAATTAAACGAACCTGTACTAGTAAGAATGCATTCAGAGTGCTTAACTGGAGATGCTTTTGGATCATTACGTTGTGATTGTAGACCCCAATTAGAGGCTGCTTTATCAAGGATAGAAAAGGAGGAAGAAGGTGTTGTTGTTTACTTGAGACAAGAAGGCAGGGGTATTGGTCTAATAAACAAATTAAAAGCTTACAGTTTACAAGATGGTGGATTAGACACTGTAGAAGCTAATGAAAAATTAGGTTTTCCTGCTGATCTCAGAAATTATGGAGTTGGTGCACAAATATTAACTGATCTAGGAATAAAAAAATTAAAATTACTAACCAACAATCCTAGAAAAATTGCTGGATTAGGTGGTTATGGAATAGAAGTTATTGAGAGAGTTCCATTAGTGATTTGTCCAAACGATAATAATGCAGAATATTTGAGTGTAAAAAAAACAAAGCTAGGTCATATGATAGATGAAGATAATTCTAATTACCGGAATATTGATCCATTTATATCAATTTTTCTTGACGGAAAATATAAATCTATTGATCTAGTGCCAATAAAAAATAAAGTTATTAAATTCTGTAGTGATAAAAATATTAATATTAAACTGGAAAGTAGTCCAAGATTATTGGCTTTTTGGAACAGGCCAAAATTAGTATGGCGAATTTTACATGATCAAAATAGAACAAATTCCAACATTACTGATGAGGAAATAAAGAATATAGAATTATTTATTCAATATTTATCCAAATATGAAAATAGTACAAAGATTGGAATTATTGTTTCTAGAAACATTGAACAAGCATTGCACCCAAAAAGTAGCATAAAACTAATCAATACTAAATTCACTATTAATAATGAAATCTTATATTCATCTACAAGAAAATTTAATCTAGATAAAGAGACCTTTAGTATCGTTTTTGAAGGCTAGATTATTACTTTAAGGTTGCCTTAATAATTTTTGAACCATTAGTAAGCTTTAGCACTACATCCATATCATCTGTCTTACCAAAAACAGTATGAACTCCATCGAGATGAGGCTGTGGTTCATAAACTATGAAAAACTGGCTACCACCAGTATCCTTTCCTGCATGAGCCATAGAAAGTGAACCTTTTAAATGTTTATTGGAATTAATTTCACATTTAATATTATATCCAGGTCCTCCAGTTCCAGGCATACCAGAAGCTCCATCACGCGTATTTGGACATCCACCCTGAGCCATAAAACCAGGAATAACTCTATGAAAAGCTAAGCCATCATAAAAACCATCACTTATCAGCGTTGTGAAGTTTTTTACAGTATTTGGAGCGTCATCATAGAAAAACTCAATGCTAATATTACCAACTTCGGTTTCAAATAATGCTTTTGTCATTTTTTATATTTTTGTTTATTAATAGATATCCTAATAGCTAAAGCAACTTTTCAAGGTTTTCCTTAATGGTATTTATATCAATGTTATCTTTATTATTATTTTTGACATCCTCCCAATTTTCAACCTCTAGGTTTTTTAGGGGGGGTGAAATTAATAACCTATCTTCTGCGGTTTTAGGTATAAAATTTTTTTCTACCAATTTGCATTCATAATCTAATTTTATGCAAAAATCTTTTATTTCCTCAATGTTTACCATTTCAACTGTTGGCAAGGGAAAATCCTGAGCTTCTAGTAGACCACAATATCTTGTTGCATCGTCCTTATTTTCAAACATAAGAACAATGGTCCTTCCTTTAAGTTCGATTGAATGAATTCCCTCTTTATCTGTTCCTGAATTATATAAAAGAACAAATATGTTCATAAGCAAAGATTTTTTCTACATATATAGTATTTGATTAAGAATCAGAAAGTGATAATTCTTGTAATCTTGTATATAAAGCAATTTCTTCATCATTTATATCAGCAGGTATCACTACCAAGATTTCAACATATTGATCACCTACATTATCTTCAAAAGTTAAACCCCTACCTTTCAAACGTAACATTCTTCCCGTAGATGATTTTGGAGGTACTTGAAGTGTGACGTTTCCATCAAGGGTAGGAACCTCTACTGCACAACCAAGAAGAGCATCATGAGGAAATAACTCTAATTTATAAATAACTCTTAAACCATCAATTCTTAGACCACTTTCAGTTTGAACTCTTAACTGTAGATAATGATCTTTACCACCTCTTGCAATATTTTCAAGTCTTAATCTCCATCCATCTCCAGCGAAAGGAGGTGTATCAACTTCGACCATTGTCTCATCTTCAAGCTCTATTAGAATTGAAGCTCCGTTTAAGGCTTCATCAGGCGTTAATTCGATAATTGTTTCGATATCTTCTTGGAGTTTAAC
>CACGIB010000015.1 GCA_902573045.1 uncultured Prochlorococcus sp.
TTAAGTTAATAGGAGATTTGCCTTTTTACGTCTCTAGGGACAGCGCCGACGTATGGAGTAATAAATCATTATTTTCAATTTTTAAAAATGGAGATTTAATCTTTCAAAGTGGTGTTCCACCTGATTATTTTTCATCAACGGGACAATTATGGGGGACCCCAACTTACTTTTGGTCAAAACACAAAAGGACTAATTTCGATTGGTGGAGAAAAAGATTTATAGGCTTTTTCTGGATACCAAGTGAATTTGTAATTAGACTCCCATTCAGATTTATTCTCAAGAGCTTCTATGTTTATATTCATACATAAATTATAAGTTTTTTGTGCTTCTTCTAGAAAATAAGTTCTATGAGACTTCCACATTCCAATATTTCTGGAAAACCACCTTTTTAAATTACTATTTAAATTAATTTCTGGAGGATTTTCACCAAAATTTAAATTTTCTTTTTGATTAATAGCAACCATATATAAATTAAGACTTATTTATTTCATAGCTTAACTGTAAAATAAAAATAAACATTTTAATGTGTTTATAAGGATTAACAGCTTATCAACACTTCAGAGGAAATCATTTGAATGATAAAAAAGAGCTAAAATTAATACTCGTAGCTGCTAGAAATCAACTTTCTAGTAATGATATTAAGTCCCTAATAGCTTATTTAGAATCAGATGATTGTGAATTTGAGATATCTCTCCAGATTTCAGAACCAACAGAACAGCCGGAATTACTTGAATTACATAGATTAGTCGCTATACCTGCTCTTATAAAGCTTTCACCAGCTCCAAAGCAAATATTCGCTGGAAGTAATATTTTTACTCAGTTGCAAAAATGGTTACCGCGGTGGACACAGGAAGGCTTAACAAAAAATCTTGGTATTAATCTGCAACCATCAAAAATCGACTCAATAAGAACACAAAAAGAATTTCTTTTGGAAGACGAACTTCTTGTTTTAAGACAAGAAAATGAGACATTAACAAAAAGAATAGAATCTCAAGAAAGATTGCTAAGAATGGTTGCGCATGAATTAAGAACACCTTTAACTGCTGCCACTTTGGCTATTCAAAGCCAAAAACTAGGACAAATAGATATTGCAAAATTGCAAGAGGTAATAAAAAGACGTCTAGAAGAGATTGAACTATTATCTCAGGATCTTTTAGAGGTTGGAACAACAAAATGGGAAGCTTTATTTAATCCTCAGAAAATTGACTTAGGTAATATTAGTGCTGAAGTAATACTCGAATTAGAAAAATTCTGGAGATTGAGGAATATTGAAATTGATACTGATATTCCATCTGATTTGCCAGGTGTATTTGCAGATCAAAGAAGAATGAGGCAAGTATTTTTAAATTTAATTGAAAATGCTATTAAATTTTCTAAAGACTCTGGATCTATAAAAATCACTATGATTCACAAGACAAATCAATGGGTAGAAATAACAATTTGTGACAAAGGTGCAGGTATTCCTTTGAGTGAACAAAAAAGAATTTTTCTTGATAGAGTTAGGCTTCCACAGACTTCTGAAGGAACTTCAGGATTTGGGATAGGGTTATCTGTATGCAGGAGAATAGTACAAGTACATGGGGGAAGAATATGGGTTGTATCTGAAATTGGTGTAGGCTCCTGCTTCCATTTTACCGTTCCTGTGTGGCAAGGCCAAAACAAAGAGCAACAATACTTGACGAAAGGCTAGCCTTACTCTTAGTTTTTAATAAGCTGTTATGCTAATTCCTGGCCCCATCGTCTAGAGGCCTAGGACACCTCCCTTTCACGGAGGCGACAGGGGTTCGAATCCCCTTGGGGCTATAATTTTAAAATTTCAAACTATTTTATTGAGGATTTTGCTTGCCTATCTACTGCAATCAAATTTTCAGAAAGATCTTTTTTAAGTCTTTTCTCTATCATCCCTATTGGCATCCACTGACAACCTTGAACAGTAAGATCATAAATTAATGAATTTTTTGAAGTATTTTTAATGTTTTGTATTTTCCAACTTCCTTCAAATTTTCTGAAATCTCCTTTTATTAAATTAAAATTTAAAAGGCCAAGCTCCTTATCTTCAAATAAATCAATAGTTACTTCAGCTGAAAACTTCATGCCAAGGAAATCCTGAGCCCCAACTTGTTTAAGGTGGACATTATTTCCCTTCTGAAATATTTTTTTGCTGAATAAAAGATTTGGTATGTAAAGATTAAGCCGATCATAATCTGTTAAAACATTCCACAAAGAATCAAAACTTGCAGAAGTTGTAAGTTGAGCTGCCAGTCGTCTTGTCCCACCGGAAAACTTCTCCATCGTCTGCTCAATTGTCCTGTAATCATTGTTCTTAGAATGATCTTCTGATTCTTGAGGATTATTCATAAATGAATTTTTTACTTAGATAAAAAATTATTTCTGTGTAACTATACTGATAAAAACAACAAATACTGAAAAATTAAAATAATTTCTTTTATTTATCCCGATCTCAAAACGTAACCATTTTTGTAAAATCACTACAAATTAAACTACAAATTGATAATCTTTTATAAAAGAAATCTAAAAAATGTATTCACAAGCAAAAGTAATCGCAGGCGGATTGGCTCATATACCAGTAGTAATAGCTGTTTTTTATTTTATACTCACAACTTTTAATAAAAGAGCTTTAAAATTTGTTGAAGAAGCAAAAACAAAAAAACCTGAGGCAAAAGCTGTGGAACCTAAAAAAGTCGCTGTTTCAAAAATAGAAGCTCCAAAAACAGAAGCTCCAAAAACAGAAGCTCCAAAAATAGTTAAGAAAAAACATGCAGACGTTCCAGTCAATATTTACCGTCCTAAAACACCATATGAGGGAACAGTTATTGAAAACTATAGTCTTCTCAAAGAAGGAGCAATTGGTAGAGTTAATCACATAACTTTCGATCTTAAGGATAGTGATCCATTTTTAAATTATGTAGAAGGTCAAAGTATTGGTATCATGCCTGCTGGTGAAGATGCTAATGGAAAACCTCATAAATTAAGACTATACTCAATAGCCAGCACTAGACACGGTGATGACTTTAATGGGAATACGGTTTCTCTTTGTGTAAGGCAGCTTCAGTATGAAAAAGACGGTGAGACCATTAATGGTGTCT
Source organism: uncultured Prochlorococcus sp. (assembly GCA_902573045.1). The sequence continues at coordinate 3,108 of CACGIB010000015.1, forward strand.
GCTCTACTTACTTATGTGATATTAAGCCTGGAGATAAAGTAAAGATAACAGGTCCTGTTGGTAAAGAAATGCTTCTCCCTGATGAAGAGGACGCAAACATTGTTATGTTAGCCACTGGAACTGGAATAGCACCAATGAGGGCTTATTTAAGAAGAATGTTCGAACCAACTGAAAAAGAAAAAAATAAATGGAATTTCAAGGGTAAAGCTTGGTTATTTATGGGTGCTCCAAAATCAGCTAATTTGTTATACGAAGAAGATCTTCAAAGATACATTGCTGAGAATCCAGATAATTTTAAATATACAAAAGCTATTAGTCGCGAGCAGCAAAATACAAAAGGTGGAAGAATGTATATTCAAGACAGAGTTTTAGAATCTGCCAATGAGCTTTTCAATATGATTGAAAATGAGAAGACACATATTTATCTCTGTGGGTTGAAGGGAATGGAGCCTGGAATAGATGAAGCTATGACTAAGGCTGCAGAAGAAAAAGGTTTGAACTGGTCAGAGCTACGACCTCAACTAAAAAAAGCAGGAAGATGGCACGTAGAAACTTACTAAATTTTTGAGTTTTAAATTTACGATATAATTTTGAGATACTTTTTGGTTTAGACACAAAATGTAGCTAATTTTCGAAAAAAAGAGGATTTTAATATATAAGAATAATAAAAATATGCCTTCAACTTTAAGTAATCCTCTTAGATTAGGTTTACGGCAGGAAAGAGTTATACCTCCACAATGCTTAGTAATCTTTGGTGCTAGCGGAGACCTTACTCATAGAAAATTAATACCCGCCTTATTTGAACTCTATTTGCAAAGAAGAATTCCTAGTGAATTTGGAATAGTTGGTTGTGCTAGAAGACCGTGGACTGATAATGAATTTAGAGAAAAGATGAAAGGAAAGCTATCCAATCAAATATCTGGTAAAGAAAGGGAGTGGGAACAATTTTCTAATTATCTTTTCTACGAACCAGTTGACTTACAACAAAGTGATCATGTCGTAAGGCTTTCTAAAAGATTAAATGAAATTGATAAAACACAAGCTACACATGGGAATAGAACATTTTATTTATCAGTATCTCCGAATTTCTATGCAAGTGGATGTAAAGCTCTTAAAGCAGCTGGTCTTTTAGATGATCCTAAGAAAAGTCGTTTAGTTATTGAAAAACCTTTTGGAAGAGATTTTTCTAGTGCAAAAAAGTTAAATAAAATCGTTCAAAGTTGTGCTGAAGAAAGTCAGATTTATAGGATTGATCATTATTTAGGTAAAGAGACAGTTCAAAATATTCTTGTTTTGAGGTTTGCTAATACTATTTTTGAACCAATCTGGAACAGAAATTATATATCAAGCGTTCAAATTACTTCATCTGAAACAGTGGGTGTTGAAGATAGAGCAGGTTATTACGAAAGTTCTGGTGCCTTAAGAGATATGCTTCAAAATCATATGACTCAAATGCTTGCTGTCACTGCAATGGAACCTCCTGGAAAGTTTGAACCAGAAGCAATAAGAAATGAAAAAGCTAAGGTTCTTCAAGCTTCAAAACTTGCTGATGAAAATGAACCGTGGAATTGTTGCATAAGAGGTCAATATGGAGAGGGAGGAAATATTTCAAATCGACTCAAAGGATATAGGCAGGAAGATGGTGTTAATTGTAATAGCACAACAGAAACTTATATTGCTACAAAAGTCTTCGTTGATAACTGGCGTTGGCAAGGGGTTCCTTTTTATTTGAGAACAGGGAAAAGACTACCCAAAAGACTTGGAGAAATAGTCTTATCTTTTAAAGATGTTCCTGTTCACTTATTTGAATCAACAATAATAAATCCTGCCCCAAATCAACTTATCCTTAGAATTCAACCAAATGAAGGTGCTACTTTCAAATTTGAGGTAAAATCTCCTGGTTCTGGAATGAAATCAAGACCTGTTGAGATGGAATTTTCTTATGATGAATCATTTGGAGAACCCTCAGATGAAGGCTATGTAAGATTATTAGCTGATGCAATGCTTTCTGACCCAACCTTATTTACTCGAAGTGATGAAGTAGAGGCAGCCTGGAAACTTTATACGCCATTAATAGAATTGATGGATAATTCTCCATGGAAGTTACCTATATGTAATTATGAATCCATAACATGGGGACCTCCTGAGTCTGATCAATTACTTTCAAAAGATAATATTTTCTGGCGTAGACCTTAAGAATGAAACCTCAACTAACACTACAAACTCCATTAGAACTGCCTTATCAGGAAATTTCTAATTACCTTAATAAATTATGGATTTCAGAAGATAAAGATAATACTGGAGCAAATACTTTTACATTAATGGTCTGGCAGCCTGCTTGGCTAGAACAATGTTTAGTTCAAAAAGGATTAGTAAATGGACCAATTACTGGAAATTTAAGTCCAGAGACAATTGAAGTTGCTAAAAAATTTATATTAGATCAAGGTCTTCCTATCACTACTTCCCTTAATAGTGAAGAATTATTGAATTTGTTGAAGGAAAATTTATCTAATAACGACTTTGAAGACTTTAGAGGACAATTTTTTGAATCATCAATAAGTACATTGAATCCAAGAAGATTAATAACTCTAGCGCCAACTTTAAACAAAAATTCAGACATCAAAACTTTTGTATCCGCTTACTGTCCATTAAGTGATACTCAAGCTATGCAACCTATATGTGGGGATTTAGTTGTTATAAGGGGGGACTCAGCATCAATCTCTAATAAAGGATTAAAAATAATTGATGAATTATCCATTAATGAATTACCTGCATGGTTGTGGTGGAATGGAAGCTTGGATGAATCGCCTGAAATCTTCGAATATTTTACTAATTATGGTCTAAGATTAATAATTGATACTGCTCTTGGATCGCCTAATAGATGTTTAAAAGTTTTAGATCATTTAAATAATTCAAATAAAGCTATTAATGATTTGAATTGGGTTAGGTTGAAAAATTGGAGGGAATCATTGGCAATGATTTTTGATCCGCCTTTGAGGAGACCAATTTTAGATCATATTACTGATATTGATATTGATATTGCAGGAGATCATATTATTCAAGCTTTGTTTTTGATTTCATGGATTAGCGATAAACTTGGTTGGTCTTTTCTAAGAGTTGAAAAGGATACAGAATCATCAAAAATAAAGTTTGAAAGAAATAATGGCGAAATAATTTCTGCCTCAATTAATCCCTTATCTTTGGGAAATCCAAGTATTCATTTAGGACAAGTTATTGGCTTAAGGTTGATTTCAAAAATTAGTGAGGTTCAAAAAAATAACACTTGTGTAATACTTGGCTGTGAATCAGTGGAATGTATGAGGCTTGAAGCAGGGGGAATGGCTAATATGGATTTAATAGAACAAGTTGTTCCAAATTCTTTTTCTACATCAGAGTATGATGTTAGTAAATTATTGGGAAGTAGTAGAGGTAATACAAGTCCTCTTTTTGAAAATTCTATTAAAATAGCTCTTCAAATATTTAATGGCTTTAATAACTAGTAAATGCCTTGTGTAATATCTTCTCCTTTAACTGATAGTGGGAAAACTACATTATCGCTTTTGATATCTTGTTGGGCGTACTCAAAAGGTATAAAGATACAAACTTTCAAGGTTGGCCCAGATTATCTTGATCAACAACAACTCAGTTCAATTGGTCAACCTATTTGTAGGAATTTAGATATTTTTTTAAGTGGTGAGAAATGGGTTCAAGAAAGTTTTTTTAAACATTCTTTGAAATATGAATTCTCATTAATTGAAGGAGCAATGGGTCTGTTTGATGGATTAGGGGCAACAACCTACTCCAGTACAGCAAATATCTCTAAACTTCTCAATGTTCCTGTAATTTTTATTGTTAATGCTAGAGGTCAAGTAGCTTCTCTTTTAGCAACTGTTCGAGGGTTTAGAGATTTCGATAGTGAGTTGTCAATTGTAGGAATTATTTTTAACAACGTTAATTCAGATAGACATAAGAATTTAATCAAAGAAGTTTTTAAAAATGAAGACATCGAAATTCTTGGTTTTTTACCATCTGATTCAAAAATAACTTTAAGCAAAGCTAATTTGGGTTTGATATCTCCAATGGATAATGGTAAAGAAATTGATGTTGAATATTTTGCAAATTTTGCTGAAAGAAATCTTGATCTATTTTCTCTTGTTAAATTTCTGAAATCTCCTCAAAAGAACATATTTAATTCTGTCAGTTTTGATGATTTTAAAATAGACAAAAATAAACCTATCGCAATTGCAGAAGATAAAATCTTTCATTTTCAATACCCTGAAACTAAGGAGTTTTTGAATGAAATAGGCATACCATTGATTTCATGGAGTATTTATGATGATGAAGAAATACCTAATGAGGCTTCTTCTTTAATTATTCCTGGGGGGTTCCCTGAAAAATATGCTGATCATATAAGTAACTCTGTAAAAAGCTTAAATTCGTTGAGGAAATTTCGCAAAAATGGATTTATATATGCAGAGTGTGGAGGGATGATGATTTTAGGAGATTTTATAAAAGATGAAAATGGTAATAATCATAAAATGAGTGGCATCCTTCCATTTATATCAAAAAAAAGTAAACTTTCAGTAGGTTATAGATACATTGAGGGTTTAAAAGATACTCCCATCATTAAGCAAAATCAATTAATTAGAGGACATGAATTTCATTATTGGGAAATTGAAAATAATTTGTCTGAAATTGATTTAAGAAAAGCTGAGCATAAGAAACTTTCTTCCCCATGGAAAATTAAATCTTGGGAAACTGAATACAAAAATGAAGGCTTTTTTGATGAAACTTTACATGCAAGTTGGATTCACTTACATTTACCGAGTTCTCCAGAAGTCGCAAAAAACTTTATAGATGCCACCCAAATTAGTTTTTCAAAGGATTCTTAATTTATTATCAAATTAAATATTTTTAGAGGAGAACCTAAAAAAAACATTCCAGGCAAAGTGATTAATGGTCCTAAAAAACTCCCCACCATGACCTCGAGTTTTGTATGGCCGAGAGTTTCTTTTAAAAATAATTCAGATTGAGGGTCTAGTTTTTTTGATAGTTTATTGATTTCTGCAGCTTGAATCCCAGCTGATTTTCGAACACCACTAGCGTCATACATGACTATTAGTGCTATACCAACTGATAATGCGAATATTGAGCTATCAAATCCCAATTCATAACCTATACCAGATGTAGCACCAGTTATTAAGGCTGAATGACTTGAAGGCATACCACCCGTCTCGAACATAATTCCAAATCTTATCTCTCCAGTTGAAAAAAAATTGAATACGATTTTGAAAAATTGAGCTAGTAAACAGGATAATAAGCTCCAGAAAAGAACTGAATTATTAAAAAAGGGTAAAAACTGAGACATGAATTAAAACTAATTATCGGTCTCTATTTGTAATAAAGTCGGCTAACGATATTAAATACTTTGCATCTGAGCCCCAAGGTTCAATTGATTTTTTTGCTTTTTCAACTAAATCAAAAGCTCTTTTCTTTGACTCCTCCATACCAAGTAATTTAGGGTAAGTAGTTTTGTCAGCTAAAAGATCTTTGCCCGCAGTTTTACCAAGCTTTTCACTGCTGGAAGTTAAATCAAGAATATCATCTATTATTTGGAAGGCTAAACCAATTCCTTCTGCATATGTTGTTAGAGCTTGTAATAGTTTTTCGTTAGCGCCTGCGATCATCGCGCCCGTTCTTACGCAAGCCTTTAATAAAGCCCCGGTCTTATGTAGATGAATATATTCGAGAGTTTTAAGGTCTACTTCTTTACCTTCGCATTCCAAATCAACAACTTGTCCCCCTACTAGCCCTGGTGCACCAGCAACTAGGGATAATTCGCCAACTACATTTAATAATCTATTTGGATCGACTCCAGGGCTTCTTAAAGAGACCATTTCAAAGGCCCTGGTTAATAAAGCATCGCCTGCAAGAATAGCTATTGCATCTCCATATACTTTATGATTCGTCGGCCTACCTCTCCTCAAGTCATCATTATCCATAGCGGGCAGATCATCATGAATTAAAGACATTGTATGTATCATTTCTATTGCTACTGCAGTAGGAACTGCAAGAGAAGGTTCGCCTCCAGCCAGTGAGCAAGATGCTAAACATAAAATTGGACGTATTCTTTTCCCTCCTGCTAAAAGAGAATATCTCATTGATTCTCTTAATATTTCTGGATTCTCAGGGCCCAAGGAAAAATCAAGTGCTTCTTCTACAACTTTTTTTGTGTTTTTAAGATATTTATCAAATTCAGAAATACTATTAACAACTTCAGTCATTTTATACCTTTATTAAAAAAATTTTCATCTTGGAGTTTATGGCAAAAGGTCATTAAGAGTTGATGATAAACCAAATTGTTTTTGCCAGCTATAAATAGTATTTACAAGTAACATTGTTACTGTCATTGGTCCGACGCCTCCTGGCACAGGTGTGTAAGCAAATACTTTAGAAATGACATCTTCTAATAATACATCGCCACATAATCTGGTTTGATTTTTATAGGAACTTTTTAATCTATGTATGCCAACATCAATAATTACTGCTCCTTCTTTCACAAAACTAGAATCTACAAGATTAGGTTTTCCTGCAGCTGCAATTAGAATATCAGCTTCTCTACAGATTTTGTTCAAATTTAATGTTTTTGAATGAGTCATTGTTATTGTGCCATTTAGATTCAACAACATAAGCGATAGGGGTTTCCCAACAAGCAGACTTCTTCCAATAACAACAATTTTCTTACCTTCAATTGTGATGTTTTGGGATCTTAATAAATTTATAATTCCTGCTGGTGTACATGATCTCATCGCAGGCTCATTTTTCACTAATTTGCCGATGTTTATCTCATTTAATCCATCTACATCTTTGCTTGGATTAATATGGCTGATCAGTTTTTGTTCATCAAACTTCTTTGGGATGGGTAGTTGTAGCAACATTCCATCAATATCCTTATCAGAATTAAGTTTGCTTATTAATTGTTCAACTTCCTTTTGCTCTACACTATCTTTTAGATGAAAGATAAAGCTCTTTACCCCAATCCTTGAACATGCTTTTTCCTTGTTATTAACGTAAACACCACTCGCAGGGTCTTCGCCTATTCTTATTACAGCTAAACCAGGAGCTCTTTTTGCGATTTTTTTATTAGTAGAGATAAAGTCATTTAATCTTTCTTCAATTTCAAGAGATAATTTTTTACCGTCTAATTTTAATGACATTTAGAAAAACATCTCCTTTTTACACCTAGCATGCCTATAATTTTAAATTATTCAAATAGATTTATTTATATTCTGTGCAAAACATCACAACTATCTTAAAGAAATTGTTTTACCTGTGGAGGAGGAGTCAATTTCCAGTAAAACAACCAATTAAAATTTCAAGAATAGATAATCTCGTAATTTTTTTAGTATGCATTTTAATTTCAATAATTTCTTCTTATAAATTACTTCTTATTTCGCCATTAAATATCGCAGATATTTTTTCTTGGCTTTTTACCTTTACTGAAATACTTATTAGTTCCGGAATTTTGATATTAGTTTCAAAAAAAGAGAATCCTACAATTTCTTCAAGACAGATCTTCTTAATTATTACTCTTCTTTTGGCAGTGCAAGCTACGAAATTAGCCTTAGCTTCAACTATTAGTCCATTATCTATCATAATTCCACCAGCGTTAATAATATCTCAAGCGATGGGAAGCATCACGGCTTTGGCTTGGGTATCAATAGCTAGTCTTTTTTGGCCTGACCCTGAAATTGCTATCAATAATAATTTATTTTTTATTTTATTAATTTGCTCATCAGTAGTATCTATTCTTGGAGGAAGAATAAGAAGTAGAGCTCAGTTACTTCAACTTTCAATTTTTGTCCCCATAGGATCTTTCTTGAGTCAATGGATGTTAATAGGTAAAGATAAAATATCTCTTATTAATAATAAGCAAGATTTTGTTTTGGCTAATGGGGATATATTTTCTGATTCATTGTTATTGGCAATAGTAATGCTTTTTACTATTTTATTTATTCCTATTTTTGAATCGATATTCGGATTATTAACTAAAGCAAGATTACTCGAATTGGCTGACAAGGAGAAACCTCTAATTAGAAGATTGTCTCTTGAAGCTCCTGGTACTTTTGAACATACCTTACTTATATGTGGTTTAGCAGAGGAAGCAACAAGAATGATTGGTGGTGATATTGATCTAATTAAAACTGGAGCGTTATATCATGATGTTGGTAAATTACATGCACCTAATTGGTTTATCGAAAATCAGGATGGTTCAAAAAATCCGCATGACGAATTAGATGATCCGATTAAAAGTGCAGAAGTATTACAGGCACACGTTGATGAAGGATTAAAATTTGCGAGAAAAAATAGACTACCTAAACTGATAGCTAATTTTATCCCTGAACATCAAGGTACACTAAAAATGGGATATTTTTATCAAAAAGCTAAAGAAAAAAATCTCGACATTAATGAATATTATTTTAGATACAAAGGCCCTATTCCACAGTCAAAAGAAACGGCTATTTTAATGCTTGCAGATGGATGTGAAGCAGCACTAAGAGCTATGAATATTAATGCATCTGATAAAGAAGCATTAGAGACAATATCTAATATTATCTACTCGCGTCAAAAAGATGGGCAATTAGATGATAGTAATTTATCAAAAGGAGAAATTTTTCTAATAAAAAGAGCATTCTTGAATGTGTGGAAAAGAATTAGACATAGAAGAATTCAGTATCCAACTAGCAAGAATAATACTTTTTCTTAATTTTCAATTCTATAGTCTAATACTTCTTCGGTGTTTGGGATTACACCAATATATAAGAGCTAATGTACTTAATAATGTTGTTAAAAGAGTAAACCCACCAATCCCAAACATGTCTTTAAGAGTTATTAGTCGCACCACTGAATAAGGACCCGTCCCAGAAATTACCATTGATAAAGATACTAGAGTTAAAGTTACTCCCCATTTTCTCTCAGCTAAAAGAGCTGCTGAAGAAACTATTCCAACGATCGCAGCAGGCCAACCAAGACTTATAGCAAGAGTTATATTCGCAACTTTTAGTGGAGGCCCATAACTTATTATTAATGCGATTATTGGAAGTGCAATTATATTACTGATTAACCCAACCCATGAAAGTGCCCAATATCCTAGTAACCTTTCTTTCATTATTTATTTACTGCTTTAACTTTAGATTAATCTACAGTATTAAGATACTATTTTTAGTGCTACTTAATATTCCTGAGAAATAATTTAATTTGCATGATTGGATAGAAATGTGTTGTTCGAATTTTCTAAATTATCAAATTGTGGGTGAATTGAATTTTTTTTCTCAGAAAATACAAGTCTATTTAAAGCATTAACATAAGCATTAGCTGCAGCAACTACAACATCCGTATCAGCAGAATGACCAGAATATATTTTATTATCCCTTCTTATTCTTATCGTTACTTCTCCCAAAGCATCAATGCCTTCTGTTACCGACTTAACAGAAAATTCAATTAATTCATTAGGAACTTTGGCTAATTTATTTAAAGCCTCGCATACAGCATCAACGGGTCCAGTCCCTATTGATACAGCAGTATCCTCAGTATTATCTTCCGTGTTTAAAAGCGATATGGTGGCAGTAGGTTTAGATGCGTTACCGCAACTTACTTGTACAAGACTTAATTGAAATTTAGCTTCTGGGAGCTGAACTTGTTCACTAACAATTGCTTCTAAGTCTCTATCAGTAATTTCTCTTTTCCTGTCAGCTAAATCCTTAAAACGAGCAAAAGCATCATTTAAATCTTCGCGGCTCAAATCATAACCCATCTCTTCTAATCTTGCTCTTACTGCACTTCTTCCACTAAGTTTCCCTAAAGATATTTTGTTGTCACTCAAACCAACAGTTTTTGCATCGATAATTTCGTAAGTTAGTCTATTTTTTAAAACTCCATCCTGATGAATGCCTGACTCATGTGCAAAAGCATTAGCTCCAACAATCGCTTTGTTAGGTTGTACTGTCATTCCAGTTAGGTTGGAAACAAGTCTGGAGGTTTTAGTTATCTCTTCTGTTCTTATAGCCGTTAGAGGAGTTGGTGAATCTGTATTTCTTTTGAAAAAACTATTAAAAAAACTTTTCCTAACATGCAGTGCCATTACTAATTCCTCTAGAGACGCATTCCCTGCTCTTTCACCAATTCCATTAATAGTACATTCTAGTTGTCTTGCTCCATTTTTTACTGCCTCTAAAAAATTGGCTACTGCCAAACCCAAATCATTATGACCATGAACCGAGATTACTGCCTCATCAATATTTGGAACATTTTTATTTATATCGGTAATTAGTTTGCCAAATTCACTAGGAGTTGTAAATCCAACAGTATCAGGGATATTTATTGTTGTCGCTCCTGCAGAAATTGCTAGTTGAATCACTTCGTATAAAAAATCAGGATCACTCCTTGAGGCATCCTCACAAGAAAATTCAATATCATCTACCAATGATTTTGCATAATTAACCATCTCTGGAACTATTTGAAGAACATCTTTTCTGGATTTTTTAAGTTTATGTTTAAGATGAATATCACTTGTCGCAATAAAAGTATGTATTCTTTTCTTAGGAGCTGGACTTACCGCTTCGTAACATGCTTTTATATCTCCTTTAGACGCCCTAGCTAAACCGCATATTATGGGACCATTTTCTTTTCCTACGGCAATAGCAATTTTATTAACAGCTTTAAAATCTCCTGGACTTGCGAAAGGGAATCCAGCTTCAATAACATCTACTCCTAATCTTGCTAATTGATGGGCGATAGCAAGCTTTTCTTCGAGATTTAAACTTGCACCAGGAGATTGCTCTCCATCTCGAAGAGTTGTATCAAATATCAAAATTCTTCCAGGATCTTTTGACATCAGAAGGAATAATCTAAACTTATATTAAGCTAATTAAAAAAATTTGACTAGATTTAGTTCAATAAAAATTTGCTGAAAGTTTATAACTTAAATAATATTGGTTAAAATTCTGAAAAAAAAAATCAATTACTTAAATTTTTAAAGTATTCTTTTAGGATTAAAGCCTTATTTTTATATAAAAAATTTTGATTTTTATAAAAATATAGACATAAATTTAAAAAGTATGAATGGGCAATACTCTAAAGATAATGTCTTAGGCCAGTTAGCGATAGTTTTACATGCTCATCTACCTTATGTCAGAAAAAATGAAAAAAACTCCTTAGAAGAGGATTGGTTATTTCAGGCAATTTTGGAATGTTATATACCACTACTTCAATCAATAGAATCTTCCAAAAATGAAAACCCTTTAAATACCAAACTTACTATTAGTTTGTCTCCAACGTTATTATCACTACTAAATAATAAAAAAATTCAAGAAACATTCCCAACCTGGATTGAAACAAGAAATGATTTCTTAAACGAACTGCCAAAAGAAGAAAAAAATGCCTCTGGATTTTTAATGAATAATCTTAATGACAAATTATTGTATTGGCAAAAATGTTCTGGGAATTTAATTGAGAAGTTTAAAGTTTTAAATAACTCTGGAAATTTGGATATTCTTACTTGTGCTGCTACACATGGATATTTGCCAATTTTAAGGGAGAATCCAGAAACTGTTAAAGGACAAGTCAATACAGCCATTAGGAACCATGAAAATATTTTTGGAACTAAGCCTTTAGGTATTTGGTTACCTGAATGTGCATATTATGAGAATTTAGATGAAATACTATATAATTCCGGAATTAGATATGCAATCTTAGATGGTCACGGTATTCTAAACGCTGCACCAAGGCCTAGGTATGGCGTGTACGCTCCAATATGTTCGAAAAAAAGGAGTTGCATTTTTTGGGAGAGATAGTGAGTCAACCTTGCCCGTTTGGTCTGCTAAGGATGGATTCCCGGGCGACAAAGTCTATAGGGAATTTCATAAAGATTTGGGGTGGGAATTGCCTATCTCAAAGCTCCAAAAGAAGGGTATTTCAACAAAAAGACCTTTGGGTTTAAAGTTTCATAAAGTTACAGATGAAAACATTTCTTTAGGGAAAAAAGAGTTTTACCTTGAAAATGAAGCCAAAAATAAGGCTGCAGAACATGCTAATGCCTATCTTCTGGCGAGATCCAAACAACTAGAAAAATTGACTTTATCCTCTTCCTTTAAGCCTTTATTGGTAGCTCCATTTGATGCAGAGTTATTTGGTCATTGGTGGTATGAGGGACCTCTTTTTATTGAAAATATACTAAAGAACTCTAGTAAATATTCAATTAAGCTTATAAATTTAAAAGAATTCTTACTTCAAAAGCCAAATCTTCAGATTTGTGATCCATCGCCATCAAGCTGGGGGCAAGGTGGTTACCATAATTACTGGATTAATGATGCAAATGCATGGATCGTGCCAGAAATCACAAAGGCAGGCTCAACATTTGTAGATTTGTGCTTGGAAAATTTTGATAATGAGTTATCTCTAAGACTCTTCAAGCAAGCTGCAAGAGAACTACTCCTTTCTGAGTCTTCTGATTGGAGTTTTATTCTAAGAGCAGGAACCACAACTGAGCTCGCAAAAGAGAGAATAGAAAGACACTTATTCAGGTTCTGGAAGTTGGTTGAAATGATTAAAAATCATTCTAATATTAATTTAAAATTCCTTGAAGATATTGAGGAAGAAGATAAAGTCTTCCCAAATATTAATATTGATGATTGGCGAAAATAAAAATACTAATTTAACTTGAGCATTCCTAGTTTTACTTTTAGAGGTGAATTTATAAACATCTTACTCATCACATAAATTAGTTTTGGAAGTGGAAGTGTATTAGTAAGAAAACCTACCCATTCATTGGTTGATAATCTAAAGAAATTTGAGAAAAAGCTTCTTAATCTACTTTCGTCAAAACTCATCAATCTTCTTAGACCGTATTGGTAAAGTTTATGCCTTTGTGTTAATTCATAAGGCCATAGGATTTCCCAACCTTTTGAAGCTAAATCTAGTGAACTTAGATGAGGTTCTTTTAAAAAGATTGCTAATTTTTGTGCAAGGAGTGGAGACCTTCTTAATAAAGATCCAACCATGTATCCTGATGCAGGATGAACCATACTTGCGGCCCCTCCGAAACCAAGTACAAATTGTTTTTTAAATGGGAGGGGTAAATTCATAGGGAAAAGGCAATTCTCTTCATGAAAAATTTCACTTACCTCAATACCCTTACTATTAAGTCTTTTATAAAGTCTTTTTTTAAGATTTTCTTGGGATAATGCAGGATAACTAGCTAATGAAGTTTCTTCAACAAAAAAAGTTTCGTTGCCAAGATCCATTGCATAAAGAAAGGAAGGAGATGATAACTTCTCTTCATTGTTTAAATGATTTGGACGAAAATCCATAAGAACAAATTGCTCTTTGTTAACAGGTGGTGATGTAAATTTGCCTACAATTCCGTAAGCAGCTTGTTGAGCGATTTCATTTTGATCTGGTCTTTTTACAAAATTACTTTTATGGCCACTTGCGTCAATAACTAATCTCGCTTTTATTTTGAGACCTGAAACACAAATTACCTCAGATAGGTTATTCTTTTCTTTAATGTCTTTTGCTGTTTCATTTAACCATTCAATCCCTTTACATTTTTTTAGAAGCTCATTTTGAAAGGCTTCTTGATTTATTAAACCATAATCGTAGTTGTGTTTTGTTGGGGTATCACCTTTTTTATTTTCCCCATCTCCAAAAAAACTAACTGTTTTACACCATCGGTGAGATAACAAGGACTCTAACCCTAATTCTTCTAATTCAGAGGCCCAGATACCATATGTGTTCTCCCATTTTTCATTTGGAGATTTTGTTGATATTCCCTTAATATTTAGATCCTGCTTGGCTAATTCTGAAGCTAAACATAATGCTGCAGGACCTGAACCTAAAATTAAAATATCAAGTATTTCCATATTATTTAGCTAACCATAAGGCTTTTAATTTTGTTCAACTGAGCCAGGTTGGTCCTTTTCCTCTATTTGTTCATGAGGTACCAATACCACTTCAGATAAATGATCACCGTCATCTAATCTTTGTAATTTTACTCCTGTAGCTGCCCTTGATTGCTGAGAGATTTTATCTGCGTTTGTTCTTACTATTACGCCTTTTTCGGTCACAAGTAGTAATTCTTCTCCCTCGCCAAGGACCTTCAAACAAACTAACTGATCATCTTTAATTCTAAACTTTATTGCTCTCAAACCCATGCCTGCTCTTTTTTGTAATCTAAACTGAGCTACAGGTACTCTCTTTCCTAGTCCAAATGCACTGGCTATTAATACCCATGGACCATCTGAAGAGTTTTCCTCAACATTATCATCAAGATCTTCTGTGAGGTCCTCAATTTTAGCCAATTGATCAACTAAATTAGATGTTAAAACATCCATTGAAACTAGATTGTCCCCTTCTCTCAAGTTCATTGATTTAACCCCTCTTGCTGTTCTGCCAAGTGGTCTTAATTCATTAATATCTAGTCTGAAATGAATCGCCATTCCTGTTTTAGATCCAATTAAAACACTATCACCTTCTTTTGATAATCTTACCCAGGTTAGGGCATCACCATCCTCAAGATTAATTGCTATTAGTCCATTTGAACGAATTTTTGAGAAAGCAGAAAGTGCAGTTCTTTTTATAAAGCCAGCTTTGGTTAGCATTAATAAATAACGATCGTCAACAAAAGAATCAACAGCAACTAGTGAAGTTATTTTTTCTTCTCTTGGAATTGGGAGAAGTTGAACTGATGGAGTCCCTTTTGCTGTTCTGCTACTCATAGGAACTCTATATGCTGGGAGAGCATAAGATACTCCTCTATCACTGAAAAGCAAAAGAGTATCATGATCGTTACAGCTTATAAATAATTTCACGTCATCATCTTCTTTGGTTTTTGTACCTGCTTTACCCCTTGAACCACGACTGGTAGATTCAAAATCATTAACAGGCATTCTTTTTAAATAACCTGCTTCAGTTAATAGAACTACGGATCTGTCATTAGCTATGAGATCAATATCATCTAATCCGCCGCCTAAATCTAGTATTTCTGTCTTTCTAGGAGAAGAGAATCTTTCATCGATTTTATTAAGTTCTTCAAGAATAATTTCAAAAATTTGTTCTTTACTATTTAATATTTTCTGATAAAGGTTGATTTTTCGTGTTAACTCATTATGTTCCCCTTTTATTTTATCTGCTTCAAGCGCTGTTAATCTTCTTAATTGCATTTGTAGAATTGCATCTGCCTGTATAGAAGATAATTTATGCTCGTTTTGTAATTTTTCTCGAGCTGATATTGAATCTTTCGCTGATCTTATTAGATTTATAATTTCATCCATAGCATCTAAGGCCAATAAAAGACCTTGTACAATATGATCTCTTTCTTCTGCCTTTTTTAATAAAAATGCTGTTCTTCGCCTTATTGTTTCAACCCTAAAATCCAGAAAAACGTCTAACATTTTCCTGAGTGAAAGTGTTGTGGGCTCTCCTTTCACTAAAGCAAGGATATTTGCACTAAAGTTATTTTGTAGAGGTGTTAACTTAAATAAATTATTTAAAACTACTTGTGGGTAGGCATCTCTTTTTAGTTCAATTACTATCCTCAT
>CACGIB010000016.1 GCA_902573045.1 uncultured Prochlorococcus sp.
TAAAAATAGTTTTGCAATTGGAGATATTTCGATCATTGACGGGATGGAGGATTTACCCATAACTGCTCAAGTTGCTATGCAAGAAGGTGACCATCTCGCTAAAAATTTAGATCTATTAATTCATGGGAAAGATCCTTTACCTTTTGAATTTCAAGATAATGGCGAAATGATGAGCTTAGGAGTAAATGAAGCTTCAATTTCTGCACTGGGCTTTACTTTATCGGGTAAATTAGCTTTTGAGGCAAGAAGACTTATCTATACTTCCAAATTGCCTGATATTAATGAAAAATTAAAATCTGCATCGACATGGCTTTTCCAAAAAAAATCTATTTTCAGATAATTTTAAAAAATAATAATTCCAACTAAACTTTTTTGAAATATCGTTTTTGGGTATATTGAGTTAAATAAGTTTGATATGAATTTAATTTTATTATTTATTAATAATTTGGATGCGTTTATAACAGTATTGGTCTTACTAATGGCAATAATTTTGTTTATCAAAAATACAATTGCTCCAGAATTGACTGGCTTGTTATGTGTTGGAATATTTATCACAACAGGTGTTCTTACACCTGAAAAAGCTTTGGCAGGATTTGGAAGTCCATCTTTAATTACTCTTATGGGTTTATTTGCAGTTTCATCTGCATTATTCAAAAGTGGTGCATTAGACAGAGTACGAGAATTAATTTCTTCTGAAAGAATTAGAACTCCTAGAAGATTAATCTCATTAATAGCTTTTTTAATTGCTCCAATATCTGGAATTGTGCCTAATACTCCAGTAGTTGCATCATTATTACCTTTAATTGAAGGTTGGTGTGAAAGGAGAAATATATCACCATCTAAAGTTTTATTACCTCTTTCATTCGCTACTTTATTAGGGGGGACTTTGACATTATTGGGTAGTTCAGTAAATCTTCTGGTAAGTGATATTAGTCAGCAATTAGGTTATGGAACTTTAGAATTATTTAGCTTAACTGCAATTGGTATCCCTGTATGGCTGATAGGTACAACATATATGATTTTGGTTTCTGATTTGCTTTTGCCGGATAGAGGAACAAATAAAGATTTTATTAAAAATGGGGATATGAATATTTACTTTACTGAAGTTACTATTCCCTCTACATCAGAATTAGTTGGACAATCTGTTAGAAATAGTAGATTACAAAGGCGATTTGACGTTGATGTTTTAGAGTTGCAACGTAATGGAGAAGTTATTCTTCCTCCTTTGGCTGATAGAAAGATTGAACCCAATGATAGATTAATTATTCGAGTTACAAGAGCAGACTTATTTAGGCTGCAGCAAGAACATACAATTTTATTAGGAGAGAATAAAAGATCTTTAGGAGTAGCTAATGTTTTCTCAGAAGATGAGGGGACTAAAACTTTTGAAGCTTTGTTGCCCTCAGGCTCAACCCTAGCTGGTGCAAGTTTGAGAGAATTAAGATTTAGACAGCGTCATAATGCAACCGTTTTAGCATTAAGAAGAGGTCAGCAAACTGTTCAGGAGAGATTAGGACAAGCTGTTTTAAGGTCTGGTGATGTTTTGTTATTGCAAGCGCCCTTAGATTCAATAAGAGGTCTTCAGTCTAGTAATGATTTGCTGATTTTAGATCAATTTGAAGATGATTTACCTGTAATGATAAAAAAACCTATTTCGATCGCTATCGCAATAGGAATGTTAGTTTTGCCTTCGATTACTAATATTCCATTAGTAGGTTCAGTTCTCTTAGCAGTTATTGCAATGGTTGCTTTTGGATGTTTGAGGGCTGCTGAAATACAAAAATCAATAAGGTTAGACGTTATTTTATTGCTTGGATCATTATCCTGTTTTAGTGTAGCTATGCAAGTGACAGGATTATCAGATTTAATAGCAATCAATCTCAATTTTGTTCTTAATGGAATGCCTCTATATTTTGCACTTGTTGTAATTTTTGTATCTACAGTTTTCCTAACCCAATTTATTAGTAATGCTGCTTCAGTTGCTCTGATATTGCCTGTTGCTATTGAATTTTCAAATGTTTTAGGTATTTCTCCTAGTGCTTTAATAATGCTCGTACTATTTGGAGCAAGTCAATCTTTCTTAACACCGATGGGTTATCAAACTAATTTAATGGTCTATGGTCCAGGAAGATATAGATTTTTCGATATTGCAAAATATGGAGCTGGACTAACACTTATAATGTCATTAACAGTGCCAGCATTGATAATTTTAAATTTCAGATAAATTAAGTGAAATTCAAAGGTTACTTGTATAAGTTAAAAGATGTTTACAGAAAACTATCTGTACCGCAATTTACTATTGTTACCGGATTTTTTATTATTATTTTTGGAACTTTAATTTTGAGTTCCCCTTTATGTTCATCTTCAAAGGTTGGATTGTGGGAAGCATTTTTTACATCGACTTCTGCTATAACTGTTACTGGCCTAACCATAATAGATATAGGTGTAGATTTAAATTTCTTTGGTCAAGTGTTCTTGGCTTTTATGCTTTTATCAGGGGGTCTAGGATTAATGGCCATTACGACATTTTTACAAGGTTTCGTTGTAAAGGGTACAAAGCTTAGAACTAGATTAGACAAAGGAAAAACATTAGATGAATTTGGAGTTGGAGGAATTGGTCGAACCTTTCGAAGCATTGCTATTACTGCAACTTCTATCATAACTTTCGGGGCAATTATTTTATATTCTTTTGGTTTTGTAGATATTCAAAATAATTGGGAAAGACTTTGGGTCGCTGTTTTTCATAGTATCTCTGCATATAACAATGCAGGTTTTTCTTTATGGACAAATAGTTTGCAAAATTATAGAACCAATTTATTTGTTAATAGTGTGTTTGTGTTTCTCATTGTAATGGGTGGACTAGGGTGGAGGGTCATTGATGATATTTGGAGTAATAAAAAAAATCTTTCGTATAAAAAATTGAGCCTTCATTCCAGGCTAGTCATAAGGACAACTTTCTCTCTAATATTATTCGGATCATTAGGATTATTTATCACTGAATCATTGCTAAATAGTCAATTTTTTAATGATTTAAATTTGTTTGAAAGGTTATTGTCATCAATTTTTGAAACAGTGAGTGCAAGGACTGCAGGCTTTACAAATCACCCGATCTCTTTGAACTCAATCTCAGATACAGGCCTTTTGTTATTGATGACATTGATGTTTATTGGAGCAAGTCCTGGAGGTACTGGTGGAGGTATAAAAACAACTACGTTTATTGCTTTAATGGCTGCAACTAGATCAACTTTAAGAGGTCAGAAAGATGTGATTATTAGCAATAGATTAATTTCAGATAAGGTTATTTTAAAGGCAGTTGGAATCACAGTTGGATCTTTGCTGTTCATTCTTTTAATGGCAATGCTACTAAGTACAACTAATACGTTTGTTAAAAAAGAATCTTTCACATTCCTAGAAATTCTCTTCACTTGCATATCTGCATTTGCAACAGTTGGTTTCGATATTGGTTTAACTGCAAAATTAAATCATTTTGGTCAATTTATTCTTATTGTAGGCATGTTTGTGGGCAGACTTGGTATCCTTTTGCTGTTGAGTGCACTTTGGCAGGCTCTTTATATGAGTAGAATAGATAGGCAAAAGAGAATTGGCTATCCTAAGGCTGATCTTTATGTTTAGGATTGACTGAGTTGTATTATGGCTGATTGGTGGCAGTGGTCTCAAAATAAAGAAAAAGAAACTCTCACTTTTGCAGTTGTTGGAGTTGGAAGATTTGGAACCGCTGTTTGTAGAGAACTTATTAGTAATGGTGCAGATGTTTTGGCTGCAGATTATTCTGAAAAAGCTATTGATGATTTGAGACAATTGGAGCCTTCTATAGAAGCAAGAGTTGTAGATTGTACTGATGAAGAGTCAATGAAGGAATCTGGAATACTTGAAATGAATACTGTTGTAGTAGGGATAAGTGAACCTATTGAAGCAAGTATAACTACAACACTTATTGCTAAGGATAGTGAAGGTAGCAAAGTGAAAAGAGTAATAGCAAGAGCTACAAGTGACTTGCATGAAAAAATGTTGAAAAGGGTAGGTGCAGACAAAGTTGTTTTCCCTTCCAGAATGCAAGGAGAAAGATTAGGTTTAGAACTAGTTAGACCAAATCTAATTGAAAGATTGGAATTAGATAACCAAACTGGTATAGATGAAATTACTGTTCCAGAAGAATTTATTGGAAGATCTTTAAGAGATTTAAATTTAAGGAAAAATTATTTAGTAAATGTTCTTGCAGCAGGTCCTGCTGAAAAGTTAACAGTGAATCCTCCAGCAAAATATATTTTGGAAAGAGGAAATATTTTGGTAGTTATGGGAAAAACTGCAGATTTACAGAAGTTGCCTCAAAAATAATTATTTTTAATCAAATTTTTTATAGTATCGAATCCTTTGAGGAGCTCTTTTTAATCTTGTGACGCTTTGTTTTTCAAGTTCGTCTCTAAATTTGTCAGTATTTAAATTATTGTCTGAGATAGTTGATTTGCTCTCTTTCTCAAAGTGTTTTTTTATACCTTCTTGTATTAACACTTTTGCCATATTACTAACTGTCCTAGATTCATTACTGGCTAAGATAGTCAGCTGCTCACATATTAATTCTGGAAGAACTACTTGAATTCTAGGTGATTTAGGCTTCCCATTGGTTGAGTTTTGACGGGTAGCCATGAGTCAAAGTGGATAACTGTTACTTATAAGTATACACAGTTAGTCAAGGATACTATCTTTGTGTATATTATTAGTAAGGAAATATATGTCCGCATCAATTAATTGTTTTTATTTTCACATGAAAAATTCGAGAAAAATTGATTCACCTAAAAGGTCGATTATAGATAAAAAGAAAAAAAGGTTAGTTAATACTGATTTTCATGATAATGAAAATAGTGATGTTTTGGTATCTGCGGTAATTAGCCCATATTTGTTGACTCATCTTCATCATATTCTTCAACAGTCTGAGTATTATGCTCAAAAAGATGGTAGAAAATCTCATGCAGCCAACTTTGCGAAATTAAGAAAGGTTTTATGTTTAGACGCAAGAAGTATGGCAGATGCATCAGCAAAAGAAATAAAAGAGACTGATAATGATTTATCTATTAATAAATATAATGAACAAAATGTAGCTTGAAGTAATAATCTATTAATAAATAGATTTTAAAAACATGTCTAGTAATGCTGAAAAGCTTTATCACTTAATAGCAAACGATTCCCAAAAGAAACAAAGTTTATTTATGACAGCCCTTACTAATCCCAAAAAAGCCTTAGATAAAATATGCGATATTGGTAATGAGTTAAATATTTCTGTCACTAAAGAAGAGGTTATTGAATATTTAAGTACTATTGATGACGAGGCAACTAAAATGTGGTTAGTTAAGGCTCGAGGAGGTCTTTAGGAAATGGTTTAGAATTAATATTTTCTTGATTCATCAAAGGTTTTATTCTTTTATTGTAGCCACCTCCCCCAGCTAAAGTCCAAAAAAACCAGTAACTTGGAATTGCAAGAGCTGCAGCTATGAAAATTACTACAATTTGTTCTAATCTTTTCATAATTCAATTTTATTCCACAAAATATTTTTTAGTAAATAAGCCTCAGATTTTGTAAATTCTATTCTTAAAAAAGTGATTAGATTTGAAGGTATAAGCAAAATTTACTCTACAGATTTTGTTTTAAAAAATATTAATTGGGAGATTAAGAAAGGAGAAAAAGTTGGCTTAGTTGGCTCTAACGGTGCTGGTAAGTCAACTCAATTTAAGATTTTAATTGGTGAGGAAGATCAAACAAGTGGAACGATAATCAAGGAGGGAAATCCTAAAATTGCCCATTTAAAACAGGAGTTAGATTGTAATCTTAATTGTTCAGTAAGAGAGGAATTAGAAAATTCTTTCGAAGATATACAAATTGTTGCCAATAAACTGTTAGAAATTGAGAAAAAAATGAGATTATTGGATGTAAAAAAAAATTCTTATGAACTTGAAACTTTAGTAAAAAAACTCGCAAAATATCAAGCAAAATTTGAAGCTTTGGGTGGCTATAAAATGCAATCTGATGTAGAAAAAATATTGCCAAAACTAGGGTTTTCTACAGAAGATGCTGATAAATTAGTTGGTCATTTTTCAGGTGGCTGGCAAATGAAAGTGGCGCTAGGAAAAATAATCTTACAAAAACCAGATATACTTTTGCTTGATGAACCAACCAATCATTTAGATTTAGATACTATTTTCTGGTTGGAAGAGTATCTATCTTCTCTTAAAATTGCCATTATAATTATCAGTCATGATAGATATTTTTTAGACAAATTATGTAATAAGATAATCTTTATAGATAGAGGAATATCTGAAATATATAATGGAAATTATTCTTTTTTTGTAGAGCAGAAATCTTTAAATGAAGAATCACAAAATAAAGCATATCAGTTACAAAAAAAGGAAATCGAGATCCAGCAAAAATATATAGATAGATTTAGAGCTAGCGCAACTAGAAGTTCACAAGCCAAGAGTAGAGAAAAACAATTAAAAAAGATTTCTAAAATTGAGGCTCCTCTAGCAAAATCAAAAAGTCCTGCTTTTAATTTTCCAGAGTGTCCTCGCTCAGGAAAATTAGTTCTAAATATCAAAAATTTGTCGCATAGTTTTGGGGATAAAATTCTTTTTTTAGATGTTAATTTAAAGATTTCTTCAGGGGATAAAATAGCAATATTAGGACCTAATGGTTGTGGTAAATCTACATTGCTTAAAATTATCATGAAAAAAATATCTCCTGAAATTGGAGATATCATTCTTGGTAAACATAATATAATTACAAGCTATTATGAACAAAATCAGGCTGAAGCACTTCCTCTTGAGGAAAGAGTTATTGATTTAATATGTGATAAATCTCCAGAATGGTCACAAAAAAAAGTCAGAACATTTTTGGGTGGCTTTGGCTTTCAAAATGAAACTGTATTTAAATATATTAAACAACTCAGTGGGGGAGAAAAGGCAAAATTAGCATTGGCAATTATGATTATGAAGCCAAATAATTTTTTGCTACTGGATGAGCCAACTAATCATTTGGATCTGCAATCTAAAGAAAATTTAGAATTAGCAATTAAAAATTATAAAGGCTCATTAATAATTATTTCGCATGATAGATATTTCATTTCAAAGGTTTCAAACAGAATTGTCGAAATAAAAGATTCAAAGCTATTTTTATATGATGGTAATTATGAATATTTTTTAGAAAGAAAATAAAAATTAGTAATTAATAAATAATTATTTTAAAAAAAATTTCATTACTTTTAACAAAGTTTACATTTAGCTAAGCAAGATCACTCATTTAACTTTACATACTTTACCTCCCTTGTTTAATCTTAAAAATACAAAAATAAGTTTTCATTATTAGTATGAAAAATTTTGATCCCCAAGAAAATCAGTTTCAAATTTCCGATCCTATTGAAAGTTATTTTGAATGCATATCAGCCTGTGATATTAAAGATGGTCATTGTATTTCTATGTGCGTGGAAATACTTAAACAGAATGACGGTTAAAAGTTTTAATTATTTTGTAGATTAGAAATATCAGTTGGCACTACTTTTAACATAATAAATTTATTTTTTCGCTTCAATAATATATTTATTTGTTTATTAATACCATTTTTACTTATTTGGCTTATAACGTCTGAAGCTGTTTCAATCCCTTTATTACCCACTTTTATGATTATGTCATTTATCATAATTCCACTCTTTTCAGCTGGACTATTTGGTACTACATAACCAACTTTTACAGCCTTATTATTTGTTTCAGAATTAATTTCATCTATTAGGCTGATCCCAATCATGGGGTGTATTACTTTTCCATTATTTATTAATTGATAGGCAATTTCCTTAGCTTTATTTATTGGGATTGCAAAACTTAAACCCGCTCCAGGACCTGATCTTATTAAGGTATTAATACCAATTACTTCTCCACTGCTGTTTAAAAGTGGACCTCCAGAATTTCCAGGATTAATAGCAGCGTCTGTTTGTATTAGTTCAAGTTTTTTATCGTATATCCCTAATTGATTTACGTTTCTATTTAGATTACTGATAATACCAAGCGTGACTGTATTTTCTAGTCCGAATGGATTACCAACTGCGATTGCCCAATCACCGACTTTAATTTTTGTTGAATCACCCATTTGTGCTTTTGGCCAAGGTCCTTTTCCTTCAATTTTAAGAACTGCTAGATCAGTAAAAAAGTCTTGTCCTATAAGTTCTGCATTTATTTTTTTGCCATTGGTTAAACCAACAATTACCCTATCAGAACCATTTACAACATGAGCATTAGTCATTACGAGTCCATCTGCGAATATAAATCCACTTCCTTGGCTTTGTTCTATCCTTGGCTGATTTTCGTCAGGTAAGTCTAAACCAAAAAATCTTTCAAAATATGGGTCTAGAAATATTTGAGAATTTCTTGGGAATTTTCTTTTTTTAACATATCTTTGTGTATTTATTGTCACTACAGAAGGTCCGGTTCTTTCTACAGCTTTGGATATGAAAGATTCGTTTGAAGATATACTAATTGGACTATACTTTGGATTAATAAATGGTTGGGATATTACATTTGATGGAAATATAATACCCATAGTAATTGCAGAGAAGATTAATAATTGCTTGTGGCTATAACTTTTCAAAATAGTTTTCCTATATTATTCGAATACATTAAGTATTCAAAATTAGTTAAGTTTCACTCTAGCTATAAAAAAATTTTTTTTATTGAGACAAAAATTTAATAACCCCAAAAAGCTAATTTTCTTTTTTTCGAGCTATTATATTAGATATAATCTAATCATTAATTATAAATTTGATGACTATCCTTTTTCCAATTATATACTCAGCAGCCTTAACTTATTTAGTTTGGAAAGCTTTTAAAGTGATGTCCACCGGCTGGAGTATATCTAGGTCAGAAAAAAAAAGTTTCAATAATGCCAATTTCCAACAAAAAAAGTACACAATACATCCAGAACTCTTGGATAAATCAGGAAATATAACTGAGGAGGAATTATTAACAGTAAGATTTTCAAATGATAACGACACCACTTTAGAAGAAAAGGGTTCAAAAGCTGATTAATCGAATTTAAAATTTAAGGTAAATAAATTGGAATTAAGAACAAAAATTGTCTCATCGGTCATAAGATCTCTGAAGTTGCCACCTCGGTTTCGGTTAAAAATGGTTAAAGAAGATCCTGTTAGACTTGAGTTAAGTCTTACCCCTTCTTATGGTAAAAATCCAATAATTGTTGGTTTAGTAGAATCTTTAGACTTAGTTGCCCGAAGAGATAGAGAAGGTAGATTACCCAGAGACTTGCAAGGGACTTGGGATTGGACAGTAAGACATGGGAAAGTAAGTACAGGAGGATGGAATCCTATGCTTAAGGAAGCTTTGCAAACAATGTTTGATACAGGATTGCCAGCGATTGTATATGAAGAATTAACTGGTGATGAGTATAGACCTGTTGATGGTGTAAGACACGTTAAATAATTAATTTATTATTTATCATAAATTCTTCCTTAAAACGTTAAAATAATGATTAATGATCAAGTGAATTATGAATGATGAAAATCAAGCAAGATTTGGCTTTGTAAATTTTGCTGAAACCTGGAATGGTCGTATGGCAATGATGGGCATTTTGATCGGTCTTGGTACTGAATTAATTACTGGGCAAAGTATCCTCCGACAAATAGGAATAGGTTAAATATTTATTTTATTTCTTCTGCTTTAACTTCAATAGTACTTTCACTAGGTTTTTTATCTAAATCATTATTTTTGATAATATTATCTAAATCTGCACCACAATTAATGCATGTCTCTCTTAAACCCATGGAAATGGCACCACAATTATTACAAGTAATTATTTTTGATTTGTAAGTGTTAAAACCTAATACCACTAAAAGTAAGAGTAAAGTAGGAATTAGAAATACAAGTAGCAGAATATTACCCAGAAAGCTTATGAAAAAGTTAATCCCAAAAATTGGAATAATTATTAGTATTATCAAAGAATAAGTAAGTAAATTTTTATTAGCTTTAAGAAAATAATTCATAGTTATTAGTATTATCTTTTATTTCTTTTTTTATTTACTAGCGACATACTAGCAATAACAACGCTCCAACACTGTCCAAAATATAAAATTACGCCAAGTAGCCAGACCCATAAAGTAAGCACTAGAAAACCTCCAATAAAGCCATATGCTTGAAATCTTACGCCTAGAGAAAGAATACTTTTACTTACTGCTAAGTTCAAAGTAGTTAAACCAATTCCAATAAGAATAGAACCAGGAATAAGTGGTCCTAGAGGAACTTTTCTACTAGGCAAAAGGGCTTGTAATAAAAGAGCCATTAAAGAAAATCCAATTAGTGGTATTGCAAATTGACCAACTTGCAAAAGAGGTAACTTTAGCAACAAATCAGAAATCAGATTATTAGATTTTGAGAGATTCTCCAAAACATTGCTAGGTATCATCCTAAGATTCGCACTAATCTGATCTAATACCATTAAGAATCCTATAAAGAATACTATTAAAAAAGCCTCAACTCTATTGCGTAGAAATCTAGAAGCTTGCTCTCTCCAAGCAGCACTTACTCTTTTAGAAGGAAGTTCATCTTCCCAAAGCCTGTCTGAACCTCTTTGAAGAGATAAGTAAGCGTTCCCAGCAGTAAAAAGCAAAAACATGGCCCCAAGAATTCCTGCCCCAAAACCTTGGTCAATTAATTTAAATAATGTGGTTTCAACTAATTCAACTACTGAAGGGGGTAATATTTGCGCTGCGATAGATATTATTTCTTGATCTAACCCTTCTTGTTTTCCTAAAAACCACGATGCTATTGAAAGAGAAATTAAAAGAATAGGAAAAAATGATTGCAGTGTGTAGTAAGCAAATGCTGCACTTAAATCAATACAATCAGATTTGCTCCATCTTTCACAAGCTCCCCACAAACTTTTCATAATCCAAGTTGTACTGCGCTGCATATTATTTTCTTCAGATATTTAAATTATGTATTTTTTATTGTATCTAATTAAGAAATTTTTCAAGCAATTTTTTGTTTATGAAGCTACTAATTTTCTAATAGTAAATTACCCCAGGGCTTGAGGATTTTCATTTTTTCTATTGATCTACAAGCAATTAATGGAAAATTAACATCACTCAAGTTTTGTGCTGAGACTAAATTCAATGGATCCGTTTCTAACCACTCAATAGCACAATTTAGTTCTTCTAATAAAAGCCAGGCCGCTGCAATATCCCATATCTTGGGGGTTGATTCTATTGCTCCGAAAGTTTGTCCCATCGCTACGCTTATTAAATTTAAACTCGATACACCTAAGAGTCTAATTTTTCCAGGAAATACAGAGTTTGGGTTTTTTTGTAAAATTTTAATAGATCTGCTACACAAAGAAACGCATTCACTTTGATGTTTATTTTGGTTGGGGTCTACCTTGAGGTTATTCAACCAAACACCTTCACCTTTGATGGATACAAATTTTTGTTTCAATGTAGGGATTATTAAAAAAGAGGATTGAGGTCTACCATTTACGAACCTAGCTACTGATATAGACCAGTATGGAATACCTGCAGCAAAATTTGTTGTCCCATCAAGCGGATCTACCACCCAATATGCTTCTGTATCAGGTATTGACTTTCCTCCTTCTTCACTAAGAACGCCCTCATCTGGAGCTATTGAAGCTAGACCATCTACGATTGTTTTATCGCTCCATAAATCACAACTTGTTATTAATGATCCGTCTGCTTTATTGTTGGCACTAATATTTCCAAAATCTTTTATTTGACGTTGACTAACTAATTCAAATAAAGAATCTAAGTCACTAAGCTGTTTACTATTTAAGTTTTGTTGATTCATTTTGAATTATTGCAAATAGATTCTCTATCATTAATTGTACTATCATTGTTATCTAGACAATTTTTACTTATTTCAAGAAAAGTTAATCTTTCTAATTCATCCAGAGACAAATTGTAGTTATAAATTGCGTTAATTTTTTTTGATTTAGCATCACTTAATTCTTTTTGCCGAACTAAGACATCTTTAAGAGTTGATATACCAACTTCGTATCTTAATCTTGCTAATCTTAATGACTCTTTTGTTGATGAAACTTCTTTGATACTGGATGAAATCTTTTCTTCATTCAATTTTAAATTTAAGTAAGCTTTCCTAATATTGGTTTGCAAAAGATTTCTTAGGTTGTTGTAGGAATATATTTCAGATTTTGCTTGTGCTTGACTTGCTTTATATGAATTTTTGTTCTGGCCGCTGTCAAAAATATTCCATGTAAAGTTTAAACTGATTGTATTGGAATATGATGATCCAGATTCGCTTGAGTCTATTGATATTGCTGATGCATCTCCTTTTGTAAATGCACTTGAAAATGTATTACTTAAATAAACTATTGGCTTTTGAGCGTTTAGGTAACTCATTGCTTGACTATTCCTTATTTTTTTTTGAAGAGTAAGATTTTCTAGTGAAAGATTTTTTTCTAAACCATTATTTAAGTTTTTATTTAATTTGTGGTTCCAAAAACCAATTATTTTTTGTTCTTTATTAATTTCGAAATCTTCCTTAAGATTAAGAATTTCTTTAAGTGAAATTTCGTTAATTTTATGTTCTATTCTCTTTTCACTAAGAGTTTGTTTAT
>CACGIB010000017.1 GCA_902573045.1 uncultured Prochlorococcus sp.
CCAAAAGATCCTACGGAAAAGTTAAGTTCCATATTAAGTAATTCTGAGGTAAATTTTGAAATAGAAAAGATTGAACGTATCTTAGATTCAAAAAATAAAAGTATGAATAAAAATTAATTAAAAACATTTAAAAAAAATGAAAATAACAACAAAAACTGAAGCATTAAATATTGTTGAGACCTCATATTTAGCATCTTTTTCGTCTTTATTGTGGGTTGCACTATATTATTTGCCCATTGGGGGAGCTTTATTAAGGTTGATTTTACCCCTCCCAATGATCTTATTGCACTTGAGAAGAGGAACTAAAATTGCATTGGAAGGACTCTTAATTCAATTTCTACTTTTATTTATAATTATGGGTCCTGTTAGAGGAACTTTATTTTTATTTCCTTACGGGATTTTGGCTTTTTGGTTGGGTTGGTGTTGGTTTAAAGAAAAGAGTTGGAAATTTAGTTTAACTGTAGGGGTTGTTATTGGAACCCTTGGCTTTTTACTAAGAGTGATAGCATTATCAACGTTGGTTGGAGATAACCTTTGGGTATTAATTACTAGAGCGAGTTATGGTCTAATAGAAAAGGTGATTGGATTATTTAATTTACCTCTATCTCCCTCAATTTTGAGTATTCAATTAGGTGCAATTTTATTAATAATTTTTCAAGAAATAGTTTATGTTTTAACGGTACATATAGTCGCTTATTCTCTTTTCCCTAGATTCAAATTAACTATCCCAGATCCTCCAAGATTATTAAATAGTTTAGTTGATTTAAATCATTGAAAAAAGTAAGAATGTACATTACAGAATTAGGGATAAATTTTTTTGGTAATGAATCCAATAAAAAAAAGCAACTTAATAAGTTAGAAATACTGACAAAGAATATAAATAATTTCAAAATATTTCTTGTAATTGCTGGCACTAATACATCTCAAATTCCTGGAATTTCTGCTGCAGGCATTAATGCAAAATCAAGGAGAAAAACTGCGCTCGCCGATGCCGAATTTTTGCTTAAGGGTGCTTCAAAATATCATAAATATAAATTGCCTCTCCTCAATGCAGGAGTAACTCCGGCTCTAATAAGTCATGTTTGTTCCAAGCTTATAAATATTTATCCAGTCATTGTTCCTCTAGGAATAGGCGTAAAGCCTTATTTTAATCATTTGGTTGTAGAAGATAGAGATTTGGGTCCATCAAATTGTCTTACTACTGGTAAATCGATGTCCAAAGAGAGAGTTATAAATCTCTATGAAAGAGGCCTTGCGATAGGAAAATCCTCAAAACAACCCATCTTAATTGCTGAATCTGTACCAGGGGGCACCACAACTGCTCAGGCAGTAATGGAAGCATTTGGTTTAAGTGTGTCTAATTTAGTAGGGAGTAGTTTATTTAAAGCTCCAAGAGAACTTAAAAGAAAAGTAGTTCAAAAAGGACTTATAAATGCAAATCTTAAGACTGATTTTGACTCTTTTGATGTTGTCGCCGCGGTAGGTGATCCTTTCCAAGCTTTTTCAATGGGTCTATTAATTGGTGCCAGGTTTGCAAAACAACCTGTCATATTGTCTGGTGGGAGTCAGATGCTAGCTATCATTTTGCTTGTATTAGAATTATTAGATGTGAAAAATGAAGATGACTCTATTGAAGATGTTTTTATTGCTACAACTGGGTGGCTTGTGAAAGATAATTCCCTAAATGATTTATTAAATCTAATTAATGAAAAATATGATGTCAAATTATTAGGTTTAGCGAGTCCTTTAAATTTTAATTATTCAAAATACAAAGAAATGAAAGATTATGAATTAGGTCATGTAAAAGAAGGTGTAGGTGCTGGTGGAATATCATTGCTTGCTTTCTTAGATGGATTTAAAAATCAAGAAATAGTTTCATTGTGTCAACAAAATCTGGAAATGATGAAGGCCCTAGGTCAAATTTCTTTAGAGGATTTCTGAATGTTTTCAAAATTTGCAACCAGAAGAGAATTTTTAAATTATGGTAAGCTTTCGCTTTTATTTCTCTTAAACTCTTGTAGTAATCTTCCCAATAAAGTAAAAATTGCACTTCAAAATTCTTTTTATCCAGAATCTTTTAGAGATACGATTCCAAAAGATTGGAAGCGGGAAAAAATTAATTTTGAAAGTACCCAAATAGAAAAAACTAGAAAAACAATTTTCAATTCTGACTTTACTTTAATAAACGATGGATGGATTACTAGCATAGATTTTGCAGATTTTGAAAACATAAATGAATATCCATTGATCGAAAACTTGGATAAGAGATCGATTGATTTTTTGGGAAGTTTTAATGAAAACCAGAGAAGTAAATTATTTCCTATTGGCGTAGTACCTTATACAATTATCATCAAAAATAATAAAGAATTAATAAATCCAGCCAGAACTTCTTGGGATTTTCTTCTTTCTAAAAAATTAACTGGGAAAATTATTTTTCCACAAAGTCCCAGAATAATATTGTCAATTTCTCAAAAAATTAATTCATCTAATTCTTTAAAAAAGCTCAAAAGCCAAGCAATGTTATTTGATGATAAAAATATCCTCAATTGGTTGATTAATTCTGATGCGTGTGTCGCAATAGTTCCTTATAGTCTCTGCTCAAAATATTTAAAAATAGATCCAAGGCTCTCTTTAGTTTTCCCAAGCCAAGGGGTACCTTTGATATGGTATTTTCTACTTAGTCGATCAAATCTAAATAATGTAATATTAATGAAATGGATTAAATCTTTAGAAAATAAATCAATAGTAGATAAATTAGTAAGCCAAGGTTGGTATCTTCCATTCAATAGTTATTATTTACAAAGTAAATATAAATCTGAGAGGTTCCCCATCTCAGGCCCTTCGGAGAAATGTTGGGAAAATAGTTGGTCTTTACCTGTTCTAACAAATGAACAAAAAATTAATCTTAAAAATTTCTGGAATGAGTCTTTAATCCCATAATCTTTTTGTCGGGGCTTCAATTAATAAGTTATGGGTTTGCTTTAATAAATTTGGTATATCTAACTGATTAGGACATTTAGGCACACATGCATTGCATTCTTGACAAAATGAGGAATTTTTTTCTTCCCACCAGTGGCCAGCTTTTCCTATTAAATTGTATCTTTCTTTTGAAAATTCTAATTGACCATAACCAATAGATATATTCCTTAGACGAAGTATTTCTGGAATAGGTATTTCATTTGGGCATGGAAGACAACATCTGCATTGTTCACATTTGGTTGAATTTAATCTTTCATTAGCAACTTCCTCAATTTTATTAAGAGAGCTTTTTTCAAGTTTTGTAAGCTTATCGAAGGAGTTTCTAAGTTTATGCGCAAATTCAAAATCTTTTTTGTTTGTCGCCCCCAGAGACAACGTTGTAATGCCTTTTGACAAAAGAAATCGATAGGCTAATTCTAATGGATGAAAAGGCTTAGAGGCCTCTAACAAAATATCACTTGGAGAATATAATCTACCGCCTTTATCAGCAGGTGATATTGCTAATACTCCCATACCTTTTTTTATAGCTTCCTCTGCCAAAGTAATTTTAGATTGATCTAAGTAATGTAAATGTAGGCTACAAAAACTAAAAACTTCACAGTTAATTGCATTTTTAATTAGCAAATAACTTCCGTGGGAACTAAAACCAACTTGATCAACTAGTTCCTTCTCAAGTATCCAAGATATGAATTTCTTACCTTCTCCAGTTAGAACCCAGTCTAGATGTTTTTTTAAGTTCAATCCATGAATTGCAAGATTATTAATTTTCTCGCGATTTAAATTTTTAAGAGATTTTTTAAAATTATTTTTTAAAAAGTTAAAATCACCCTTTGGTAAAACTTTGGTAGTAATCACCCAGTTTTTTTCTGGTATGTTGTCTTCTAATGCTAGTTTTTTTATTGAATTTCCAATAAGTGATTCAGCATCTCCATAAGAAGGTGCTGTTTCTATGTGGTTAATTCCTACATAATATGCATTTTTTATTATGCTATACATTTTTTCGAGACTTTCAGTTGCTCTCATTGTCCCTAAAGTGAATAAGCTAACTTTCGCCCCTCTACCAAATGATCTTTTTTGTGAATCAATAATCATCTAAATATGATCAATTTATTTTTTTTTACTCTTTAATTTATTTATAGTTGATAATGATTTAAAGTAAATTAAAGTCAATACAAAATTTTGCAAAAATATTTCTCTTAAATCTATGTTTACAGGAATAATTCAATCAGTTGGAAAACTAAAACAAGAAAAAAATATTTTAGAAATTGAAATTCTAGATAACATATTTGATATGGCAATTGGTGACAGCATAGCTGTTGATGGAATTTGTTTGACAGTTAAAGAGATTTTTCAAAATAAATTTACTGTTGATGTTAGTGAGGAAACATTAAAAAAAACAACTTTAGGAGTAAAGTCGAACCTTAATCAGATAGTTAATTTGGAGCCTGCTCTTAGGGTGTCTGACCGTCTAGGAGGGCATATAGTTAGTGGACATGTTGATGGCCTTGGAAAAGTTAAGAATATAGAAAAATTAGAAAAATCTTGGCTCTTATCCATTGAGTGGCAAAATAATAATTTTTCGAAATATGTAGTTAATAAAGGCAGTATTTGCGTAAATGGTATAAGTCTTACAATTGCAAAATATGAGCAGGAGGGAGAAATATTTACTATTGCGATAATTCCTCATACTTGGCACAAAACAAATCTGAATAAATTAAATGTTGGCGACAGTGTAAACCTTGAGGCAGATGCACTAATTAAGTATGTAGAGAAATTACTTTCGTTTAATAAAAATAGTAAACAAGATTTCTCTTCAAATAATATTTCTTCGGAGTGGCTTAAAAAAAACGGTTGGTAAATTATATTTTTTAATTTAATGGAATCAGATAAATTGTTCTTGACTCTTTTTTTAGATCGATTTTAAATTCCTGACCAGGTTCTAGACCTAATTTTTTGGTGTAGGCATGACCAATCAATAGGTTTCCATTGCCATGAACTTTAGTTTTGAATTCTACCTGTCTGCCTCTAGAAGCTCTATTCCCATTTTTCCCCTGACGACCATTTCCTATTTTGTAACCTTTTGCTTCGATAAGCGCTCTGTAAAAACTTTTTCTTAAGACCCTTCCGCTAGGACCTACGTACCCACAACCTTTTGCTATCTCATCTTCAGATTTTTTACTTAATAATTTTGCTTTTTCAAGAAGTTCTTTTCCTTCTAGCATTATCTGACAAATTTCTAATTATATATTCTTACTAAAAAGGAGAACTGTGGCAATATAAATTAATAAAAAATATATTTAATTCTTTAAACTTATTTTTTCATAAAAGATACAAAATTATAAATAATATAACCCATATTCCATCTACAAAATGCCAGTACAACTCAACAGCCTCTAATGGAAACATATTTTGACTAGTTAATCTTCCGCCATTTACTCTCGATTGCCAAGTAATAATTAAAATCATTAAAGTGCCTAGAGTGACATGTAATCCATGAAAACCAGTAAGAGCATAAAAAGTACTTGCAAATAAATTGTCTGTTAATCCAAACGGTAAATGAAAATATTCAAACAGTTGACATATTAAAAATATAATTCCAAGAAAAGCAGTAAAAAATAACCATTTTTGGGAATCAGAGTTTTTATCTTTTAAGAGTGCTTTACCTGCTTTATGGAAAGTTGCACTACTAACAAGTAATAAAATTGTATTGAGTGTAGGTATTGGTAGTTCTAATTCATAAATGGCACCATCAGGTAGTGGATTTACTGCTTTATAAGTTAAATAAGCAGCAAAGAATCCAGCAAAAGTCATTCCGTCGGCAATTAGGAAAGTTATAAGACCAAACATTCTGAAGTCTTCATGTGTTTCATTAACTTCAGAATTATTTTTTTGAATTTCTTTTGAGCTATCTAGAGTTGTCATATGTTTTTATTTTTGTTCAGAAATTTCTTTACCATAACCATATGGTTCTTCAACTAATGGAGCCTCTCCTTCCCAATTTTCAACTGGAGGTGGAGAAGATGTTAACCATTCAGGTGTAAGAGCATTCCAAGGGTTATCTCCAGCATTTTTTCCATTTCTCACACTAAGTAATACGTTAATTAAAAAAGGAATTGTACTTATAGCCATTAAAAGAGCCCCAAGGCTACTAATTTGATTAACGAACTGGAATTGAGGATCATATTCTGCAACTCTTCTTGGCATTCCATTTAAACCGAGCCAATGTTGAGGAGCAAAGCACAAGTTAAATCCAATAAAAGTAATAATAAAGTGTAAAATTCCTAATTTTTCATTGAGCATTCTCCCAGTTACTTTGGGGAACCAATGATAAATGGAAGAGAAAATAATAAAAACAGTCCCTCCATAAACTATGTAATGAAAATGGGCTACCACGAAATAGGTATCATGTACGTGAATATCGAAAGGTACCTGTGCTAAAGCAACTCCTGTAATACCTCCAAAAACAAAATTTATAATAAATCCGCAAGAGAATAACATTGCACTATTAATGGAAATTTTACCTCCCCATAATGTCGCAACCCAATTGAAAAATTTTATACCTGTCGGAACAGCAATAAATGCTGTGGCGATAGTAAAGAATAATCTCATCCAAGGGGGCGTTCCACTAGTAAACATGTGATGCGCCCAAACAACTAAACCTAAAACTACTATCCCCATTATTGAAAAAACCATTGTTGTATATCCAAAAAGTGGTTTCCTGGCATGTACAGGAAGTATTTCACTAACTAAACCAAAGGCAGGAAGGACCATAATGTATACAGCTGGATGAGAATAAAACCAAAATAAATGCTGATAAACTACGACATTCCCGCCTAAAACAGGATTGAAAAAACCTGTATTAGCGATGATATCGAAGCTAAGTAGAATTAAAGTACCTGCTAAAACAGGAGTTGACAAAACAACTAATAGACTTGTTCCAAGCATTGCCCAACAATACATTGGCAATTGCATAAGTTTTAATCCTGGCCTTCTTAGTTTGATAATGGTCGCAATAAAGTTTATTCCACCAAATATAGAACTGCCTCCAAGTAATAGAACGCTCAGAATCCAAATAATTTGTCCCGATTGAGGAGTAGTTATGCTCAAAGGAGGATAAGCCGTCCATCCAGCCTGAGCAGCACCCTCAACAAAATAGCTTGCTACCAGCATCAAACCTGAAGGAGGAATTAACCAAAAAGCAACGGCATTTAATCTTGGGAATGCCATATCTCTTGCACCTACATAAAATGGAATTAAATAATTCCCAAAAGCACCATTAACTACAGGCACTATCCAAAGGAATATCATTATTGTTCCGTGTAGAGTTAAAACTTGGTTATAAACATCTCTCGGCATAAAGTCAGACATTGGACTAGCTAGTTCAATTCTTATAGCGCTCGCTAAGGTTCCTCCTATTAAATAGAAAAGAAAACCACAGACTAGGTATTGTATCCCAATTACTTTATGATCAAGGCTAAAACTAAAGTATCTAAGCCAGCCTTTAGGTTGAAGGCTTTCATTATTAGTTTGTTGTGGATCAATTGATATTGTCATAAATTCACCTCTGGTTTTTTATTGTTGTTAAACCATTCGTTGTAATCAGATTCTTCTTCAACAATTATGGAGGCTCTCATCCCTCCATGATATGGGCCACATAATTCTGCGCAAATTATCGGATATTTTCCTACTTTTGTAGGAGTGAAATTTAGAATAGTAGGTTGCCCAGGAATAATATCCTGTTTAATTCTGAACTCTGGCACCCAAAAAGCATGAATGACGTCTTTGGATTCCATTTTCATTGATACTTTTTGATCAACAGGAACGTGTAGTTCTCCTGATATGAAATTGCCCTTGGGATAATTGAATAGAAATGCAAATTGCATAGCTGAAACTTCAATTGATAAATTATTTATTGCTATTTCATTATCAGAAGTTTGACTTATTCCAGCCCATATTTTTTCAGAATTAGAACTCATCATTTCGTGGTTATGATTTAGTTCTTTCATCCCTCCCATTCGATCGTAGATGTTGTAGCTATATAAACCTATTAACAAAACAATTATTGAAGGAATAATTGTCCATACAATTTCTAAGCTTAAATTTCCCTCTAAAGCTATACCATCACCTATCTGATCATTTCTTTTCCTGAACTTAAATAAGCTATAAATAACAGCTATTGTCATTCCTATAAAAATAATTAATCCAGTGATAAAAAGAATTTTAAAAAGTTCATCGTAAATTGGTGCATTAATACTTGCTTCCGCTGGAAGCAAATTTACATTAAAACCAATCCAAAAAGATATAGCAAAAACGAGTGAAATAATTAGTATTAAATAAATGTTTTTATTTAACAATTGATCTCTAAAAATTTGTATTTATATTCTCAAGATATTCAATTTTTTTAATCCTGCATCCTTTGTTAAAAGAAAAACATTTAAATTCACAACTTCTTAAGATTTATGAAATAAAAGGCGTATTATTAATAACTTTTTAGAGTTAATTGTCAGGGAAAAAAGATTAAATTAGTAAATTATTTTTTAAATTAAACATATTAATTTTTAATTAATGTTTGGTTTTTGAATCTAATTTATTATGCAAAATAATAGGTTTATCCATTTGATTAATAACCAATTATATAAATCAAAATATCTGACAATTTTTAAAAGGTTGGGAAGTCATAGTGTATTTGCACTTATCGCACTAATCGTAATTGGAGGTGCTACGAGAGTCATGGAGGCGGGACTTGCCTGTCCAGATTGGCCATTATGTTATGGATCTTTTTTGCCTTTTAAACATATGAACCTAAGAGTATTTCTAGAGTGGTTTCATCGTCTAGATGCTTTTCTGGTTGGAATATTAATTCTTTTTAAATTTGCGCTTTCAATTATTTGGAAAAATGAAATTCCAAATTGGTTACCTAAAACTTATTCATTATTACTTTTTCTCGTTATTGTCCAAGGTTCCTTTGGAGCTTTAACAGTAATAAACCTGCTTGATTCATATTCTGTTACTGGCCATCTTTTAATAGCTTTTCTACTTCTCATTACAACAATTTCAATAAATCAAAATTTAGAAAATGACAACTTTGAAGAGCCATTTATTTGGTGGAGATTATTATTATTTTTTCCTCTTTTACTTACGCTGATTCAATCTTTTATTGGCGTAAGGCTTGCATCAACCTGGTCAGCACATATTTGCTTATCTTTTAATAAACAATGTCTAATTCTAGATACTCATAAATTATTTGCTTTTCCAATTGCTTTCTCAATTTTATTGATTATTGCTATTTCAATTTATAAGAGAAGTTTGCTTAATGAAAATTGGAAATATCTCACAACACTTATTTTTCTCTTGTTTTCCCAAATTACTTTGGGTGTTTTAAGTCTTAAAACAAATTTGAATGAACCTATTTTTATTATCGGTCATCAACTTAACGCCTCCTTATTTATTGCGATATTAACAACATTAATTTTTAGAAATCCTTTTACCAAAAAAGTTCTAAACCACTCCCTTAATCCCCAAACGGTCGGTATTAACTCATGAACAGTAGTAACTTAGAAAACTTGAACTATAAATCTTCAATTAGGGATGAAGTTGTACCTTCAAGAAAAAGATTAACTTTGCCACCTTGGCTTGAAGTAGCAAAACCCAGATTAATCCCACTTTTACTGGCAACAACTTTGGGAGGAATGGCTTTAACAGAGGAATGGCCTTTGTCTTCACCGAAACTTATCTGTACTTTAGGAGGTGGAGCTTTGGCAGCAGCAGCAGCAGGAGCTCTTAATTGCTTGTGGGAAATGGAATTAGATAAAAGGATGACAAGAACTAGCAAAAGAGCTTTGCCAGCAGGAAAGTTATCATCTGAGACTGTATTTTTAGCTGCCGTATCATGTACTTTGGCAGCTTCGATGCTTTTAGTAAGTGGTGTAAATTATTTAGCTGCGGGATTAACTCTGCTTGGCCTATTTAGCTACGTAATTTTATATACAGTTATTTTGAAACCTCGTACGACAAAAAATATTGTTTTCGGAGGAGTGGCTGGTGCGATACCACCTTTAGTTGGAGCATCTGCTGCTACAGGGCATGTAGGTCTTAGTGGTTGGTGGTTATTTGGTTTAGTAATGTTGTGGACTCCAGCTCATTTTTGGGCACTTGCAATTTTGTTGAAGGATGATTATGCATCTGTCGGTATTCCTATGCTTCCTTCTGTTAAAGGATCTGTTTTTACTGCTAAAGCGATTTCTCGTTACGGATTGGCAACAGTTTTAATGAGTATAATGGGAGTCTTTGCTTTACCTGAAGGCGGTCTCTTATACGGAATTATGTTATTGCCATTTAATGGAAGACTTTTGCAGTTAATAAACAAATTAAAGAAATCTCCTGATGATCTTTCAAGAGCAAAATCTCTTTTTAGGTGGTCTATTTTATATATGTTTGGTATTTGTCTTTTGTTATTAATTTCCAGAACCCAACTATCAGTAGAATTTGAGCAGCAATCAAGGCAAATATTTTTCTCTTTAGTATCCCTGTTTAGTAATTAAATTAGATGTAAAATGTTTTTTAAGTAAATAGTAAGTTTGATGAATTATATAAAAGTTAAAGGACTCTCAAAATCTTATTCAGATATCAATGCATTAAAAAATTTATCGATGGAAATTGAAGCTGGCACATTATTCGGAATACTAGGTCCAAATGGTGCTGGCAAATCAACGCTAATAAAAATACTCGCTACTTTAATAGAGCCTGATAGTGGAGAAGTTTTTATAAATAATATTAATTTGATAAAAAATTCAAGGAAAATTAGAGAATTAATTGGTTATGTTGCCCAGGATATTGCACTGGATAAGATATTAACTGGACGAGAGCTTTTGGATTTTCAATCAGATTTATATCACATTAATAAAAACAAAAAATTTGAAAGAATAAAGAAATTAATAGATCAATTAGAAATGAATGATTGGATTGATCGTAAGTGCGGAACTTATTCAGGGGGAATGAAAAGAAGAATAGATCTGGCAGCTGGACTTTTACATTTGCCCAAAGTATTAATATTAGATGAACCTACAGTTGGTTTGGATATTGAAAGTAGGAATATTATATGGCAACTTTTGAAAGATTTGAGAAATAATGGAATGACTATTATTTTAAGCAGTCACTATCTTGATGAAATAGATAAATTGGCAGACAGATTAGTGATAATTGATGATGGAAGAGTTATAGCTCAAGGTGCTCCTGCAGAACTCAAAAAAAAATTAGGAGGAGATAGAGTAACTTTGAAAGTAAGAGAATTTAGTAATCAGGAAGAAGCAAAAAATATATGTCAAATTTTATCTTCAATAGATGGAATTAGTCAGATTATCATAAATGAAGCGCAAGGTTTCTCGATAAATTTTGTAGCAGATAAGGATAAAGATTTACTTACGAAGCTCAAAGTGGAATTGGCCTTCTCAAAGTTTGAAATTTTTTCTCTTACTCAAAGCCAGCCAAGCTTGGATGATGTATATCTTCAG
Organism: uncultured Prochlorococcus sp.; assembly: GCA_902573045.1. The sequence goes on from CACGIB010000017.1 coordinate 11,490, forward strand.
GCAACCGGGAAAACATTATTGGATGCTGAAATTTCTATGGCAGGTAAAAGAGACCTAAAAAAAGAATCAAAACAATCAATGCGATAAAAAAAACTTTTGGTTAACTAACTATAATGAAAACTAATGACTCCTTATTATGGAATTACAACAATATAATTTATTTTTTTTATATCAAGAAACATTTGCCCTAACAAAGAGATTATTTATTCAATTAAAAAGAAGACCATCAACTCTATTAGCTGGAATATTACAACCCATAATTTGGCTTTTTTTATTTGGGGCATTATTCTCTAAAGCTCCTCAAGGTTTTTTACCAGGAGTTGATTCTTATGGGAATTTTTTAGGAGCGGGACTTATCGTTTTTACTGCTTTTAGCGGAGCACTAAACTCTGGTCTTCCTTTAATGTTTGATAGAGAGTTTGGATTTCTAAATAGATTACTTGTGGCTCCTTTGACAAGTAGATTATCCATAGTTTTATCTTCTTTTTTTTACATAACAATCCTGAGCTTTGTTCAGAGCATTGTCATAATGGTTGTTTCATACATTTTGGGTTATGGATGGCCCAACTTATATGGTTTAGGAATTGTGTTTACAACACTAATTTTATTAGTTCTTTTTGTGACATCAATAAGTTTATGTTTAGCGTTTGTTTTGCCCGGACATATTGAATTAATTGCTCTTATATTTGTAATAAACTTACCTCTTCTTTTTGCGAGTACTGCTTTAGCTCCAATCTCTTTCATGCCTAATTGGCTTGGGTGGTTAGCCTCATTAAATCCATTAACTTTTGCGATTGAACCTATTCGTACTGCTTATACAGAAACCATGAATTTAGAATTAGTGGCTTTACATGCCCCATATGGTGATTTAACTTGTAAGAGTTGTATCTCAATTTTATTTTCTTTAACAGTTTTTTCCTTGATTATCATAAGGCCTCTGTTAAATAGAAAGTTAAATTCATAAATTTATGCTTTCAAAAAATCATCTAATAGTAGTTTTTAAAAAAGCTTCTTCAGAAAATAATGTTTTGCTTAAAGATAATATCGTTCTTAAATGGGTGCATAGATTTGGGATTGATTCTTT
>CACGIB010000018.1 GCA_902573045.1 uncultured Prochlorococcus sp.
GATTTCAATGATTTAAAGGATAATTTGAAATGGGAAAGTTCTAAATCATTTCATCAAAATATTTAAAATAAATATACTCTTTTTTTGATAATTATGAATTATTTAAATTTAAATAAGAAATAATGAAAAAAAACTCCAAGAAAGAATACCTAAATAGAGATGAAGTTAATGAAATGATTGAATCCGCTTTGAGGAGACACAATAGAAGATCTACAATAATATCAAGTGTACTTGGTTGGATTCTAATAGGAGGTTATTCATTTGGACTTTTTCAAGCAGTTCAAAATGTATAATTAATCTTTTCTTTAAAGTAGAACTTGCTTGATGATAAATTAATATAAGACTTAATATTTATTATGAGGGAATATATTGAGGCAAATCTTACAGTGATAAGAAAATATTTAAAAAAACGAAAAAAGTATACATCAAAATTAAATAATGCTGCGATAATAGAAGAATTCAAAGAATGGAGCAAAGATCCATTACCTGAGACAGAATCAATTTGGACTTTACCTGACTTAACGAGAAATGAACGACTAAAAAATTTTTGTCGCTCAATTAAAAAAGAAATAAGATAGGTTTTTAACTACCTAGTTGTATATGATTTACCTTTAAGTAAAAATAACCCGCAAATCCGACTATATTCAAAATTACAACGAAAATCCAAGCTCCAATTGGCTGATTAGAATCAAATTTTTTTATTTTTACTTTTTCCTTTAGTCTTTCAATATATTTAGCCATAATTAAAAATATTAAAAAGAATATTTCTAATTATAGAGAGTTGAATTTAGAGGAATCTTAAATAAAATAAAATTTCTTTTAATTCGAATTTTTATTGTCAAGCCTGTTAATGGGATATTTAATTAACTCCTTTTTAAGATTTTTTAAAAGTTTATTGTGATTAAAAATTGTAAATTTCCTAGTAAAGGAATAATGCCATTTCATTGAATTAAAAAAAAACTTGCTAATTCATTATCAATAAAATTATAATACTTATTACGGTCATTCAGACCATACATAATTTAAATAAGGACAAATTTTTTCATGAGCTTAAGAGTTGGCCAAGAAGCACCAGACTTTAGTGCTACAGCAGTATATGATCAAGAGTTTAAGGAGATTACACTTTCAGGTCTAAGAGGTAAATGGGTCGTTTTATTCTTTTACCCACTAGATTTTACATTTGTATGTCCAACTGAAATTACTGCATTTAGTGATAGATACCAAGATTTCTCAGCTCTTAATACTGAAATTCTTGGGGTTTCAGTTGATAGCAAACACTGTCATTTGGCTTGGATACAAACCCCAAGAAATGAAGGCGGAATAGGTGATATTAACTACCCTTTAGTTTCTGACTTAAAAAGAGAAATTTGCCAGGCATACAATGTTCTTAATGATGATGGAGAGGCCGATAGAGGTTTATTTCTAATCAATCCCGAAGGAGTAGTTATGCATACGACTGTTAACAAGGCCCCTGTAGGTAGAAATGTTGATGAAACGCTAAGGATTCTTCAAGGTTATCAATACGTTGCGGCAAACCCAGATGAAGTATGTCCAGCAAACTGGACCCCCGGGGAGAAAACAATGCTAGAGGACCCCAAAGGTAGTAAGGAATATTTTTCTGCGCTATAGAAGGATTAGAAGTATTTAAGTAAGTATTGAGTAGTAAATAATTATAAAAAAATAAAAAATAAATATATTCAAAAAGGGGATAACATCTCTTATTTGAGGTTTGGGCACGATCCAATCGCTTAAATTACTTTTATATGATAAAAAGGACCACGTATAAAAAGAAATTTCTATGGCGACTAGTATAAAAATATTAATTAAATTTAAGTCATTTAAACCAAAATATCTAGAAATATGAAACTGATCGTCAACACTAATATTATTAATTTGAAGATGCCAAAGAGAGAGAGAAATCAATATAAAATTAACCAATATTATTTTTTTTAACAGAAACCTAGAATTCTTAAAAATTAATAAGATAGAAATTAAAAATATGAAAAAACTTAACTGTGGAATATCCGGTTTTGGTACATTAATTCCTTCAAGAAATAAATTAAATATAAGATCAAAATTTATATATATATAATCAGCTATTAAGTAAGAGAGAAATATTAAATTTATTCCCACTAAGAATAATAATCTTTTTCCTTTAATTATTCTTATACTAGGGGTTTTATCCTTATTGAAATTATAGTATGTATAGTTGTTTAAAGAGTTTAAACACACTAAAGATGGACATATTGCACCGCTAAAATAGTAAAGGATTGAATAAAAGGAAATATCATTAAAATTGAGTGAATACAAATTAAACCATTGTTTTTGTACAAATGGAAGAATAAGTAAAAATGAAAGTGTGACTAATAACTTCGTTTTATTGTTTTTAATTATCAAGAAAATATTTTTTTAATCTAAAACAATTAAATCAAACTTTCAACAATTTAGAAGTCGTTAATTTAAAAACTTTTTTATCTATAGTTTCTTGATTTAAAAGTATATCAACTAATTTATCAAGTAAGACTCTATTTTTTTTCAATATTTTTATTGAATTATTTAATGAAATTTTAGAAATATTTATGATTTCATTATCTATTCTAGAACTGGTATTTTGTGCTATGAGAGGCTTTCTTCTAAATAATCCATCTCCTAAATACATTTCATTGTTATCAGAATCCATTGAAATTGGACCAATAATTGAAAATCCATATTTTGTAACCATTTCCCTTACAATATTTGTCGCATAAGCGATATCATTTAACGAGCATTGTGTAATTTCACCTTCACCAAAAACTATCGTTTCTGCTGCTCTTCCAGCTAGAGCAATTTCAATTTTTGAAAATAATAATTTTTTTGAAATCAAGCCACTAGAAATTACATCTTCGTCAGGGCATATTTTTGTATATCCTCCTATAGATCCAGATCTAGGTAAGATCGTAATTTTATCAACTGATTCAATTCCATTTCTCACAGCAGATACAATTGCTCTGCCTACCTCGTTATAAGCAATAATTTTTTTCATATTTAGAGAAGTTATTAATGAACTTCTCAGGCCTATGGTAATTTTATCAAGAGCATTTTCTATATGAATATCACTGATTAATTTAGATTCATCTCGAGCACAGTGAATAGCACTCTCGTTCATCAAATTTGCAAGATCTGCTCCCGAGAATCCAACCGTTCTAGAAGCCCAATATCCTAAGTCAACTTCGCTTGAAAGTGGTTTGGAAAGTGAATGAACTGAAAGAATTTTTTTTCTTCCATCTAAATCTGGAAGCATTACTTCAATTTTCCTATCAAATCTACCTGGTCTTAATAATGCTGCATCCAAAATATCTGGTCTATTTGTTGCTGCTAAAACAATAATCCCAGAATTATCAGCAAAACCATCTAATTCAGTTAGAAGCTGATTAAGGGTTTGTTCTCTTTCATCATTTCCACCTCCGATCCCAGACCCTCTTTGCCTACCAATGGAATCAATTTCATCAATGAAAATTATACAAGGAGATTTTTCCTTAGCCTTAGAGAATAGATCACGTACTCGGCTTGCTCCAACACCAACAAAAAGTTCTACAAACTCTGATGCTGATATTGAGAGAAAAGGCACTCCTGATTCACCAGCAATTGCTTTAGCTAATAATGTTTTACCTGTTCCTGGTGGGCCTATTAGAAGAACTCCCTTAGGAACTTTTGCTCCAAGATTTTCAAATTTCTTTGGTTCTTTCAAAAATGTTATTACCTCTTTTAATTCCTCAGCTGCTTCAGGGACGCCAGCTACATCATCGAATCTAGTTTCTACATCATCAATAGTTACGAATTTAGCTTGATTTTTGGTAAAACCAAAAGCTCTGGAAGCCAATTTTGATGTACTCCTCAAGATTAAGACTATAGCTAATATGAAAATCAAGAAAAGACTTATTGAAGCAAATGAATTAGCAGCTGAGGCTTCTTTTCTACTATTGTTAATAGTTAGATCTACCTTATTTTCAGTAGCCTTTTCAAGGATTAATTGATCGTTATAAAGGATAGGTATTTTAAATTTATCACCATTTTTATACAGAACATCAATTTCTCTCTGCCTAGGATAGAAAAATATTGATTCTATTTTCCCCGTCTCTATATCTTCTAGAAGATCCGAATAACTTGATTTAGAATCTGAATATGAGAATTTTGATCTAAACACTAATCTTTATAAGTGATTAATAAAGCATATATGCTTATTTAAAAAATTGACGTATATAAACAAAATATACTCAAAAGTTTTGGAGATAACCAGTTAAAGGTTATATTATTATATGGAAATAAATAAACAGAATGGCTGTACCAAAGAAGAAAAAATCAAAGAGCAAAAGGAACCAAAGGCACGCTGTTTGGAAAGGGAAAGCAGCAATAGCAGCTCAAAAAGCTATATCTTTAGGTAAATCAGTTTTAACTGGGAAAGCTCAAGGATTTGTTTATCCTATTGAAGAAGAAGAAGAAGAGTAGCTTTTAAGACCCTAATTTAAATGCTTCAAGTATAACGGCATAAATTGCACCAATTCTTAATTTATCAACTACGGTCCATAGATAATAAAACTTTGAACTTGCGGCAGGTTTAATCCTTATAATGATTTCAATAAAAACAATAATTATTGGAACCATTATCAACTCATTTTTACCTTCAGATATAAATTTTGTAATAAAATTTGCGAACAAAAAATAACCTGTCAAAACAGAAATTAGACCAATAGATTTTGTTCTCCAAGTATCACTTAGAAAACCAAAAAATAAATTATTTAACTTGTAGGTAATTCTTGAAAAATTAGTTTTTTGCATTACTAAAAGACACTAAATAATCATTTAGAAAGTTATAGTCAACATATGATTTTTTTAGTTTAGGGCCTTTAATTACATTTGCCACATTATTCTCATCACCAAGACTGTCTAAAATACATTCTAATTTAATATTTTCCTCAAGAACAATTGGGATATTTGAAGGAACAAAAATTGTAGGCAAGTTAGCTGCCAAGGAAGATTTCAATCCTGGATTGGAGTCTTCAAATACAATTGAGTTGTTTATATTTATACCACTTAATTGGATTGCCTTTAAATATGGTGATGGATTTGGTTTCTTTAATTCTACGTCTTCACTTGAAATAATGAATTCAAAAGGGTTGAAGCCATTAAAAAGATATTCAACAAGTAGATTGACTTGAATTCTTGAACTTGAAGTAACAATAAATTGTCTTACTTTTTTTTTATGTAATTCATTAATTAATCTAAAAACACCAGTTTTTAAACTAACGAAATTTTTTTTTATAATTTCTAGATAATGAAACTGCTTTGTTTCATGAATTTTGAGAATTAAATTTTCTGAGAAATCATCATTCCTAGATTTAGCGTAATAAGCAATCCTATTTTTGCCTCCATTTATCTTCAGAAGTTTTATATATTGATTAGTGTCCCAATTCCAATTAATACCAAGGTCATTGAAAGCATTATTAAAAGCGGGTAAATGGGCCTCTAATTCAGTATTTGCGATAGTACCATCTAAATCCCAATAAACACCCTCAAGATACGTCACCAAAAAGAATTTTTTTATTTACGGTAAAATACAAGAGCAATTATTGCTGGTCCTGCTAACGCAACTACAGCCAAAGGAATAAGTGTCGCCATGATTAATGAATATGTTTTGTGATACTATTTTTACAAATAAATGACGAAACTGTACTAATACGTTACAAGATTGAATTAAATTATGAAATCATGGACATGTATAGAAAATTGTGGAGCTTGTTGTAAATTCGACTTGAACGAAAGAAGCGATTTGACTGACAAACTTAACAAAGAAGATATAGCTTTGATAAATTCGATGACGGCTAAAGACGGTTGGTGTAAAAACCTGGACAGAGAAAATAAAAAATGCTTAATTTATGAAACCAGACCACATTTTTGCCGAGTAAATGAGTTTTCAACTGCATTTAAAGGATATTTGAAATCTGGTGATAAATTTTTAATAGATTGCTGCAAACAACATATTTCATCAAATTATGGATACCAAAGTAAAGAAATGAAAACTTTTAGAATTGCTGTTTCAGGAAAATGAATAGTAAATTAGAAAAAAAAGAAAACAATTTAGAAAAAAGTTTTTTTTCTATATTTATAACGACTTTTACAACAATTTTTATTGCTGAACTTGGCGATAAAACTCAGATAGCCACATTAATGCTTTCTGCTGAATCGGGCAAGCCAATAATAGTTTTTCTTGGAAGTTCTCTAGCATTAGTAAGCTCTAGCGTAGTAGGAGTTCTTATTGGTAAATGGGTATCAAAAAAAATATCTCCTAGCAAATTTGCTTTATTTACTGGTGCTTTAATGATATTGATAAGTATATTTTTAGCTTATGAAACTTTTAAAAATTATTTATAAATGGTTTTAAGTTTATTACTATCAACATTTCTAACCGTTTTCATAGCTGAATTAGGTGACAAAACTCAACTAGCTACTTTAACTCTAAGCGGCACTTCAAATAAACCATTAGCAGTTTTTCTAGGATCTTCTTCAGCCCTTGTTTTTGCAAGTTTACTAGGAGCTTTGACAGGCGGTTCTATTTCAAGTTTTTTACCCGAAGTAGTCCTTAAGTCAATAGCCTCTATTACTTTTTTTATAATTGGTATAAGGCTTTTTATCAACTCTTTCACTATCGAAAAAGAAGAAAAAGAAGAGAAAGAAAATAATTAGTTTTAAGCTTGGATAATAAGGTGTAATAATGAAGTGTATACCCCTAAATTAATTTATAATTTCATTTAGATCATGTTCACATCATCCTCAATAATTGATAATCTTAATCAGTCAGAAGGGTTAGAATATAAAAAATTATGCAAATTATTAAAAATAACAAAGAAATCTGATAAGGATAAACTAGATATTGCTTTAACAGCTTTAGAAAAACTTGAAATAATTAATAAAAATGAAGATGATGAATATACCTGCATAAAAGATAGTGATCATCTTGTCGCCAAAATAAGATGTAGTAGCAAAGGCTATTGCTTTGCTGTAAGGGGAAAAGACAAAGAAGATATCTACATTAAAGAAAATCTACTTAACTATGCGTGGAATGGAGATAAAGTTTTAGTAAGGATAATAAAAGAGGGTTATAGAAGAAGATCACCTGAGGGAATAGTTGATTGTATTCTTGAAAGATCAAATCAAATACTTCTTTCTAAAGTTGAAATAATTAACAATAATGTATATGCAATCCCAATAGACGACAGGATCCTTTCTAAAATTAAACTTCCAAAAGAGAATACAAAATACACTTTCAAACCAGAAAATAAGAATATAGTAAAAGTTGAGATTGATAGATTTCCCATAGGTCAAGAAGAAGGCCTAGGGCATGTGATCCAAGAACTAAAACTGAACAATAATGAGGAATATGACACAGACTTTGTACTATCCAAAAGCAATATCGTTAAGTCATCAAATTCAAATCATATTGAATCTAAAAAAATAGAAAAAAGGGAGAGGATAGACCTTACAGATAAAAACTCTTATTTGTTTAAAAGTTGGAATTCTAATAATTCTCCAATGCTCCCAATGATTCAAATAGAGCAGGGAAAAAATAAAAGTACTAAATTATGGATACATACGAATAATCTTGCAGAAAGAGTAGATCTAAATAGTAAAAAATCTCTAGAAATATTATTTAAAGGCTTTGAATCGTTACCCTTATTAGATGATTGGCAAAACTACCTTAGTGAAGCCATAAGAAATGATTCTGAATTTAAGTTTGGTGAAAAGAATGAAGCAATAAGCCTCTGTTTGAATTTAAATAGTGAAAATGAAATAATTGATTGGTCATTTCATCTTACTTTTGTTAAATGCTCTCTTATTGTTGGAAGTGATCATACTGACTCGCTTCTGTCTAGAAAAAGTAAATCAAGAATAACTTCTCGGTTATTGAAACCTATAAAGGAACATATCGAAGATTTAGATAAAATACTTGAAATTTCATGCTCTTTCAGACAAAAACATTTATTGGAGGGTAAGGTTGAAATACCTGCGCCACTTAATAAAATTGAAGCACTAGAAGAATTTTTTATTCACAATCCAGCTGAATATTCAAAAGGATATTTTGAATCATTAAATAAAGATGATTGTCAAACTTACCTTTCACCAATACTACATGAAGCTAATTTAATATGGTTCAAACATTCAAACCAATATGGTTTAAATAGCGCAGGATACATCTCAAAGGGAATAGATTACGTTAATGCAAATGAAATCATCAAATATTCAGAATTTATTGATAATGATATAGAGCTTAATGAAGATGGCAATTTGACATTTAGTCAAGTAATTAAATTATGTGATGATGATAATAAAAAAAGAATCTTACATAAACTTCTAATTAATGAATTTAAGGACAATGAAATAAGGTTGATTTCTAAAAATCCTGATAATGATGAATCAGAAAAATTATTTATTTCTCCATGGACAATTCCTGGATTTGACTTCACTAACCTTATTAACCAGTACTGTATTTTTAATATGATAATAAATGGTAAGAAATCAAAGAAAAGTAATTTAAATCCAATTAATATATCGGAAAGTAATTCATTAGACTTAGTAAATTGGGATATATTTAACTCATCAATTTCAAAGAATCTAGAAGTATTATTTAACAAGTTTGTAATAGATAAACTTAATGAATACAAGTACAAAGTTAACCAATATAAATCTAATATGATTAATATAAAAAAAGTAAGAAAAGCAGAAAAATTATTAGGTAATATTTATAGTGGGTTTATATTATCAGTGCAAACATATGGTTTCTTTGTTGAGATATCAGAACTAAATGTAGAGGGTTTGGTACATGTCAGCACTCTTAATAATGATTGGTATGAATATAGATCAAGGCAAAATTGAAGTAATGCTTCCAGATTTAGATGGAAGAAAAAAAATTCTTTCAGTTCATTCACTTTCCAAACCACTTTCAAGCGAAGTTGACTTAGGATATTGGGCTTCTAGAACGGTTGGATTCTCGGGAGCAGATCTTGCAAATTTGATGAACGAGAGTGCTATTCACTGTGCTCGAGATGAATCTAAATTAATCAGTGATATTCATATAGAAAATGCTCTTGATAAAATTACCATAGGCCTGAGAAGTTCATTAATAACTTCTCTAAATATGAAAAAAATTATTGCTTATAACGAGGTAGGCAGAGCAATTGTATCTGCTGTGAGAAATGGAATTGAATCAGTTGATAAAATTACGATCTTACCTAGATCTGGATCTATAGGAGGATATACAAAAATATGCCCTGACGAAGATGTAATTTCTAGTGGCTTGATTTCAAAAAAATTATTATTTTCAAAAATTGAAATTGCTCTAGCTGGAAGAGCAGCAGAAACGATAGTTTTTGGTGAAGGTGAAATTACACAATGCTCGTTAAATGATATCGCTTATGCGACAAATATTGTAAGGGAAATGGTTACAAAATATGGATTTTCAATTATTGGTCCAATTTCAATGGATTCTGATAACAATGAAATGTATTTAGGAGATGGATTATTTAGAAGAAAGCCTCTCATAGCACAAAATACCAGTTCTAGAATAGATAATGAAATCATAAATATTTCTAAAATTTCATTAAATAATTCAATAAAAATATTGAAAAAAAATAGAGTCTTACTTGATAAATTAGTTGATATACTTTTAAATCAAGAAACTATAGATAAAAAAGTTTTTAAATTAACGACTTCTAAATTGTTGAAAGTTTGATTTAATTGTTTTAGATTAAAAAAATATTTTCTTGATAATTAAAAACAATAAAACGAAGTTATTAGTCACACTTTCATTTTTACTTATTCTTCCATTTGTACAAAAACAATGGTTTAATTTGTATTCACTCAATTTTAATGATATTTCCTTTTATTCAATCCTTTACTATTTTAGCGGTGCAATATGTCCATCTTTAGTGTGTTTAAACTCTTTAAACAACTATACATACTATAATTTCAATAAGGATAAAACCCCTAGTATAAGAATAATTAAAGGAAAAAGATTATTATTCTTAGTGGGAATAAATTTAATATTTCTCTCTTACTTAATAGCTGATTATATATATATAAATTTTGATCTTATATTTAATTTATTTCTTGAAGGAATTAATGTACCAAAACCGGATATTCCACAGTTAAGTTTTTTCATATTTTTAATTTCTATCTTATTAATTTTTAAGAATTCTAGGTTTCTGTTAAAAAAAATAATATTGGTTAATTTTATATTGATTTCTCTCTCTCTTTGGCATCTTCAAATTAATAATATTAGTGTTGACGATCAGTTTCATATTTCTAGATATTTTGGTTTAAATGACTTAAATTTAATTAATATTTTTATACTAGTCGCCATAGAAATTTCTTTTTATACGTGGTCCTTTTTATCATATAAAAGTAATTTAAGCGATTGGATCGTGCCCAAACCTCAAATAAGAGATGTTATCCCCTTTTTGAATATATTTATTTTTTATTTTTTTATAATTATTTACTACTCAATACTTACTTAAATACTTCTAATCCTTCTATAGCGCAGAAAAATATTCCTTACTACCTTTGGGGTCCTCTAGCATTGTTTTCTCCCCGGGGGTCCAGTTTGCTGGACATACTTCATCTGGGTTTGCCGCAACGTATTGATAACCTTGAAGAATCCTTAGCGTTTCATCAACATTTCTACCTACAGGGGCCTTGTTAACAGTCGTATGCATAACTACTCCTTCGGGATTGATTAGAAATAAACCTCTATCGGCCTCTCCATCATCATTAAGAACATTGTATGCCTGGCAAATTTCTCTTTTTAAGTCAGAAACTAAAGGGTAGTTAATATCACCTATTCCGCCTTCATTTCTTGGGGTTTGTATCCAAGCCAAATGACAGTGTTTGCTATCAACTGAAACCCCAAGAATTTCAGTATTAAGAGCTGAGAAATCTTGGTATCTATCACTAAATGCAGTAATTTCAGTTGGACATACAAATGTAAAATCTAGTGGGTAAAAGAATAAAACGACCCATTTACCTCTTAGACCTGAAAGTGTAATCTCCTTAAACTCTTGATCATATACTGCTGTAGCACTAAAGTCTGGTGCTTCTTGGCCAACTCTTAAGCTCATGAAAAAATTTGTCCTTATTTAAATTATGTATGGTCTGAATGACCGTAATAAGTATTATAATTTTATTGATAATGAATTAGCAAGTTTTTTTTTAATTCAATGAAATGGCATTATTCCTTTACTAGGAAATTTACAATTTTTAATCACAATAAACTTTTAAAAAATCTTAAAAAGGAGTTAATTAAATATCCCATTAACAGGCTTGACAATAAAAATTCGAATTAAAAGAAATTTTATTTTATTTAAGATTCCTCTAAATTCAACTCTCTATAATTAGAAATATTCTTTTTAATATTTTTAATTATGGCTAAATATATTGAAAGACTAAAGGAAAAAGTAAAAATAAAAAAATTTGATTCTAATCAGCCAATTGGAGCTTGGATTTTCGTTGTAATTTTGAATATAGTCGGATTTGCGGGTTATTTTTACTTAAAGGTAAATCATATACAACTAGGTAGTTAAAAACCTATCTTATTTCTTTTTTAATTGAGCGACAAAAATTTTTTAGTCGTTCATTTCTCGTTAAGTCAGGTAAAGTCCAAATTGATTCTGTCTCAGGTAATGGATCTTTGCTCCATTCTTTGAATTCTTCTATTATCGCAGCATTATTTAATTTTGATGTATACTTTTTTCGTTTTTTTAAATATTTTCTTATCACTGTAAGATTTGCCTCAATATATTCCCTCATAATAAATATTAAGTCTTATATTAATTTATCATCAAGCAAGTTCTACTTTAAAGAAAAGATTAATTATACATTTTGAACTGCTTGAAAAAGTCCAAATGAATAACCTCCTATTAGAATCCAACCAAGTACACTTGATATTATTGTAGATCTTCTATTGTGTCTCCTCAAAGCGGATTCAATCATTTCATTAACTTCATCTCTATTTAGGTATTCTTTCTTGGAGTTTTTTTTCATTATTTCTTATTTAAATTTAAATAATTCATAATTATCAAAAAAAGAGTATATTTATTTTAAATATTTTGATGAAATGATTTAGAACTTTCCCATTTCAAATTATCCTTTAAATCATTGAAATC
>CACGIB010000019.1 GCA_902573045.1 uncultured Prochlorococcus sp.
TCTATGAAAAGTTCCTCTAGGTATTCTTAAAATGTATCCGCAAGATTCTAATCTAACTTTATAAAAAGGATAATCCCAACCAAAATTGACAAGAAAAAATGTTCTTCCACCGGAGATAGCCAGTAGATTATCTTCTTGATTGTGATGTATGTAAAATTGCCAATTCTTAAATTCTTTATCATTTGGAGGACTAACTGCAGGCCCACTGTGAATAACTAGATCTCTATAGTTTGATTCATTATTTGCATATGGTCCAAAAAATTCACTAGCATCTCTTCCCATTACTTTAGCAAGATTTAAACTTTTATCTATATCCCATTTAGATGCCATTCCATAAAGAATACCCGCAGCAAAAGAATCACCACATCCATAAGAATCAACCTTTAATTTTTTGTTTTTAAGAGCCTTATATCTTCCTCCTGGGAATATTATGCCTCCCTTCTCTCCCTCGGTTTTAATAGTATATTTGGGTTTTAACGATAATTCAGAAAAAGAAAAAACTTCTCCGGGATCAAGATTACTGCCTATTAATCCATCTAAGAGAACATTTGAATTATTAATTGTATTTAATCCTACCCTTGGTGTTGTACACAGTATTGAAGCTGATCTAGCCATTTTAAAAATCTCTGAATCAGATGCAGTAATAAAAATTCCGTCCATTTTTTTTAAAATGTTCCATTCTAAATTGTCTTTATGAGTTGGAGCTAACCTTTCTCCAATAACTGTTATTGCTCTTTCACCTTGAGAGTCAATTAAACTAAATCCTCTTCTAGTTGGTTTATCACGCCAAGCCACATGCAACTTAATTCCCATATTTGAGAGAATCTTAAAACACTTATCTCCATAATCATCATTACCTAATGACGTAAAAAAATGAATTTGGTTTAAAGTTAAATCAGAAAGTATTTTCGCGATAATAGATCCACCACCAGCTGGATACTCAAGGGACTTTTCAGAATGAGAAATGACTCCGGGTTTTGGTAATTGATCAACCTTTAAAAAATTTATCCACTCAACATGACCAACAACGGCAAAATTTAAATTTCCTTTTTTAAATTTATAGTCTTCAAGATTATTATTCTTTTCAACAACCATAAGCTTTTAAATACTATTATTAAAAGAAATATTTTTGACAAGTGAATTCATTTAACATTTTAAAAGATAATAAACAGATCCTATCTTTTCTTTACCTTTTTCTATCAATTTTGGGGGCTGTTCTGCCAATGTTGGCAAATTTCGAATTTGCTAGGGAATATGGAAACAGCTTTGATATAAATAAATTCATTTCTTTAGCGAATGCAAACCCTGCAGCTCAGTCAATTTCTAGAGACTTATTAGTAGGTGCAAGCGCTATTTTTATATGGATAGTAAATGAATCAAAAAAACTAAACATTAAGAATATGTGGGTTGTATACATTGGAACTTTTCTTATAGCCTTCGCATTCTCTGCACCTTTTTTCTTATTTCTAAGAGAGAGAAGAATTATTGAATTAGAAAAGATTAATTAAAATAATCTCTTAAATAGAATTGTAAATGCAATAAAGCAACAACAAGAAATTGAAAGCCAGATTATTGAAGCATAACCAAATAGATCTAGTATGCGTCCTGAAATAAATGGTCCAAAAAAATAACCCATAGCGAAACATTGTGATAGTAGAGCAAGTGCAAAACCTTTTTTATTTGAAGGAGCTATTCTGAAAACGATATCTGTTGATGTTGGAAGAAATGAAGCAGTCCCTAAACTAACTAAAATCAATGCCAAAGAAATCAAATAAAACGCTGGGATACTTAAATAACTAGAAATAAATAATAAAAATGAAGCGAAAGAGAAATTTATTAAACTAAATTTCAAGCCAAATAATCTTTCTTTCTTAGATATCCAAGAACCGACAGGCCATTGTAAAAACAACAATAAAATTAACTGAATAGAAATTATAAGACTAATAATTTCTTTGCTTAATGCATTGCGATATACTCCACCTTTAACAAGGTCCAGAGGCAAAGTTACTTGTATCAAGGCTAAAGAGGTAGTTATCAATAAAATAGATAAAATTATTATTGTTGAATTTTTATTCCATTTCAATTGTCCCTGATTAATTGGATCTACTAATTTTTTTTGGAAATTTTCTAAGTTTCTTTGTATAGAAGAACTATTTCTAGATATTAAATACGTGATAACTAACATGCAAAATATATCATTTATAAATATTGATTTAGAATACAAAAAATTCGTCAAATACCCCCCTAAGAATACCCCTAGAAATATTCCTAAAGCTTCCGAACTTCTAACAAGGGCATAAGCTTTACGTGTTTCGATAGGATGACAAAAATAGGGCACACCAAACTCGGCAGCAGGCCAATATATTCCCGCAGCAGCCCCAACAAGTGATTGTCCAATTATGTACAAAAAAGTATCTCTTGAAAAAATGAGTAATAAGCTAGCGGCAATACTTAGTATTGAAGAAGTAATTATCGGAAATTGTATTTTTCCCGTTTTATTAAGATAATTACCTGTAAAGAGTCTTGTTACGGTTCCAATTATTGCTGAAATGGTAAATCCCAAGCCAATATCTGTCGCCGATAATCCTAGGTTATTAAAAATAAGTGATGTTAAATAAATAACACCTCCTGCTCCAAATGCAGCGAAAAATCTTATCTTGGTTATTAATCTCAAATGATAAGGAAATTGAATCCACCAATTTTTGCTAATTTGTAAACTATTTGGACTAATCACTAGTGAAATACATTTTTATAATTTTTTTTAGTTTTTGTGGTTTATTTTTTAATAATGGTTTAAAGGCTGCTGAAAAGATAAATATTAAGTTTGAAGAGATGGAAATCCCTCTTACTATAGAACAATTATCAAAATTAGAAAAATACAAAGATGATTCAACAGAATTAATAGATTGGTTAAAAAAAAATGGATTTATAAGAGTTTTTGAATTATCAAAATTTTTAGAATTTCCAGTTTTCAAAGAAGAGGGATTAAATAGAGAAATATTAAGAAGTTGGATAGGGCGTAAAATTCTTACAGAATTAAGCAAAAGCATTAAAGTTCCAAATGACAATAATGGAACAGAAATATATAACACTATAGAAAATTTATTAGACCAAAAAAAAGAAGTTTCAACTTTAGACATCATAAAGGCATTACCATCAGAAGAAATTTCACTAGATATTGATAATTTAATTTTAATTATTTCATCTTGGAAAAATGAATTATCAATGCAACAAGAACTTTTATCCAAATTAAATAAACTTGAAAGAACGAACCAAAATGTCTTTAAAAATACTAAAAAAAAATCAATTCAAGATCTAATAAAAATTGATAAAAAAATTTATGCTCCTCACCGAGTGAAACCTTTTGAAATTGAAATATGGAAAAATAATAAAAGAAATGATGATAAAGAACTGATAATTTTCATGCCAGGACTTGGAGGAGAAATTAATAATTTCAAATGGATAGGCAACGAATTGGCTAACAGAGGTTGGCCAATAGCATTTATTGACCATAGAGGAAGTAATTTAAAATCGATCACTGAAGTATTCCAGGAAGGGGAATCAATTCCAGGAAGTGCGGATTTTTTCTTGTATAGAATTAAAGATTTAGATGCTGTATTAAAAGCTCATGAGAATGGGGAATTTGGATTACCTAATAATTCTTATATCTTAATGGGGCATTCACTTGGTGCTTTTATAGCACTTTTATATGAGGGTATAAAACCAACTGATCAACTTGATGAAAGATGTAATTCGGCATTAGAAGATTTTGCAGTAACGAACTTATCAAAACTACTGCAATGTCAATTAAGCGAAATTCCATTATCTGAGAAGAATAATAATATTAAGGCAAGTGCAATAATAGGATTTAATTCGTTTGGTAGTTTAGTATGGCCAAAAGAAAATAGTTCTGGTATTAAAACGCCAACTCTTCTAATAGGTGGCACATATGACCTTATTACACCGCTAATAAATGAACAATTTAGAGTTTTTTCTGCTTTAAATAATCCATCAAATAGATTTCTAATTATTGAAGGAGCGAGTCATTTCTCTCCAATAAGAATTAATAATAGTTATCAAGAAAATAATGACGTATTCAAAATCAGTGAAACTTTTATTGGTTCAGATCCTATATTAGTACAAGATTTGTCTGCAAAATTTATAGTCGAATTTTTAGAGAATATTAAGGATCAAGATGTACCTAAAGTAATTAAAAACCAAAGAGATTTGAGTCTTGATTTCCATCTTTTAGATCTTGAAACTATAAACGAACTTTCAAAAAATTAGTACTCTATTCGCGGATCTAAATAAGCGATTAAAATATCTACGAAGAGATTTAAAGAAACTATGAGCATCGAGGTAAAAATTACTATGCCTTGAACCAAGGTATAGTCTCTCTGAGAAATTGCTTCATGTAATCTTAAAGCAATACCTGGCCAAGAAAAAGTTACTTCGAACAATAAAGCACCTCCTGCTAATGAGGCAATAGTCAAGCCAGAAATAGTGACAATTGGCAATAGAGCATTTGGCAATGCATGGTTTAAAAAGATTTTTTCCCTCGGTATCCCTCTACATAAAGCAGCATTTACGTAATCGCTTTTTAATGTCTTATCCAAATTTACTCTAAGTGAGCGGCTAAATATACCACTCAAAAGAAAGCCTAGTGTAATTGAAGGAAGTGCGAGATGATAAAGGCTATCTTTTAAAGCAATAATGTTATTTGAAAGAATACTATCTAAAACTAGAAAACCTGTAATTTGTGGTTGTTGTTGAAATATTGGAAATCTACCTCCAATTGGGGAAATATTAAAAAATACAGAAAATAATAATTGTGCTAACATGGCGCCCCAAAAAGGAGGGATAGCATATGTAGCAATTCCTAATATTCTCGCAATATAATCTCGCTTTTTACCTTTATTTCTCAAGCCAATTAATCCCAATGAGAAGCCTATTAATGTGGCGCTTAATATTGAAAAGAATCCTAGCTCAAGACTTGCTGGTAATGACCTAAGAATAATGTTTAGGACTGGCTCTTGGTTACTAAGAGAGTGGCCAAAATCTAAGTGCAATATATTTTTAATATATGAAAAATATTGACTTATTAAAGGTTCATTTAGCCCCAATTTATTTCTTAGAAGTTCCCTTGAAACCTCATCGGCACCAGATCCAAGTATCGCATCGACAGGATCGCCGGGAGCAACTCTCAATAAAATAAATACTAATGAAGAAATTATCCATAACATTATTGGTATTAATGAAATTTTTAATAAGGAATAATTTAGTATTTTATTTAAATTTCTACTCATCAATTAACTTAAGATCACTCAATGAAATTATTCCTGCACCATTAAAAATAGGTTTTGATATTTTATTTTGAGACCATGCTTTTTGAGAGGATATCCAAATAGGAATATAAGGGATTGAATTTGCTGCTATTTTTTCAATTTCAACAAGTTTTTCTAATCGGTCAATTCCACTTATTTTTTCACTCTCAAGAAATAACCTTTCGACTTTATTAGATCCCCAAAAACTACCGCTGAAAACTGATTCTCCTTTTTTACATATGCCATCAACTATTTCATTACAACTTAAAAGAGGGGTGAGATATGCTTCTGGATCTGAATAAGCTCCAGTCCAATCGAGAATAACTGCTGTATAAATTCCTAAACTTAGATTCTTATAAACTGTTGTAGATTCAACCCCATTTAGTTCAATTTTAATACAATCTTTCAAAGATTTTTTAATTTCTTCCTGCCATGTCAGGGCAATAAGCTTGTCAGCTGGCACATTAGATCTATAAGTAAGAGGTATATTTAGAATATTTCCATTACAATATTTTTCCTTTTGCAATAATTTTCTCGCTTCTAAATAATCATATTTAGGCCACAATTCTTGATTATCTTTTTTTAATATCGGAGGAATAATTGATCTTGATGGCTTCCTTAATCCATAACTTACTTTCTCACTAATTAATTTTCTATTAAGACTTTTTGCTAAAGCCAGTCTTAAATTAAGATTACTTAAAGGATAAGAACTAGTTTTAAGGCTTATAAAACTTAATTCAGTGAAAGGGCTATTACCTTCTTTAAACTGTTTATTTTTACTTAAATTATTTAGACTTTTTCTCTGACTATCATCAATAGAATTTGATAAGAGCACATCAATTTGTTTACTTTTTAAAGCCCCAAAAAGAGAAGATGAATTTGAATATCCCACAAAATTAATCCCCTTATTTAAGGGATTTTTACCCCAATAATTCAAATTTGGAGAAATTGATTGGACTTCATTAGAGAAGCTCGTCAGCACATACTTGCCAGTACCAACAAATTTTTCATTTAGAAACTTATCAGAATATTCTTTATAAAATGTAGGAGATATTGGAGTTAAATTTACTGATGTAAGTAAACCATTTAAAGAACTTGATGGTTTATTCAAATTTATTATGACTGAATATTCACTTGGCGTTTCTATTGATTTAATCTTATTTCCTAATATATAGTTCATCGTTCCAATTCTTTTGAATCTATCAAAAGTAAACTTTATTGCATTTGAATTAAATGAAGTTCCATCGTGAAAATAAACATTTTTTCTTAAATTGATAATTATTTGAAGTCTATCCTTTGAAATAATTGGCATCTCCGAGGCCAATTCAGGTATTAATTCTCCGTTAGAGTTTAATTCATATAACGTGTCTCCCAGAGAACTGATTAATTGAATTGCTTTAAGAGTATTAGCTCTAGCTGGATCTAAAGATTCAATTTTTCCAGAACTTGCTACTGTGATTTTTTTAGATATTCTTTTTGAGCCGCAAGAATTCTGTATTAAGGAAGTTAAAATAATAAATATTGATAAGAAAAATTTTTTTTTCATATTTTCTCAGTACATAATTATTCTGAAGAATTATTTGAGCAAAACATTTGTAATGTTATTTGACTTATTTCTAAAGCAAATGTTTTTTTATAATTATAAGCAAAAGGCCACTCTCTCACCCAACAAATTTCTTTACTTATATTTATACCAATTATTTGGAAATTCTTATTACTATTTTTAATTTTTACACAAGCACCTTTATAAAGATTTTCAGAACAAATTAAATTATTATTTTCATTTTTATTATCTAATAGTTTTGAATGAATCATTAAGGTGCTAAGAACCAAACAGTTACTCTCTTTGGTTTACCAAGCTATGAAGAAATTTGCAAACTATTTTTTTAAATACAACTTAATTGACTTGCGATAGTTATGACTTCATTAAGCGAGTTTATTTTTTCTTTCGATCTCTCGAAATCTCCCTTATTAACCTCATGAGTAATAACGACAATTTCAGCTTTGTCCTCACTTGCATCTAGTTGAACAATTGATTCGATGGATACATTATTCTTTCCAAAAATATCTCCAATCTTTCCTATTACACCTGGACTATCAAGACAAATAATTCTAAGGTAATTTTTTTTATTTATTTGTGAAGAGCTTATGATATGACATTTTCTCCAGAAATAAAAAGATAATAATGGATCGATTGAATTTTTATTTTTTACTGAGGCGGCATGCAGATTTAATATATCTGATACTACTGATGCAGCAGTTGGGCCACTCCCTGCTCCTGGACCATATAACATTATCTCTCCAAGAGGGTCAGCCTCTATCAATAAGGCATTATTAACTCCCTTAACAGTTGCCAATGGATGAGATTTTGGAATCAAAGAAGGTCCTACCCAAATATTCAAAGCGAGTGAATCATTACTATTAATTTGTCCCCTTTCTGAGAACGCTAAAAGTTTTATTTCAAATCCTAATTTATTGGCATATTCGATATCCTTTAGATTAATTGTACTAATGCCCTCAGAATTAATCTCCTCTCTTTTGATTTTCCCTCCAAATGCAAGTTCACTAAGAATTGAAATCTTATCAGCAGCATCATGGCCCTCAACATCTGCAGTTGGATCAAATTCTGCATACCCAAGGCTTTGGGCCAATTTTAAAGTCTCCTTGTAATCAGCTTTTTCAATTGTCATCTTTGAGAGAATAAAATTTGTTGTGCCATTTATTATCCCAACCATTTTTTTTATGCTGTTACTTTTTAATGATCTTTTTAAGGGTTCAATTATAGGAATCCCTCCGCAAACTGCCGCCTCTGACAATATATAAACTCCTTCTTTAGATGCGGTTTTATATATTTCTTCTCCATGTCTTGCAATGACTGCTTTATTTGCTGTAACAACAGATTTACCTAATTTTAATGATCGCAGAATAATATCTTTCGCTAAATCAACCCCACCCATCACTTCAACAATTACATCTATAGAAGGGTCATTAATTAATTTAAATGGATCATCAGTTAACAAATTATTATCTAGCTCAATATCCCTTTTTTTATTAAGATCTTTAACTGCTATTTTTGCAATTTCTATTTCTTTTAGAATTGGATGTGAATCAACCTCAGAACTTAATATTTTATAAATCCCTGAACCTACAGTTCCAAAACCTACAATCCCAATTTTGCATTTTCTCATTTTTATTTCTTATAACTTTGAGTTTAATTTTATATTATTAGGCCTGCAAAAATTCATTTGCTTGAGACTGCATTTTCAATAAAATGTTTAAAAAACCATTTGATCGTGAAGGGGTTAAGCTTGCTTTCAAACCAGTATCTTCTATAAATTTCTTATCTATTTCAACAACTTCATTTGGTGTTAAATCATTTAATCCACTTATTAGAAAGGCCAACAAACCCTTTGTTATGAGAGCATCAGAATATCCTTCCCAAAATAATTTACCGGCTTTAATAGTTGCTTTAACAAAAACTTCTGAAACGCATCCCTTAACTTTATTTTCTTCAACAAGGATTTCAATATCTGGCTCTTTCAATTTTTTGCCTAACCACAAAATGTATTCATATTTTCTTTTTGGATCTTCTGATTTCTTCAACTTTTCTACTAATTTTGATAAATTATTGTATTTTTCCTGATTTTCCATTTTTTAAAACTATAAATTAATCTCTTAATTAATCTTCTATTATACAAATATTTCTTTTTCTGTGATAAAGCCCGATAAAGGAATATCCCAAGCAGCTCTGGTTAATGGAATCGTACTTACACAATTAGAAGTTAATACGCCAATACATGGAACGTTTCTCCACTCATTATCTCTCCTTAATTTATCAAAATAACCTCCTCCATAACCTAATCTTGTTAAATTTTTATCAACAGAAAGGCATGGTACAAATATCATGCTTATCTGCAAATGACTCAATGGATCAGAGTTATTTGGACTTAGTATCCCCTCAGAATCTTTGTTAAGAGGTTTTTCGTCCCATGGATAAAATAACAACTCTTTTTTATCTTTACATCTAGGCAAAGCTAAAGTAAATTCTTTTTTGAGACTTCTTATATCAACTTCATTTTTTAGAGGCCAATATATGGCTATATAACCAATATTTTTATATCCCTCAACAAATGAATCAATATATAATCTTACATTCTTTTCAACATTTTCTCTTTGATTAAGAGAAATCCCATCTCTTATTTTTCTAAACATATCCCTCTCTAATTTCTTATTTTCAAAGATCGTCATATTAAATTTTCAGTTAAAGCCATCCTCATTTAGTTTTGTGAGTGCTATGGCCAATGCATCTGCTGAATCATCAGGTTTTGGAGGTTTGTTAAGATCTAAGTTATACATAACAGCATTAAGAATATCTTTCTTAGATGCCTTTCCAGACCCAGCAATAGTTAATTTTATATGAGCAGGTGAATACTCATTAACATGAATTTTTTTAGAGGCCAATACCATCATAATTACGCCTCTGGCCTGCACCACACTAATGGTAGTGCTTGACCTGTAAAAGAAAAATTTTTCTACTGCCGCTGCAGTTGGCTTCCAATGATTTATTAATTCATTAAGGTCTTGGAATATCTCATAAAGTCTATCTTCTTCTTTTTTATCTTTACCTGTCTCAATAACGCCGCAATCTAATAATATCTTTCTTTCGTTTTCTATCTCAATTATTCCATAACCAACTCTAGCCAATCCAGGATCAATTCCAATTATTCTCACTTTTATTAAGCTTCAGCAGACAATTGAAATTTTGAAAGATTTTCTTTTTCATCTAAATCAAATACTTTACAAAATGCTTGAATAACTCTTTCACCTGAATCAACTTGTTCTAAGGGATCTTTTCTAAGTCTATGTCTTAAAGAACAAGAAATAACCCTTGCTATGTCATCTTCTTGAACTTCAGTTCTGCCCTCAAATGCTGCAATTGCCCTTGCAGACCTATTTGTAACAATATCTCCACGTAAACCATCCACATCTAGTTCTCCGCAGATTGCAGAAATATTCAATCTTAGGTCATCGTCCATTTGAACAGAATTTAATATTTCTTGTGCTTTAATAACTTTTTGTTGAAGTTCATCCTGTTGTTTCTCAACACTCAATGAAAACTCATCAGGATTATCATCAAAAGAAGTTCTTTGATCAACTACTTGAACTCTTAATTCAGCATCTCTAACTGTCTTAACTTCAACACTCATTCCAAACCTGTCTAATAATTGAGGCCTTAATTCACCCTCTTCTGGATTTCCTGAACCAATTAGGACAAATCTCGCAGGATGTCGAACTGAGACTCCCTCCCTTTCAACTGTATTCCATCCTGAAGCGGCCGAATCTAAAAGTACATCCACTAAATGATCATCAAGTAAATTTACTTCATCAACGTATAGTAAACCCCTATTAGCTTTTGCTAATAGACCTGGTTCGAATGCCTTAACACCTTCGCTCAAAGCCTTCTCTATATCAATAGTTCCACAAAGCCTGTCTTCAGTAGCCCCTAAAGGCAAGTCAACCATAGGTACTTGTTTTTGAATACTCTCTAGATTTTCTCCTTGAGTAATTTTTTCCAAAACTTCTTTACTTTGTAAATCAGGATCGAGTAGTGAACTATTATATGGATCGTCTTTAACAACATCGATTGCAGGCAACAAATCAGCTAAGGCTCTGATTGTAGTAGACTTTCCAGTCCCTCTATCACCCATTATCATTACTCCTCCAATTCTTGGATCAATAACATTTAACAAGAGAGCCAACTTCATTTCTTCTTGACCAATTACTGCTGTAAAAGGAAAAACTCTTCTTTTCTTTGTTGTAGGCACAGTTTTAGTTTTCTTAAATATTCAAATAATCAATAGATGCTACTTCAGAAAATGTTTTTAGTAAATATCCCTATCAAATTAAAACAAGAAGTGAATAATAACTAATAAAATTTATACTTACTTATTTTTTTTTGAATTGTTCAAAAACCAGCTAATTTGATGGACAATTC
>CACGIB010000020.1 GCA_902573045.1 uncultured Prochlorococcus sp.
AAAATATTGGCTATAAAATATAAAAATATTTATCATAACTTTGAGAGACTTATGACAAAGAAAACAGTTTTCAACTACATAAAAACACCTTGTGGACAGGCAAAATATATAGAATTAGAAGCCAATAAAACTTTGTTAGGTAAAGTTAGGCTATTTTGGTTTATCTTAATTGCATCTATTAGAGATTGGAATATTAAAGATTAAATTCTTAGGAGTTTTCAAAATATTCTCTGGAGTATTTAGCTAAGAAATATACAACCAAAAAAGTTGAAACAACTCCGATGATAGTCATATACAAATTATTTGGTGATTGCACATTTTTTAAATCCTGGAGACTTTTTGCCAAACTACCTATTGAGCAATAAAGAAAAGTTCCTGGAATAATTCCAAGAAGGCCAAGAGAGAAATCTCTAAATTTAATATTATTCAAACCATAAAAATAATTTAGAATACTGAAGGGAAATATCGGAGATAATCTCGCTAAAAAAATTAATTTAAGTCCGCCTTTTTCTACTACTTTTTCCATAACACTTAATTTTGGATAACGGCTAAAAAGGTTTTTAAGCTTTTTTGCAAAAAAAGTTTTTGATAAAAAAAATGCAACTGATGCTCCAATGGAAGCCGAAATGAAAACGATAATTGACCCTAAATATGAGCCATATAAAAAACCCGATAATAAAGATAACCAAGAAGCTGGAAGTATTAATAAAACAATTAAAATATAAATACAAACAAACGATAAGATTCCAATTCCAGTATTAAAAAAAAAAGACAAATTATAAATATTTTCTAGGAATATATTCATAATCAATTCAATAGTTCGAGTTTTTTAGTAATTCTCTCCTTTTGCACCGAACCCTCATTTAATTTAAATCTGCAATCATCAACAATATCTTTTGGAGCCTTATCAACGAAATTTTTATTAGATAATCTCTTATTTAAATTTTCCAATTCAGCAGTCACCTTTTTTAAATCCTTGGTTAACCTTTCCTTTAATGCATCTATATTTACAAAATCCTGAAAAGGTAAGTAAACCTCTAAATCACTAATTATCCCAGAAAAAGATTTAGCAAACTCTTTTTTATCAACAGCATTAGTTTTAAAAATAAATACTTCAGAAGATTTAGTTAAGGTTTGAATATCGTCAACTAAATTTTTTAAAAAATCAATCAATTCATCATTATCTGAAATTAAATATACAGGACCTTTTTCTGATGGCTTAAGACCCAATTCAGCTCTCAAATTTCTAATCAGCCTAATAATTCCAAAGAGTTTCTGAAAGGAATTATCAAGCTTATTATCAACAAATTTATTTTCATTAATTGGCCATTTTTGAAGAGATAATAATACATTATCTGGTTTTAGTTGCAGTACATGCCAAAGTTCCTCAGTAATATGCGGCATAAAAGGATGGATCATTACCAAAATATCATTTAGCACTTTTATTAAAACTTTTTCAGTTATTTGTCTATTTTTAGTCTCTTTATTATTAAACCTTTGTTTAGCAAATTCTACATACCAGTCACAAAAATCATTCCATGCAAATTCATATAGAAGTTTGGCAGATTCTCCCAATTTATATTCTTTCAACAAAGCAGCGACTTTTTTATTTACTTGATTCAATTTCGATAAAATCCACTTATCACATAACTCTAAAGAAGTTTCATCACTGTCATTAAGCGAATAATTATTGTTAGAAGTTTTATTAATTAACACAAATTTAGTTGCATTCCATAATTTATTCGCAAAATTTCTTGAAGCTTCAACAGTTGAAGATGTATCTTTTTTCCTATCAAAATCAAGCCGGATATCTTGTCCAGCGCCTGCGACTTCTCGAATTAAAGCAAATCGTAGTGCATCAGAACCATATTTATCAATTAATAGTATTGGATCAATACCATTACCTGAACTTTTACTCATTTTTTTATTGTTTTCATCTCGAACTAGTCCATGAATATAAACATCCTTAAAAGGAATATTATTGGTAAAAGTATTCCCCATCATTGTCATTCTTGCCACCCAGAAGAAAATAATATCGAAACCAGTAACAAGAACATTATTTGGATACCATTTTTTAAAATCCGGATCATTTGTATTTGGCCAACCAAGGGTTGAGAAAGGCCATAAACCACTTGAAAACCATGTATCCAAAACATCTTTATCACGAACCAATTTAATACTTCTTTCCATATTTTTTTTATAAGACTTTCATTAAAAGATATTATTTCTTCTTCACTAACAAAGCTCATCTCAATATCTAATTGAGTAAACTCTGGCTGTCTATCTGCCCTTAAGTCTTCATCACGGAAACATTTTGCGATTTGATAATACTTATCCAATCCTCCAACCATTAAAAGTTGTTTAAATAGTTGTGGGGATTGAGGTAAAGCAAAAAATTCTCCATTAGAAAGACGTGCAGGAACAAGGAAATCGCGAGCGCCTTCTGGAGTTGATTTTGTAAGTAATGGAGTCTCTACTTCAGTAAATCCAAAATTATCAAGAAATTTTCTAGCGACTTTAATAATCTTGTGTCTTGTTTTTAAATTTTCTAGTAATTTGCCCCTTCGTAAATCAAGGTATCTATATTTTAATCTGAGTTCTTCTTTTGTATTTTCATAATCATGTATAGAAACTGGAAAAGGTAAGTTTGTTTTAATTTGGTTGAGAATTTGCAAATCTTTAACCTTAAGCTCTAACTCTCCAGTACTTAAATTTTTATTTATTGAATCTTTGGGCCTTTCATTAATAATTCCGCTAACCATTATTACCGTCTCATTTCTTAGAGTTTCTGCCTGTTTAAACAGATTTGCTCCATCATCGGGGTTAATTGTTATTTGTAAGAATCCACTATGGTCTCTTAAATCAATAAAAATTACACCACCATGATCTCTTCTTCTATCTACCCATCCGCATAGATTAACTAATTTACCAATATCTGTATTATTGAGTTCTTCACAAATTTTGTTTCTCATCTAAGTATGATTTATTTATCAATAACTTATAATAATTCTTTGAGGGTAAATTTAGTTAATAATTCTTTTTATAAAACGCTCTTTTTGTTATAACCCCTTTGAATTTTTTTCCTCTTATTAAAACTTGAACCTCATTATTTATTAAGGCATGCGAAGTATTGACGTACGCAAAAGCTATAGCTTGTTGTTTAGTTGGAGACCAACTGCCGCTAGTGATAGTTCCAATATTCTCTTCACCTTTTAATACTGCGCACCCTTTTCTTCCTATTGCTTTACCTTCTATAGAAAGACCAACTAACTTTTTTGGGATACCTAATCTTGACTGCTCTTCAAGAAATCTTCTTCCAAAGAATTCGTGATTATTTTCTAAATGTACTAGCCATCCTAACCCTGCTTCATATGGAGAAGTTTCTTCATTTATGTCTTGGCCATAAAGATGCATGCCTGCTTCAAGTCTAAGAGTATCTCTAGCTCCTAAACCACAAGGTGCAACATTTTTGGAAATTGAGAAATCCCATAAATTAATTGCTGCTTTTTTAGACAAAAGTATTTCTAGACCATTTTCTCCTGTATATCCTGTCTTTGAAACGAAGATTTTTTCTCTAGGCGAAATATGTTCAAAAATTTTATATTCGCATCCAAAGTTAGGAATATTTGAGATCGAAGACTCAATCCATTCTTCAAATAAATTGAACGAGTTTTTTCCTTGTAGTGCTAAAAGTACTTTGTCTTTTTTAAAGTTTGTTATCGAAATTTCATATTTATCTAAATTATTTTTTATCCACTGAAAATCTCTTTCATATCTACTTGCATTAACTATTAACAATAATTCTGATATGTCATTTTCTTCTGTGCCAAGGTCATAAATTATTAAGTCATCTATTATTCCTCCTTTATCATTTAGCATTACTGTATAAAGCCCTTGACCTTCAGAAAAAGAGTATAAATTAGTAGGAAAAAATTTTTGAATATAATCCTTTGGATTGATTCCCGTAACAGATATCACACCCATATGAGAAATATCAAATAATCCTGCTGAAGATCTAACTGATTCATGCTCTTTAATTAATCCTGAAAATGATATGGGCATTTCCCAACCTGCAAAATCCACTAATTTTGCATTGGATTCAACATATTTTGAATAAAGAGGACTTTTTAGCAAATCCATGAAATATTTAGTTTTTATTTAGTATTTTTACACTGTAGTTTAGAAATTTTTTATTGCATATTTTCTAATGACAAAATTAAACTTCTAAGTACTTTAGCTGCAACTATGCTACTAACTCCGCTTTTATCAATTTCTGGAGATAATTCCACAATATCTGAAGCTACAATTCTAAATTCTTTTAAAGTTTTCAGTATTTCTTCAAAATCATTCCAAAAAAATCCTCCCGGTTCTGGAGTGCCCGTCCCTGCTAATAAACTGGGATCAAACCAATCTAAATCTATTGTTAAATAGATTGGAGACTTAGCGTATGGTAATAGAGCTTCTTTTAACTCTTTTGCATTTCCGCCTGGACAAAATTTAACTAATTGGTTGTTGTTATGCATAATTTGAAATTCTTCCTTAGTCCCACTTCTTATTCCTACTTGCAAAATTTTCTTTTTAGGTAGAACTTCTAAGCATCTTTTCATTGCACAAGCGTGACTATGTTTATTTCCTATATATGATTCTCTTAAATCTGCATGAGCATCAAGTTGAACCAATATCAAATCTGGATATTTTTTTACTAATGCTTCAATAGCACCTCTTGTAATAGAGTGTTCGCCTCCAAGCATAATAGGACTAAGGCGTTTATTAATTAAATAATTTGTTGCTGATTTAACCGATTCAATAACGGACTTTGAGTCATTTTTATCAATTAGTATTGACCCAAAATCAACATACATAATATCCTCTAAATCTTTATTTAGTTTTGGACAATATGTTTCTAAACAAGAACTGACTTGTCTTATAGCATCTGGACCAAATCTAGCTCCTGGTTTAAAAGAACATGTCCCATCATAATTGACTCCAAATATACCAATTACGCAATTATCAGGGTTTCTTTTTGCTCCCATAAAAATCGCATTTTCATTGTCAAATAAATTTTTTATCATTCTATGAATTGAGTTCTTTTACAATTTTATTTGGCATCATTTTGAATGCTGCATTTTGAAAATTTAAATTCCAAATTTCACAACCTTTTTCTATTCTTAGGGCTTCATTACAATTTTGCTTTGATAGATCTAAAACTTTTTCAGAAGCGAATGTCCAACTCCAAATACCGCTTGGATATATAGGAACAAAAGAATACATAGTTTCAGAAACTTTAAATATATTTTTTAGGGTTTTCAAAATATTTATGTGAATATTTTTGAAGGATTCAGGAGATTCGCTTTGTGTCGCTAATATTCCCTTTGGTGTAAGTATTCTTTTACATTCTTCATAAAAAGAATCTGAAAATAATAAATTTGAAAATTCTGAGGGATCTGAACAATCTATAAATATAACGTCGTAAAAATTATTTCTTGTTTTTTTTACCCATTCAACACCATCATCTACATGTATTTCTAATCTTTTGTCATTCCATGCTTCGCCTCCAATTTCTTTTAGAAATTTTTTAGATATTTTGATTACCTCCTCATCAATTTCTACTAGATCAATTTTTGATATTTCAGAATATTTAACGCATTCTCTTATAGTGCCACCGTCACCACCACCAATAATTAGTACATTAGATTTTTCGTCAATGCTACTTAATGCAGGATGCACAAGACATTCATGATAATATTTCTCGTCTTTTAATGATGTCATCCAGCAACCATCTAACATTAAAGCTTTACCATAATATTCATTTTCGACAACAATAATTTCTTGATATTTTGAAGTTTTTTTAATCAGAATTTTCCCTTTTAGGCCGAATCTTGAGCCTTTATGATATTCATCTATCCATGTGGTAATATTTGTCATTTGCTTTTAGGAGTTTTTCCCGCCAGTTTTTGTTTGGCTATTTGCCAAAGCCGTTGAAAGTCTTTGGGAGTTTGTTTTTTAATATTATCTCCTGCATGCTCTTCGACGATTGAAAATCTGTCTAAAAATTTTATATTAGTTTTTTGAAGAGCTGACTCAGGATTTATTTTTAAAAAGTTAGAGAGATTCAGAAGGGTAAAGTAAATATCCCCAAATTCATTTTTAATATCTGAATCATTTTTGCTTTTAATTGCCTCTTTTAATTCATTTATCTCTTCTTCTAACTTTTTAAAAATCTCATCAGTACTTTTCCACTTGAAACCCTGTTCTTTAACAATATTTGTGATCTTATCTGTACCAATGGTTGGAGGTAAATTTTTAATTTTCAATTTTAAATTTCTACTAATTGAAGATTTCATATGAGGTGCTTCTTTTTTTAAATTTTTTATATTCTCCCAAATCTGCTGTGATTTTTTTAATGATACCTTTTCTTTTTTGTTAAAAATATATGGATGTCTATTAATAATTTTTTTATTTAGATTTCTTATAACATCATTTAGTTCAAATTCTTTTTCTTCGTAACCGATTTCAGCATGAAGCATTACTTGTAATAAAAGATCTCCTAACTCTTCACATATGTTATCTGCATTTTTTTCATATATCGCATCTATAAATTCATTACTTTCTTCATACAAAAATGGGATCAACGATATATGAGACTGTATTTTTTGCCATGGGCAGCCCCAAGTTTTATCTTTTAATGCTTTGATATTAGATATTAAGATTTTAAAACTATTTATAATCTCTAAATCGGAATTGTTTTCCAATTTATATCTATTGTTTGAAGACATAGGATATATTTTATTAATTAAATTTTGCCTCAATCATGAAATATTTAAATACTTAGTATAAATTTTTCAACTTCATCTATTAGAATGATTTATCATAAGGGCGATTAGCTCAGCGGTAGAGCGCCTGCCTTACAAGCAGGATGTCCCTGGTTCGAACCCTGGATCGCCCATTTATTATTTTTCTAATGACTGAGATCGTCAATCTTTCAATCAGTCAAAGCGCTGCTTCAGAACTGTCTAGGCAAGCTTCTTTTGGAGGTTCTCCAGGAGAAATGTCGATTGATTTGGTAGAGGATAAAAATTGTTCTGAAGGATGGATGCATATTAAATTATTGCCAGGTACATGTAATGGATCCCCTATTTCAAGAACTGAAGGAGTAACTTTATACGCGGATGTAAAAAAGTTTAATTTACTGAAAGATTTAAAATTAGATTATTACGGTGATTTGAGCGGTGGTGGATTTCTTATTTCAACACCAAAAAATGCAAAACGTTGTTCCTGTGGTTCTGGCTTCAAACTTTTGTAGAATAGATATGTCTTTTTTTGCAAACTAATATTATTTTCATTAATTGGCTGCCCTCAAGATAAAATAAACAAAAAGTTTATTGAAATAAAATTTGGACATGACAGAGATGAATGATCAATTATCTTTAGAGAATTATTCACCTTTTGAAGTAGAGAAAAAGTGGCAAGAAAAATGGGAAAGTCTTAAAGCATTTAGTCCTAACCCTGAGGATGATGGGGAGCCTTTTTGTGTTGTTATTCCGCCACCAAATGTAACTGGATCTTTACATATGGGGCATGCATTTAATACTGCTTTGATAGATGTTGTAGTACGTTTTCAAAGACTTTTAGGTAAGAATGTTTTGTGTTTACCAGGAACTGATCATGCTTCAATAGCTGTTCAAACTATTCTTGAAAAACAATTAAAAAGTGAAGGCAAAACAAGCGAGGATATTGGAAGAGATGAATTTCTTAAAAGAGCATGGGACTGGAAAGAACAAAGTGGTGGAAGAATAGTTTCTCAATTAAAAAGGATAGGATATTCAGTTGACTGGACTAGAGAAAGATTTACTCTTGATCAAAAATTAAATGAAGCAGTTATTGAGGCTTTTAATATTCTCTATAAAAAGAATTTAATTTATAGAGGCGAATATTTGGTTAATTGGTGCCCTGAATCTCAATCTGCCGTAAGTGATCTTGAAGTTGAAATGCAAGAAGTAAAAGGTTATTTATGGCATTTTAAATACCCTTTAATCTCTGAAAGTGGTGAACAGTTAGATAAGTACTTAGAAGTTGCAACAACAAGACCAGAAACTCTTTTGGGTGATACTGCTGTGGCAGTTAATCCTGATGATGATAGATATAAAGAATTTATTGGTGTCAAAGTAAAAGTCCCTTTCGTTGATAGAGAAATACCTATTATCGCTGATTCACATGTTGATAAAGATTTTGGGACGGGTTGTGTGAAGGTTACTCCAGCCCATGATCCAAATGATTTTGCAATAGGAAAAAGGCATAATTTAAAACAGATTAATGTAATGAATAAAGATGGAACTTTAAATATTAATGCCGGTATTTTTCAAAATTTAGATAGATATGAGGCTAGAAAGAAAATTATCAAAGAATTGGATAACTTAGGCCTTTTGACAAAGATAGAGGATTATAAACATACTGTTCCTTTTTCTGATAGAGGTAAGGTTCCAATTGAACCTTTATTGTCAACACAATGGTTTTTGAAAATGGATGATATATCACAAGGATGTCTTAATGAAATTGATTCTAAAAAACCATCGTTTATTCCTCCACGCTGGGAGAAAGTTTATAAGGATTGGTTGGAGAATATTAATGATTGGTGTATCAGTCGGCAATTGTGGTGGGGGCACCAAATACCAGCATGGTATGTTTTAGACGACTCTCAAGACTCAATAGAACAAAATACTCCATATATCGTTGCAAGAAATGAAGAAGATGCCTTAATCGAAGCTAATAAAAAATTTGGATTAAATATTAAATTGGTTCGTGATAAAGATGTTTTGGATACATGGTTTTCAAGTGGTTTATGGCCTTTCTCAACCCTTGGTTGGCCAAATACAAATGATCCGGATTTTAAAAAATGGTATCCAAATAATGTTCTTGTTACTGGTTTCGATATTATTTTCTTCTGGGTGGCAAGAATGACAATGATGGGGAATACTTTTACCAATAATATTCCTTTTAAGGATGTTTATATTCATGGACTAGTTCGAGATGAAAACAATAAAAAAATGAGTAAAAGTTCAGGTAATGGTATTGATCCAATACTATTAATTGATAAATATGGTTCTGATGCACTACGATTTGCTTTAATTCGAGAAGTCGCAGGCGCTGGACAAGATATCCGGCTTGATTTTGATAGGAAAAAAGATACATCTTCAACTGTTGAAGCTTCAAGAAATTTTGCGAATAAATTATGGAATGCAACTAAATTTGTGTTAATTAATAAAACTTCTAACAATAATTATTCGCTTAATGACAGTGATGAAACTTCTTTAGAGTTATGTGATAAGTGGATTTTATCGAAATTGAATCAAGTAAATAAAAAAGTCGCTGCTTTGTTGAAAGAATATAAATTGGGAGAATCTGCCAAACTTCTATATGAATTTGCATGGAATGATTTTTGTGACTGGTATGTAGAATTTGCTAAACAAAGGTTTAATAATAAAGAGACTAAAAATAGACAAATAACTGAAAAAGTTTTAATAAAAGTGCTAAATGATATTTTGGTAATGATCCATCCTTTTATGCCGCATATTACTGAGGAACTTTGGCATGTACTGCAACTAAAACCAGATAATGTATTATTATCTCTTCAAAAATGGCCAATTAATGAAAATAAATTTGTTGATAATAAGCTTGATAATTCCTTTCAGAAACTCTTTGGAATTATTAGGCTGATTAGAAATTTGAGAGCTGAATTGGGTCTTAAGCCATCAGAAAAAGGTCCTGTATATTTAATTTCAGATAATGATGAATTGATTGATTTTTTAAAAAATTTAGTTGACGATATTCAAACCTTAACTAAATCTTCTGAAGTATTTATTTTTAAAACTAATGCTGTTGATAAAAAAGAGTTTGCTAAATCTTTTTCTGGGATAATTAGTGATTTAGAGGTTTACTTACCTTTTCAGGATTTTGTAAATATAGATGCATTAAAGGAAAGGTTAACCAAGGATTTAAAAAAGGTGACTGCTGAATTGGAAAATTTAAATAAGAGATTATCTAATAAAAATTTCGTTGATAAGGCTCCAAAAGATATTGTTGATGATTGCAGATTTAAATTAAATGAGGGTTCGGTGCAAAAGGAGAGAATTACTAAAAAACTCGAACTATTGAATTGATTATGAATATATTCCTAGAAAATATTTATAATTTGTCTTTTTTTTTTAATACTGGAATTGGAATCTTATCGTTTGTTTGTATTTATATTTTAATTGTTTTATTAATACTTCCAGCTTCTTGGTTATCTTTATTATCGGGTTTTTTATATGGCTCATATTTAGGGTCAATTATCGTTTTCATTTCGGCTTCCATTGGAGCATCAGTTGCATTTTTTTTATCAAAAACTTTTTTTGCAAAAAAGCTTAAAAACCTTTTTAGCCGTTATCCAAAATTAAGTGTTATGGAAAAAGTAGTAGAAAAAGGCGGACTTAAATTAATTTTTTTAGCGAGATTATCTCCGATATTTCCCTTCAGTATTCTAAATTATTTTTATGGTTTGAATAATATTAAATTTAGAGATTTCTCTCTTGGCCTTCTTGGAATTATTCCAGGAACTTTTCTTTATTGCTCAATAGGTAGTTTGGCAAAAAGTCTCCAGGATTTAAAAAATGTGCAATCACCAAATAATTTGTATATGACTATCATCGGAGTTGTTTCAACTTTTTTGGTTGTATATTTCTTAGCTAAATACTCCAGAGAATATTTTGAAAACTCCTAAGAATTTAATCTTTAATATTCCAATCTCTAATAGATGCAATTAAGATAAACCAAAATAGCCTAACTTTACCTAACAAAGTTTTATTGGCTTCTAATTCTATATATTTTGCCTGTCCACAAGGTGTTTTTATGTAGTTGAAAACTGTTTTCTTTGTCATAAGTCTCTCAAAGTTATGATAAATATTTTTATATTTTATAGCCAATATTTT
>CACGIB010000021.1 GCA_902573045.1 uncultured Prochlorococcus sp.
GCTTGGCTAGACAGTGATGGCAAAGAAAATGGGGAATGGTCAATAATAGGAATTAAACCTAAAAAAATAATCCAATCAAGAGATATCAACAACTTAGACAAAACTAATAATCCATTTAACAATTTAAAAGATATTGAAAAGGGTTTTTGGATCGGATGGTTAAGTTATGAAGCTGGAGTTTACATAGAACCAAAAAACCCATGGCGAAAATCTAATATGGCAACTTTATGGATTGCATCATATGATCCAATCATTAAATGTAATCTAATAAAAAAAGAAATAATTATCGAAGGCACAAACTCATCTGAACTGATTAATTACAAAAACATAATCAACAATATAAAAAATTTTGAAGAAGAAAATATTATTGAAACAAATTTGAATTTTGATTTTTCAAAAATAAATTTGGACGAAATGGCTGAAACATTTCAAAAAAATATTTTAAAATTGAAAAAATTAATTTCCCTAGGGGATATATTTCAAGCAAACCTAACAACTAAATGCGAAATAGAATCTTCCAAAAACTATAATCCTTTAGATATTTATTTGAAAATAAGAAGGAAATTAAGAGCTCCCTTTGGAGGAATAATAATAAATAATAATAATTATAAAGAAGCTGTATTATCAACCTCGCCAGAAAGATTTATAAAAATAGATAATAAAAATTTTGTAGAATCAAGACCTATCAAAGGAACTAGATCCAGAGATAAAGATTTAAATCAAGACGCACTTAATGCTATCGATTTAATAACAAACGAAAAAGATAGAGCTGAAAATATTATGATTGTTGACCTAATAAGAAATGATTTAAGTAAAGTTTGCGAAACAGGAAGTATTCAGGTGCCAGAAATATTAAAACTTGAAAGTTTCTTAAAAGTTCATCATCTAACTTCAGTAATCAAAGGCAAATTAAAAAAAGACAAGAACTGGATTGATTTACTAAAAGCTTGTTGGCCTGGGGGGTCTATAACTGGAGCACCTAAATTAAGATCATGCCAGAGACTTTTTGAATTAGAAGAATGTGAACGCGGACCGTACTGTGGCTCATTTTTGAAGCTGGACTGGAATGGAGAGTTTGACAGCAATATACTAATAAGATCATTTTTAATTAAAGACAAGAAAATCAATATATATGCTGGTTGTGGAATAGTTATTGACTCAAACCCTGAAGAGGAAACTGATGAACTAAAGTGGAAACTTTTACCATTAATTGATTCACTAAAATGATTGAAACATTAGGCTGGCACAAGGATCAATGGTTGGATATTGATAGAATATTTATTGCTGCTAATAATAGAGGATTAAAATTCGCTGATGGTATATTTGAAACCATTTTGATAAAAGAAAACAAACCTATTCTTTTTGATGAACATCTGAAAAGATTAGAAAAAAGTAGCAAGATTTTAAATATTAATCTAAAAATAAATAAATTAACTTTGAGACAACTTATTCACGATGGAATTAAAAAGTTATCGCTTAAAAATGATCAATTTGCTTCAGTAAGAATAAACTATAGTCGAGGAACTAATGAAGGTCGAACACTAACAATTGATAGCACTTCAGAGACAAAAGATTTGGATAATTTATGGCTTGAGTTCTATAGAATAAAACCAAATTTTAATCCGATAAGCGTTTGCATTAGTAAAACTGAAAAAATAAATGAATTCAGTCTTATAAGTAAATGCAAAACATTTTCATATAATCAGGCAATACAAGTTTTGACAGAAGCTAATGAAAAATTATTTGATGATTCTATCCTTTTAAATACGTCAGGTGAACTTTGTTGTGGAAGTACATTTAATCTTCTAATTAAAAGAAATAATCAATGGATAACTCCTAGAAAAGAGAGCGGCTGTTTAGAGGGGATTATGGTTTCTGAAGCTTTAAAATTGAAAATTGTAAAAGAAGAATTAATTCCTCCAGAATTTCAAAATGATGACATAATAGTTGCAATTAATAGCTTATCTTGCAGACAAATTAATCAAGTAAATGATTTAAAGCTTAAACCTAAATTCGATCCAATTTATTTTTGGGATTTATTATATAGTTGAACTTTATTAATATCTGGTAAATAGACATCAGATACTTTAGTTATATTGTTATTAACTCTAAATTCAACAATTTTTCCAATAATGATAATTGATGGAGCTAAAAATTCTTTTTCTTTGATTTTATCAACAAGATTATTTAATTTCTCAATAAAACATTTCTGATTTTTCAAAGTAGCTTCTTGAATAACAGCGCATTTAGTATTCTTATCTAAACCACCTAGAATTAATTCTTCCACAATAAATTCAATATTTTTTATACCCATAAAAATTACTAAGCTATCTGATGATTTAGCTAAATCTCTCCAATTCACTGTCTTTTTTTCCTTATCTACACGCTCATGTCCAGTGACAAAGGTTACGGAACTCGCAGCATCTCTGTGGGTTAGTGGAATACCAAAATATGTGGGGGCAGCTATCCCAGAAGTAATACCAGGAATGATTTCAACTGAAATTCCATTTTTTTCTAAAATCGACACCTCTTCACCCCCTCTAGAAAAAACGAATGGATCTCCCCCTTTAAGCCTTACAACATTTTTGCCCTCTTTTGCTAATTTCAAAATAAGAGCATTAGTTTCAGCCTGAGGTACAGAACACTTCCCAGCTCTTTTGCCTACATGGAAAATTTCTGTATTTTTTCCTGCCTCTTTTGTTATTTCATCTGGGATTAAAGCATCATGAACTAATGCATCACAATTTTTTATTAGGCGTAAAGCTTTAATAGTCAAAAGCTCAGGGTCACCAGGACCTGCTCCAACTAAATAAACAATGCCGGGCACAATAATCTCCATTAACAAGTATGGTAGTAAAAGTTAATCGCAATGAAGGTAAATATTGTGAAAGAAAGTTTATTAAAACCAAATAAAAAATTTACTCTCCTTAGTGCGTTTATCACTCTCCTAAATGATCGTTTAAGTGAAAGTATACTGTTACCCATATTACCCTCTTTTGTTTTACTTTTTGACTCTAAAGCAAGTACATATGGTTTATTATCATGCACTTACCAATTAGCTCAATTTACAGCTTCTCCTTTTATAGGACTTATGAGTGATAGATATG
Source organism: uncultured Prochlorococcus sp. (assembly GCA_902573045.1). The sequence continues at coordinate 3,108 of CACGIB010000021.1, forward strand.
GAAGAAGACCTGTCACTCTTTTTTGTATTACTGGTTCAGTAATAGGAATATCAATATTATCTTTTACAGTTCTTTTTAATTGGTCAAATTCAATAGCCACTATCCCGTTATTTTTATTATTTTTAGCGAGACTAATTGACGGTTTAAGTGGGGGCACTGCAGCCACTGCAACAACAATTCTTGCAGATATTTCAAGCCCTGAAAAAAGAGCAAAAACATTTGGTCTTATTGGTGTAGCTTTTGGTTTAAGTTTTTTCTTAGGTAATATTTTTGTTGTAATTTTTGCAAGAAATACAAATAATAATTTTATTATTCCAGTTTTAATAGCCTCAATCATTCCAATAATAAATTTTCTCCTTGTATTTTTTTACTTACCAGAAACCAAGCCTAATAGTGAAACAAATAAATCAAAAACTGCTTTTAAAAACCCTTTAAAAGCTCTATTTACAGTTTTCAAAGAAGAAAAGATTAAAAAATTATCATTAGCTTTTTTTATTTACTTTATTGCTTTTACTGGATTGACTAATATCCTTATATTTTTCCTTCAAGAATCATTAAACTGGACGACCAAAGCTTCAAGTGGAACTCTTGTTGTAGTAGGAATAATTGCAATTATCGTTCAAGGAGGACTAATAGGGCCTCTGGTAAAGCAATTTGGCGAAATGCGATTAACACTTATCGGATCAGGCTTCATTCTTGTAGCATGTGCTCTTTTAATAACTGCTCCAAAAGAAAATGCGACACTTAATATTTATTCAGCTGTTTCATTTTTAGCCGTTGGGGCAGGATTAATTACCCCCAGCTTAAGAGCACTAATATCAAAGAAATTAGACGTTAATAAACAAGGATCAATTTTAAGTAATCTTCAAGGTCTGCAGAGTCTTGGAGGAGTATTAGGAATTGCAATGGCCGGCAGGGTTTATGATAGTTTTGGCCCTAAATCACCTTTTATAGCTGGTTCCGTTATCTTACTTTTCATGATATACCTTATTGCAGAGGGTAAAAGTAATAATTCTTTTAATAATCAAAAATCTAAAGTATTGAAATGAAACGCCAGGCTGATGTTTTTATTAATAGAGAATTAAGTTGGATTGAATTTAATAAAAGAGTTCTCCTAACTGGAATGGAAAAGGAGTATAAAATCCTAGATAAAGTAAAATTTTGTTCAATTTTTAGTAATAACCTAGATGAATTTTTTATGGTAAGAGTAGCTTCATTAAAGGCTCAAGTTGAAGCAGAAATTACTAAAAAAAGTATTGACGGACTCACCCCTAAAGAGCAATTAAAAAAAATCAATAATGAAATAAAGAAGTTAACTATTCTCCAAGAAAACTATGTAAATAATGAATTAAAAAATGAATTAAAAGAAAAAGGTGTAATTTTAAAAAAATATAAGGACCTAAGTGATAATCAAAGAAATTGGTGTAATAACTTCTTTACAACATCTATTTTCCCTTTATTAACTCCATTAGTTGTTGATCCGGCACATCCATTTCCTTTTATAAGTAATTTAAGTCTAAATTTAGCAGCTTTAATAAAGGATGAGGAGAATTCTAAAAATCAGTTTGTCAGAGTAAAAATACCAACAAAAAATATACCCCGATTTATAAGAATTCCCAATGAAATTACGCAACTTAGTGATGAAAGTTCTCACTATTTCATAAGTGTTGAAGATTTAATTGGGAATAATATAAATACTTTATTTAACGGAATGGAATGTATAAATTACTCTTTTTTTAGAGTGACAAGAGATGCAGATTTAGAATTAAAAGAACTTGAAGCTGATGATCTACTTTTAGCTGTTGAACAAAGTTTGCAAAAAAGAAGATTAGGTGGAGACGTAGTTAGATTAGAAGTGGAGTCAGATATGCCAGAAAATATTCTAAAGTTACTTATTGAAAGTATCTCAATACAGAAAGAATATATATACTTTTGCAAAAGTTTATTAGGCCTAGACGATTTAAATCAGCTTACAAAAATTGATAGAGATGATTTAAAAGAAAATCTACTAATTGGAAAAACGCACCCAGAATTAAAACATTTAGATTTGCCTTCAAACAAAAACCCTAATTCTATTTTCAAGATACTTAGGAAAAAAAATATTCTGCTTCATCATCCCTATGACCTATTTAAAACTTCAGTTGAAGAATTTATAAACAGAGCAGCTGATGATCCACTTGTAATGGCTATAAAAATTACTTTATATCGAGTTTCCCAAGATTCCCCTATAATCGCAGCTTTAATGAGAGCTGCAGAGAATGGTAAAGAAGTAATGACTCTTGTTGAACTAAAAGCAAGATTTGATGAAGACAATAATATTCAATGGGCCAAACAACTTGAACAAGCTGGCATTCATGTTGTATATGGAATCATCGGATTTAAAACACATACAAAAATTGCCTTAACAGTTAGAAAAGAGAAAGGACGATTAAGGAATTATTTCCATATTGGAACAGGAAATTATAACTCTAATACTTCAAAGTTTTATACAGATTTAGGATTACTTTCAACGGATCCTGATATTGCATCTGATTTACTTGAGTTATTTAACTACTTATCTGGTTTCTCTAAACAAAAAAGTTATCAAAAGTTATTAGTTTCTCCCTCATCGATGCGAGAGAAATTTATATTTCTGATAAAGAGAGAAATTAAAAATGCAGAGGAAGGCAAAAAAGCCGAAATAATCGCAAAAATGAATTCTTTAGTAGACCCAGAAATAATTAAACTGCTTTATTTAGCTTCAGACTCAGGTGTAAAAATTAGCCTCATCATAAGAGGTATTTGTTGCCTATATCCCCAAAGAAAAAATTTAAGTGAAAATATTAAAGTTATAAGCATTATTGGCCATTTTCTTGAACACTCAAGAATTTTTTGGTTTTGTAATAACGGGGATAATGAGGTTTTTATAGGGAGTGCAGATTGGATGAGACGAAATCTTGATAGAAGAATAGAAGCTGTTACTCCTATAGAGGATTATGAATTGAAATCTAAAATATACACGCTTTTGCAAACTTACATTAAAGATAATTACTTTTCTTGGATAATGAAAGATGATGGTTCATATTCGAAATATGAATTAGATTCATCGCATAATCGTTCGCAAATTGACCTCATAGAAAAATAAAATTAATATTGATTTTTACAACATTTATAAAAATACTTAATATTTTAAATTTTTTTTATTTTTTATAAAATCATCTCATATCAATGGATTTCAAGAAATAAGCTATTAAAAAAAAATTTTTGTCTTTAAAATTTCAACGTAAAAGTAGTTTTTATTTCAATTTCAGTGCTAGCTTTTTAAAAAATCCATTATTTAGGAGGCCAGGGTGATGGGGATCCCTCTGGAATCTGCGAAAAGCTCTTCAGATAAAAATTTTGATGAGCCAAGATTACCAAACACTGCGGGCAAGTCTCGCAAATCGAAATCCAGTCTTACTTCAAAACAAAGCCAAAAAAAATCTGGGAGACTCGCTTCAGATTCTATTGGCCACTATTTAAGTAGTATCGGTAGAGTACCTCTTTTGACTCCAGCAGAGGAAATAGAGTTAGCTCATCATGTTCAGAACATGAAAAAGTTGCTACAAATTCCTGATATTGATAGAACGCAAAGCAACCTTTATCAAATTAAGATTGGCAAAAGAGCAAGAGATAGAATGATGGCCGCTAATCTAAGACTTGTTGTCTCCGTTGCAAAAAAATACCAAAACCAAGGGCTTGAATTATTGGACCTTGTCCAGGAAGGCGCTATTGGCCTTGAAAGAGCTGTAGATAAATTTGATCCTGCCATGGGATATAAATTCTCAACGTATGCTTACTGGTGGATTAGGCAAGGAATGACAAGAGCGATTGATAATAGTGCAAGAACAATCCGTTTACCTATTCACATAAGTGAGAAACTATCCAAAATGAGAAGAGTTTCTAGAGAATTATCACATAAATTTGGTAGACAACCTACCAGATTGGAAATGGCTACTGAAATGGGAATTGATCAAAAAGATTTAGAAGATTTAATTTCGCAAAGTGCTCCTTGCGCTTCCCTAGATGCTCACGCAAGAGGTGAAGAAGATAGAAGTACTCTTGGTGAACTCATACCTGATCCAAACTGTGAAGAGCCTATGGAAGGTATGGATAGAACTATTCAAAAAGAGCATTTAGGAACTTGGCTTTCTCAATTAAATGAAAGAGAACAAAAAATAATGAAGCTTAGATTTGGCTTAGATGGTGAAGAACCATTAACACTCGCAGAAATAGGAAGGCAAATTAATGTTTCACGAGAAAGAGTAAGGCAACTAGAAGCCAAAGCAATATTAAAACTTAGGGTAATGACAACTCATCAAAAAGCAGCTTAAAAAAATTGATAAAATTTACTGTAATTTTATTATATTTAATTTTAATTTTTTTAATATCAATAGTTTTTAAAAAATATAATGAAGATAGCAGAGAAATCGTAAGAAAAATTATACATATTGGGGTAGGACCTTTAATACCAATTGCTCAATTTTTAAAAATTAATCAAAGCTCTGCTCTAATTTTTACAGGAGTTGTTTCATTAATGGTTTTCATCAATTACACCTATAAATTATTTCCAACAATTGAGGATGTTGAAAGAAAGAGTTATGGAACATTATTTTATTGTCTAAGTTTATTTATTTTGATTTATCTTTACTGGGATAAAGATCCATTTGCATTAATAAGTGGGTTTTTCATAATGACGTTTGGTGATGGATTAGCTGGATTAATCGGAAAAAGCTTTAATTCAAAAAGTTGGATTCTTTTTAAACAAAAAAAATCTTTACTTGGAACTATGACAATGTTTTTAACAAGTTTGATAGTAGTCTGCTCAATAGGATATGCACAGCAAAATAGTTTAAGTTTAAATTATTTTACAATAGCTTTTTTTGCAACTTTGCTCGAACAATTTAGTATTCTAGGAATAGATAATTTCATTGTTCCAATCTCTTCAGCATTATTTTTTAATTTTTTAATAACTAGCTAAGTGAATCGTATAAAATAGCGATTAATTTTTTTGTTGTTTCTATATCTATACATGCATCTGTAATGCTTCTGCCAAACTGGAGATCTTCTTTTTTTAAAAGTTTTTGATTTCCTTCCTTCAAATGACTTTCAAGCATAACTCCTAAAATATTTTTTTCACCATTACTAATTTGAGAAGCTACATTTTTTAGCACTTCTGACTGTTTTCGGAAATCTTTATTGGAATTTCCATGACTACAATCAATCATCACTTTATGGGGAAGATTACACTGCCTCAATTCTGCTGAAATTCTTTGTACATGATCACTTTCAAAATTTGGGCCTTTTGAACCGCCCCTTAAAACTATATGTCCATCTGGATTTCCTGTAGTATTAACTATAGAAGCCATTCCATTTTCATTTACACCTAAGAAGTGATGGGATTTTGAAGCTGACTGCATTGCATTAATTGCAGTAGTAAAAGAACCATCCGTTCCATTTTTAAAGCCTATAGGCATTGATAATCCTGATGCCATTTCTCTATGAGTTTGACTTTCTGTGGTTCGCGCACCTATGGCTGTCCAACTTATTAAATCGGCAATGTATTGAGGAACAATTGGATCTAGTAATTCTGTAGCAGAAGGTATGCCTCGAGTTGCTAAATATGAAAGCAAACTTCTTGCCCTTCTTAAACCAGTATTAATATCATAAGAATCATCTAGATGAGGATCATTTATCAATCCCTTCCAACCAATAGTTGTTCTTGGTTTTTCAAAATATACTCTCATAATAATTTCTAATTTATCGTTATACATTTCTCGGAATTTTTGAATATATTTTGAATATTCCTTTGCCGCCTCAAGATCATGAATTGAACATGGACCCACAATGACTAAAAGCTTCTGATCATTATGATGCAAAATATTTTGTATCGATCTTCTTGTTTTAGATACTGTATTAGCAGAGTCGTGATCTAAAGGTATATCATTATGTAATCTGCTTGGAGGTATTAATGGACGTGTTTCAAGAACATGTAAATCTGATGTCTTTTCTAAAGCTGAATTATTTGATGATGTCGTCATTGATTAATTAAGAAGTTTGAATATTTAAAAAAGCATTTATGAATACTCTCCTTTTCAATATTAAAAATAACAATAGATTAGGCATTAAACCTTACTAATGAAGAATTTGGAAACATTGCTAAAAGATTATGCAGATCATGTAGCTGAAAGAGCTGCCAAAGGTATACCACCTTTACCTTTAAATGCTGAACAAACAAATTGTATTACAAAATTATTAGAACAAGATAGTACTTACGATTCATCTTATTTGCTTGATTTACTAATCAATAGAGTACCCCCAGGAGTTGATGAGGCTGCTTATGTAAAAGCAAGCTGGCTTACGGCTATTGTTAATTCCGAAAAATATTGCAAATCAATTAATCCCGAAAAAGCAATTGAAATACTAGGAACAATGATAGGCGGATACAATGTAAATTCTTTGGTTGAAATCCTTAAAGGAGAAAATAGTTTACTCGCAAAAAAAGCGGCAGAAGTTTTAAAAAATATTATTCTTGTTTACGACTCGGCTAATGAAATTTATGAATTATCTCACAGTAATATTTATGCAAAAGAAGTTGTAAATAGTTGGGCAAATGCAGAATGGTTCAAAAATAAAAAAGTTCTGGAGAAAGAGATTACTTGTTTAGTATTTAAAGTTGACGGTGAGACAAACACAGACGACTTATCTCCAGCTGTACACGCAACAACACGCCCGGATATTCCAATGCATGCATTAGCTATGTTGGAATTTAAAAAACCTGATGGACTAAAGATTCTTGATAATTTAAAAAAACAAAATTTACCAATAGCTTATGTTGGAGATGTTGTTGGAACAGGGAGTTCTAGAAAATCTGCTATTAATTCACTCATTTGGCATATAGGAGAAGATATCGCTTTTGTTCCCAACAAAAAAACAGGTGGAATAATAATTGGCAGCAAAATAGCCCCAATTTTCTTCAATACTGCACAAGATTCAGGAGCTTTACCTATAGAAGCTGATGTATCTCAAATGAAAACAGGAGATGTTATTAAAATATATCCTTATAAAGGCATTATTAAAAAAATTGAAAAAGATTCAAATTCTGAAGAATTAATAAGCAAATTCGAGTTGTATCCATCAACTCTTACTGATGAAATTCAAGCTGGAGGAAGAATAAATCTTATGATTGGAAGATCTCTTACGGACAAAATTAGAAACAAATTAGATTATCAACCAAGTGAAATATTTACTAGACCACAAAATCCAACCGAAAGTAATGCCGGCTTTACTCAAGCTCAAAAAATAGTGGGCAAAGCATGCGGTTTAGAGGGAGTAAGGCCAGGAATGACCTGTGAGCCAATTATGACCACAGTTGGTAGTCAAGATACTACTGGGCCAATGACTAGAGATGAATTAAAAGAACTAGCTTGTTTAGGATTTACTGCAGATTTAGTGATGCAAAGTTTTTGTCATACAGCTGCGTATCCTAAACCAGTAGATCTAGTTACCCATAAAGAATTACCTGATTTTATATCTCAAAGAGGTGGAGTAGCTCTTAAGCCTGGAGACGGCATAATTCATAGCTGGCTTAATAGAATGCTTCTCCCAGATACTGTTGGCACTGGCGGAGATAGTCATACTAGATTTCCTCTTGGCATTTCATTTCCTGGAGGCTCGGGCATTGTTGCCTTTGCCGCTGCAATAGGATC
>CACGIB010000022.1 GCA_902573045.1 uncultured Prochlorococcus sp.
CATCCGATACAAAGAATAAAAACTTGGCAAGTAATAGCGCAGAAATTAATTCTTTAAAAAATGAAATTGATTTATTAATTAAAACTAAATTAAGGCTAAATAACGAGCAATTAAGGCTTGAAAAGGATTTATCTAGATCAGAAAGCAGGAAGGAAGCTTTAAACGAATCTAGAGGTTCATATGCTCTCAGAATTCTATTAGAAGCAGGGTTAGAGGGTATACATGGTTATGTAGCTCAACTTGGAGAGGTCAGTGAAAAAAATAGATATGCATTAGAAATTGCTGCTGGAAATAGATTAGGACAAATTGTTGTTGATAATGATCATATTGCTGCTAAAGCAATTGAAATTCTTAAAAAGAAGAAAGCGGGAAGATTAACTTTTTTACCTTTAAATAGAATTAAAAGTCAAAAAAAGAATTATGCAATTTCAAGATTTGAAAATAACAGGGAGAATGGATTTATTGATAAGGCTATTAATCTAATTACTTTTGATACAGTCTATTCAGATGTTTTTCAATATGTTTTTGGAGATACTTTGGTTTTTTCAGACTTATCCTCAGCTAGATTATCTACACAAAAAAATAGGTTGGTTACCTTAACTGGTGAATTATTAGAAACAAGTGGTGCTATTACAGGAGGCAGTAAGTTAAATAGAGATTTGGCTTATAGGTTTGGGATTAACAATGATATTGATGATTCTAGTCCCATAAAAGAAAGATTATTAGTTATCGAAGAAGCTTTAAAAGAGTCAAATAATGATTTGATAATAAAAAATAATAGACTTAGTAAATTAAATTTTAACCACAGGCAAATAATTGAGGATTGTGCCTCATTTAATACAGAAATTGAGGTCAATCAAGATTCTCTTAAGGCTGTCTCGCAAAGAATTGAGGAATCTAAATTGAGATTAAATAAACTTGATACTGCTAATAATTTACTAGTTAACGAGTTAGATCATTTAAAAAATGAATTGAAGCCTTATCATGATAAGTTTGATCAATTACAAGCCATTCAAAAGGCAAATTATGAAAAAAATCAAAAATCATCATTAATAGCCTTTAATAACGATTTTAATAATCTTGATAAAAAACTTGAATTACTTATTAAGGAGAGAGATACATTAATAGATAAAAAGAATCAATTTGCTTTAAATAAGGAGCGCATCAATAATTCATTAAAAATTACATTATTACAAGAAAAAAACTTGGAGGAATCTGTCAAAGAACTTGCAAATGCACATAATGAGTGGATAAAAAAAAGAGATAAATTTAAAAAAGAGATTTTAGTTCTCGATAATCAAAAAAATTCCTTAGAGAAGGATTTAGGTTTATTGAGAAGGAAAAGAGATGAATTAAACTCTTCAATTTCAAATAAAAGGCAAGAATATAATAATTATCTTTTAAAGCTGGAATACCTTGAAAGAGATATAAATTCTCTTAAAGAAGAGATGAGGAGTGAGAAAATAAAATTGGAAAATTATAAAAAAGATCTACCTAATCCTTTCCCGAATTTTGGAGAATATGAAGGAAAGAGTCTAGAATCTTTGCAATCAGAAATCTCGATTATAAATGCAAAACTACAAAGCTTAGAACCCGTTAATATGTTAGCTCTTGATGAATTAGAAGAATTAATTGAGAGATTAAACGGTTTACAAGAAAAATTAGAAATTTTATCTAATGAAAGATCTGAATTATTGCTGAGAATAGAAACTGTATCGACTATGCGTCAGGAGGCTTTTATGCAAGCATTTGTAGAAGTTGATAGATACTTTAGAGAAATTTTTGCAAATTTATCTGATGGAGATGGTTTCCTTCAACTTGAAAATCCTAATTCTCCCTTGGAAGGAGGCTTAACTTTAGTCGCTCATCCAAAGGGGAAAAATGTCAGAAGATTAGCTTCTATGTCAGGTGGTGAAAAATCATTAACTGCTTTAAGTTTTTTATTTGCTTTGCAAAAGTACAAACCTTCACCTTTTTATGCATTGGATGAGGTTGACAGTTTTTTAGATGGTATCAATGTTGAAAGGTTATCAAAATTAATATCTAATCAGTCATCAAATGCTCAATTTATAGTCGTAAGTCATAGAAGGCCTATGATTAGTGCGTCTGAACGAACAATTGGGGTTGCGCAAGCAAGAGGTGCCAATACACAAGTTGTTGGGTTACCAAATGCTGCATAAACACACTTTTTTAAATTTATACGTCAGAATAATAGAAAGGTATTTATGAGTTTGTCTAACACATCTGCAAATAGGAATCTCCCTAATTCTGTTCCCAGCGAACGTTTATGGTTAAGGTCAGAATTGATGGGAACACAAGTTATAACTACTGATACTGGAAGGCGTTTGGGTGTAGTTGGTGAAGTTGTTGTTGATATTGATAGAAGAGAGGTGGTCGCCTTAGGACTAAGAGATAACCCCCTTACAAGGTTTTTACCAGGTTTACCAAAATGGATGCCTTTAGAAAGTATAAAGCAAGTTGGAGATGTCATATTAGTTGACTCTTTAGATTCTTTGAGTGAAAGTTTTTCTCCAGAAAGATATGGAAAGGTAATAAATTGTCAGGTCATTACAGAATCTGGACAACTTTTAGGAAGAGTTCTTGGTTTTTCTTTTGATATCGAAACTGGGGATTTAATTTCTCTTGTAATGGGTGCAGTTGGTGTTCCACTTTTGGGTGAGGGAGTTTTAAGTACTTGGGAAATTCCTGTTGAGGAAATTGTAAGTAGTGGTACTGATAGGATTATTGTTTATGAAGGTGCTGAAGAGAAATTAAACCAATTAACTAGTGGACTACTTGAGAAACTTGGAGTAGGAGGTTCTTCATGGGATGAAAGGGAAGCAAATGGATACTCAGCAAATCTTGTACCAGTAGAGAATCAGTTACTTTCAGGTTCTGAATCAGAACAGCAAAATAATTTGGTCGAGGAATATGAGGAAGCTGTTGAAAAAGATGATTATGAAGATGATTATGAAGATGATTATGAAGATGAACTTGAATATGTTGAAATAAATGGTTCTTTAGAGGAAAAAAATAACAGAAAAAAGCTTTATATGGATAACGATTATTCTGATAATATCGAGAATCAAATAGATAAAGAAAACAATATTGATCTTAAGACCAAGAAACAATCAACTAGTAATTTAGCTTCGAAAAGACCAATTCAAAATGCAACTGAAACTTTAGATATTGAACCACTAGATGAAAAAAATATAGTTCAAGATAATAAAAAATCAGACAAGTTTGAAATTGATGATCCCTGGTAATTTTCAAAGTTTTTTTATTGAATTAATAATTATAGAAGCAAGTTTTTTTACCGCACCTTGATCACCTCTTTCTTTATTTAGATTATCCCTGATACTTTTTAATTGATCTCTATCTTTAATAAGAAACAATACCTCTCTTGCAATTTCCCTAGGTGAAATATCATATATCCTTTCAGGGACAATCATTCTTTTGGCTTTAATATTTGGCCAAGCAAAATACTTCTTTTTTTTTAGATAAAAATTTTTAATTATAAAAGTTAGAAATCTATTTATGAATGAAATTTTCCCAATTACTCCAAAAACACCATCCCAGGCATTCATCATATTTAAATGTTGAGTGGGTAGAACCACTAACATTGGAAGAGCAATTGCTGCTAATTCTGCGGTATTTGCTCCTACAGTTGTAATTGCGAGATCACATTCTTTTAAAAATTCATAGCAAGGATGTTTTTTGATTAGGTAAATTTTTGTATTTTTTGATGTTTCAATTACATAATCAAAAGAGGAGTCTTTTATGTTTTTAATATTTTTGATTTTTGATGAGTAATATTTGGCAATTGGATTTCTTTCGCTTTGAAAAAATAAATATTCACTTTTATTAGTGGTTGGGGCCATGGGAATTAAAAAATTTATATTTTGATTTTCTTCAGCTATTTGATCTGCAACTTCTAAGAAGAAAGGAATTCCAACAGAAAGCTTTGCTTTTTTTGAACCAGGCAGCAATGCAATATAGTGTTTTTCTTTCTTTTTAAATGTTATTTGACTATTAAGTTTGATATCTGCCATCAAATCGCCAATGATTTTACATTTATATTTATATTTTTCAGGTATTAACTCTTTTACTTTTACATTCATAGCAGCAATTTCGTTGGTCCATTGAGGCCATCGCGAAATCCATTCAGCATATGTGATATTCAAATAGCCTAATCTTTTAGCTAATAAAATGCTCCAAAATTGATCTCCACCAAGGAAAATAACTACCCCTTTTTTTGGCCAATAAGCATAAGAATGTGGCTTTATTAGTAATTTCCAAAAATTTTTGGATTTTGTAATTAATTCGAATTTATTCCATGAATTCGCAACTAAGAATTCTTTACCAGTGGCATTTGGGCAAGGAACTAGGACTAACCTAAGAATGAAATTGAGTTTATCTTTATTACATAGTGATTCATTGATTTTGTTAAGTTCATCTACTACAGGATTTACCCATCTAGCTAATTCACCAGGACCATTAGAAACTATAACTACTGCAAGTGATTTTTTTTTCATTGCAGTTAAACCAGAATACATTAAATGCGGACGGCGAGACTTGAACTCGCAAGGCCGAAGCCACACGCTCCTTAGACGTGCGCGTCTACCAGTTCCGCCACGTCCGCAAGGGTTTTAAACAACTGGGAGATGCCTTAACCTTAGAAATATCATACATTATTGGCTGAAATAAGGATGTAGTTCTAAAAGACTATTTTTGAATATGATCAATTATTTTCTATTGCATAAAACAAATATTTATACATATATAACGTTCTAGGTTGTATTGTAAAAATGTCCTCTGATTACTAAAAAATTTTGTTGAGTACTTTGGCAAAGAATTTTTTATTTTAAGTCATTTTCATTTCTTCAATTTAATTTTCATAATGGTTGAAAAAGTTTTAATTGCTAATCGTGGAGAAATAGCTTTACGAATTGTTAGAAGTTGTAGAGAACTAGGCATTGCAACCGTTGCAGTTTTTAGCACTGTAGATAAAAAAGCATTGCATGTTCAGCTTGCTGATGAAGCTGTTTGCGTTGGAGATTCGTTAAGTAATAAGAGTTATTTAAATATTCCTAATATCCTTGCTGCTGCTACCTCGAGAGGAGTTGATGCTATTCATCCTGGTTATGGATTTCTTGCTGAAAATGATAAATTTGCTGAGATGTGTAATGATCACGGTATAGTTTTTATTGGCCCATCTCCAAAAGCTATTAGATCGATGGGAGATAAATCTACAGCTAAAGAAACTATGGAATCAGTTGGAGTTCCAACAGTACCTGGTAGTAAAGGCTTGTTATCAAGTGTTGATGAGGCTTATAAATTGGCAAATGATATTGGCTATCCCGTAATTATCAAAGCGACTGCTGGAGGAGGTGGAAGAGGTATGAGGTTGGTTGAAAACTCTGATAATCTTGAAAAAATGTTTAAAGCAGCACAGGGTGAAGCAGAAGCAGCTTTTGGTAATGATGGTTTATATATGGAAAAATTTATAAAGAAGCCAAGACATGTAGAAATTCAAATTTTGGCAGACAGATCGGGTAATGTTGTCCATTTAGGAGAGAGAGATTGTTCAGTTCAAAGGAGACATCAGAAGTTACTAGAAGAGTCTCCTAGTCCTGCAATTAACACAGAGCTAAGAAAAAAAATGGGAAACGCAGCTATTGCTGCTGCAAAAAGTATCGGTTACGAAGGAGCTGGTACAGTTGAATTTTTAGTTGATGATGATAATAATTTTTATTTCATGGAAATGAATACTAGGATTCAAGTTGAACATCCTGTTACTGAAATGGTTACAGGAGTTGATTTAATAGCTGAGCAAATTAAAATCGCAAGCGGAGCAAACTTGGAATTTAATCAAGATGATATCCATTTAAACGGTCATGCCATTGAATGTAGAATTAATGCTGAAGATCCTTCTCACAATTTCCGACCATCACCTGGAAAAATAACTGGCTGGCTTCCTCCTGGTGGCCCTGGTGTAAGGGTGGATAGTCATGTTTATACGGGCTATGAAATACCTCCTTTCTATGACTCATTAATTGGTAAATTAATAGTCTGGGGAAAAGATCGTAATACTGCAATTAAACGAATGAATAGGGCTTTAAATGAATGTGCAGTAACTGGTATTCCTACAACTATTAACTTTCATCTAACATTACTGAATAAATCTAAATTTAAGCAAGGTAAGATACATACTAAATATGTAGAAGAAGAATTATTGCCAAATTACTGAGGAATAATTAAATGATTTCTATGAAATATGTGTATGCAATGCAAGTTTTATAATCCCTTGCTGACCGACTAAAATTTCTCTTAAAAAGCTTATAATCCCGATCCAAATTACGGGTCCAACATCAACACCTCCAATAGGAGGAATTAGTTTTCTTGTTAAATTAAGAATAGAGCTTGATGGTATTGAAATTAATAACCATATACCTTTACTTAAATCAATTTTTGGGTACCAAGTAAGTATTAATCTTATTAAAAAAACTATAGTTAGATATGAAAGAGAAATTCCTAAACTAATATCTAAAATTTGAAGAGAGTTTACAAGCAAGGAAATCACAATTATTTAATTCATCTTAATAAATAACCCACTGAAACGTATTTAATTCGTATTATAAATTGAGAATTAAATATTTAAAAAGTGTTTCAAATCTCAAATTTATTACTAGCCGCAGATTTTTCTGCTGAAGTTGCAAATAATTCTGCTGTTGGAATGATAGGTAGTTTTATTGCAGCTGCCTTAATAATAGTTATTCCAGCCTCTGCATTTTTGATTTTTGTCAGCCAGAAAGATTCCCTCGATCGTACTTCTACTGGAAGACGCTAGTTTTTGTAAAAGTTTTAAGTACACTATATATATAAGGGATATAAGTACCCCTTTAAAAATAAATTTTTGGAGAAAGAATGTGGTCAATGCTAGTCTCAATTGGGCCAGTATTGTTGGTATAGTTCTCGCCGTATGTGGGGGAGGCCTTTATTTTTTGAGGTCTTTTAAACCTGCCTTAGCAAGGGATTATGATGTTTTCTTCGCAGCAATTGGACTTTTGTGCGGAGGAATATTATTTTTTCAAGGCTGGAGGTTAGATCCTATCCTTCAGTTTGGTCAGTTTTTATTAGCAGGAACGACAGTTTTTTTTGCATATGAAAGTGTGCGATTAAGAGGGGTTGCTACTGATCAAGCTAGAAGGTCATCTTATTTTGATGATGATCCTATTTCTGATGTTCCCAGAAATTCTAGAGACCGATTTAATAACGATTTCGATAGGTTTGAAGAATCTGAAAGACCATCTAGGAGATTTAAACCTCAAGAAGATGAATTTGAAGAAGACTATATGGAAGGGAGATCTCGTAGGAGGAATGTTTCAAGAGCTATACCCTCTGCTGCAGCAAGTAGAAGCAGACCCTCTACAAGGGAAATAAGTCAGTTTGAAAATGACGAACCTATAAGAAGGAGAAGACAGACTTCTGCAGATAGAAATAGTAACCAACCAGCAACAAATAATTTTGGTGAGAGACGAAATTTATCTCGCGATGAAGTTAAAACAGGGTCAAGACCCAGAATGAATCGCACAGTTTCTAGACAAGATAATACCTCTACTCCCGGTGATTCTTCTCCATTAAAAAAGAAACCTACTAGATCCCCTATTAGGCAGCAAACTTCAACAGCTCAAGTAGAAGATGCTTCATTTAAAGATGCTAATCAAGCCAAAAAAACACGTGAGACACGCAGAGTAAGCTCCTCAACTAGATCAAGTTCAAAAAATCAAAACAGTAGATATAACCTTGGAACAAATAAGAAGAAACCTAGAGATAACAGTTCTAGATTTGATGATTAATTATAAGATTCCTGCCCATTTTAGAAACGATTGTTTACTAAATAATTCAATTAATAATATTGAAAGGAATCCAATCATGGCAAATCTTCCATTAGTTATTTCAGAATAACTACTCCAACCAAATTTATATTCATCTTTAATTTCTATAGATTTTCCATCTAAATTATTGTCTCTAATGTCTTCATTTATGTAGTTTGGATCCTTTTGCTGTTCTATAAAACCATTATTCTCTAAATTAGTTGTTACTTCTGAGTTAGTTTGTTCTTCTTTAGAATTCATTTTTTTTTGCTAATCCTTAAAATTATACTTATCAGAAGTCAATAATTTCCAGTCTCCCTGTCCATTTAATTCCAAAATATTCTCGTGAAAATCTTTTAAGCTAGGTCTATGTCCAACACTAATAAGAGAAAGTTCTCTTTCCTTAAGTAAACTATATAGTTTTTTTTCAGTGTTAATATCTAAAGCACTTGTTGCTTCATCAAGTACTGCAAATCTTGGAGAATTTAGTAATAGTCTTGCAAAAGCCAATCTTTGTTGCTCGCCTAAGGAAAGAATTCGTGGCCAATCTTGTTTGATATCAAGATTAGGATATCGATCCACTAAAGTTTTTAAATTTACTTCATGAAGTACAGAAGTAAGATGTTCATCACTAAATTTCTTGACTTCTGTGGGATAACATAATTGTTCCCTTAAAGAACCAAGTAGCATATATGGTTTTTGAGGTATGAATAATAATTCCCCAATTTTTGGTTTTTTAATTACTCCTTGATCGGGTTCCCATAAACCACTAATCATTCTTAGTAAAGATGTTTTTCCGCACCCAGATGGTCCTACTACCAAAAGTGATTGATTATTGTCGATGCTCAAATTTAAATTTTTAATTATTGTTTTATTTGATCCTGGTGGGCAAAGGTCAGCATTATTAATAAGAATTGAGGGGTAATCTGAAATAACGTTTTGATTGCTTGTTGGGTTGGTTTGACTAATGGATTCAACTTTTGATTGGAATCCTTCTAATCTGCCAATACCAGCAGTAAATTTTGCAAGTTCTTCGATTTGATTAACAATAAAAAATAACGAACCTTCAACCATTCCAAATGCAAAGCTTGCCTGAATAAAGCGTCCATAATCAATATCACCTTTAAAGTAAGGGATTGCCATTATTAAATATGGAAAGAAATTTCCAGCATAATTAATGGATCTTCTCATGACGTCTATTATTACTCTCCATATAATCAGTAAATTAAAGTTTCTCACCACTTCTCCTAAGCGTCTTTCGGTTTCACTTCGCTCAGGATTCTCCCCAGAGTAAAAGGCTATTGATTCAGCATTATCTCTAATATGTACTAAGCCATATCGAAAATCTGCTTCATATCTGAGTTGATCAAAGTCAATCTTTACAAGATTTTTTCCAGCAATTAAGAGGATAGAAGTTGCAAATGCGGCGTAACCAAATAAAGAAAAAGTAAGTGTTGTACTAATACTCCATAAAATAAGAATATTAAGTGAAAATGTTAGTAGGGCATCAAAAATACCTAATGTGAAAGAGAGACTTTGACCAGTAAAAGCTCTGGTATCATCTGTGATTCTTTGATCGGGATTATCTACATCGGTTTGTTCTTCATCATTGGGATTTAACTGGTAATAAGCTTTATTAGTCATATAATCTTTGACTAAACTTTTTGAAAGCCATTCTCTCCAAATTATTCCTAACTTATATGTAAAAAATATTTGGGAAACCCGTATTGGTAGAGCCACAGCGAAACAACAAGCGTAAATCCCCAATATCCGATAAAATCCATCTTCTTGTTTTTCTACTAAAGCATTTGTTAAATCTCTTGCAATAAATCCAATACCTGCGTTTATTCCGTTTACAGCTAAAAGCATTAATACAATTATCGCAAGGAATAACCAATGTAACCATCTACGGTTTTTTAATTGACGTCTTAAGCTAAAAAAGCTGCCTGATCCAATTAGAAATAATGCAGAGAAAAGCAATCCCCAACTCCCAGCCCAAATTGAATTGACAGTACTTACTACACCTCCGAAATACTTTTCAAGAAAAATTGGTTGAAAGCTTTCAAAAAAACTTATTATTCCTGTAAGACCAACAAGTACTACTCCACCAACACAAAATAAAAGAGAAATCAAAAGCCATATGAATTGAAAACCATTACATTGATCTATGGGAAGAAAAAACGGCTGAGATAGCTTCCTTAATTTTTGTAATTGGTACAGTATTTTGGATTTATTATTAACTTCTTTATTCATTACTCAACTAGTGTTATGAAATAAATTATAACTTTAAGCAGTCTATTGACCAAAGCCAATAAATGAAAGTGCCCAGTCGGGTAAATTCAAGTAATTCAAGATTGTTGCATCAAATTCATGAACTTTTGGAAAAGATTTATCTAATGCCCACCATAGTAGAAAAGGTAAATTAAATAAAATTTGTAATTGCCATTTATAAGTTAAAACGTTCCAAATTTTTATTAACTTAGTTTTGAGTGAATCATCTAGCTCTTCCCAATTTTTTGAAATTAAATTGAATAAATTTTTAGATTCTGTATTTAAGGACTCTGGAGTATTCATTTTTGTTTTTATTTATTTATAACCCATTAATATTTCTTTCGAGAGTTTTAACCTGGAGGCCAATTCATTTTTCTTCCAGATAAAAAATGAATATGTAAATGAAAAACTGTTTGTCCCGATTCCGCTCCAGTATTAATTACTGTTCTCCAATTAGTTAAATTTTTTGATTTAGCTATTTTGCTACCAACAAAAAGTAAATGCCCTAATAAATTTGCATCTTGCTCAATACATTCTAATAAACTGATTATTGGCT
>CACGIB010000023.1 GCA_902573045.1 uncultured Prochlorococcus sp.
GTGTTGATGGGGGTTAAGCATTTAAAACCAAATATTTAGTAAATAAATATTTTAAGGATTTTGCTCAACAAATTCCTACAGATGAGCTTAGTAAGTTCATAATGCACCCAATACTAGTATTAGAACCTTATTAAGAGATGAGCTTCGGTAACAATCCAAACTTTGATCAATCGAGAGAAATCCTTCCAAGCCAAAACGCCAAAATAGAAGTTATTGGTGTAGGTGGTGGTGGCAGTAATGCAGTCAATAGAATGATAAACAGTGACCTAGAGGGTGTTTCATTTAGAGTCCTCAATACCGATGCACAAGCCCTATTGCAATCTTCTGCAGAGAGTAGGGTTCAACTTGGACAAAACCTCACTAGAGGTTTAGGTGCAGGTGGGAATCCAAGCATTGGGCAAAAAGCAGCCGAAGAATCCAAAGAAGAGCTTCAACAAGCTTTAGAAGGATCTGATCTAGTTTTTATAGCTGCTGGAATGGGTGGAGGAACTGGTACAGGAGCAGCTCCCGTAGTTGCAGAAGTAGCCAAACAAAGTGGAGCTCTAACAGTAGGTATAGTAACTAAACCATTTTCTTTTGAAGGAAAAAGAAGAATGCGTCAAGCAGAGGAAGGGATCGCAAGACTAGCTGAAAACGTTGATACTCTTATAGTTATTCCAAATGACAGATTAAAAGACGTTATAGCAGGAGCTCCCCTTCAAGAAGCATTTAGGAATGCTGATGATGTTTTAAGGATGGGCGTAAAAGGCATAAGTGACATAATTACTTGTCCAGGATTAGTTAATGTTGATTTTGCAGATGTAAGATCAGTTATGACGGAAGCTGGCACTGCTCTTCTCGGAATAGGTATAGGTTCAGGAAGATCGAGAGCTATAGAGGCAGCACAGGCAGCAATGAATAGTCCTTTATTAGAAGCAGCTAGAATTGATGGAGCTAAAGGCTGCGTTATAAATATTACTGGTGGCAAAGACATGACTTTAGAAGACATGACCTCCGCATCTGAAATTATTTATGATGTTGTTGATCAAGAAGCAAATATTATTGTTGGTGCAGTGGTCGATGAGGCAATGGAAGGGGAGATACAAGTTACTGTAATTGCTACAGGATTTGAAATGACCCAACCATTAAACCAGCAAAGAATAAAAAACAGATTATCTAATCAACCATTATATAATTTTTCAGACAATAAAGAATCAGGAGCTAGTATTCCTGAGTTTTTGAGATTAAGGCAAAATAAAAAAGATATAGGTTAAAAGGTAAAATAGAGTGACTCGGTTATCTCGCCTGCCTCAAGCATCCCTTGTGGCTGCTACCTTCCGGTCCTGACCAGGTTTAGGCGTTAAAACCGCGAAAGGCCGAGTCAAAAATATATTAGCAATTCTTGATTAAAAAAGATACATAAATTTATTATGTTACCTTCAGACCTAGTTAATTATAAAAAAAAATCTCGCAAAATCATTGCACTAACTGCTTGGGACTCCATATCAGGGTCTATTGCCGAACAAGCAAATGTTGATCTCGTACTAGTAGGAGATTCATTAGCAATGGTCTGCTTAGGATACAAATCGACATTACCATTAACTTTAGAAAACATAATTTATCATACTAATGCTGTTTCAAGAGGGTTTAAGAAGAAAATTGAGGAGCAACCTTTAGTCGTTTCAGATATGCCTTTTCTAACTTACCAATGTGGAGAGGATAAAGCTGTTGAGTATGCAGGGAAAATCATTCAGAGCACTTATGCAAAAGCTGTAAAAGTAGAAGGAGCTGAACCAGAAATACAAAAAGTTATTTCTAGATTAATAAGAATGGGAATCCCTGTTATGGGTCATATAGGTCTTACACCACAAAGCTATCTAAATATTGGATTTAAAAAACAAGGAGAAAGCCTAGCAAGCCAAGAAAAAATCAAGAAAGAGGCTTCAATTCTTGAAGAATTAGGATGTTTTTCAATAGTTCTTGAACATATTCCTGATTTGCTTGCTAAGGAAATACAAAATTCTTTAACAATTCCCACAATAGGTATCGGCGCAGGTAATTATTGCGATGGGCAAGTAAGAGTTACTGCAGATTTGTTAGGTCTTAATGATGATCAACCCCCATTTTGCCAACCAATTATCCAAGGAAAGAAATTATTTAAGGATAAATTAAAAGAATGGGTAGAGTCTGAAAGACTTAACTAATTAACCCATCTTGTCATAAAGTCTAATTCCTTAAGAACATATTATTTTATAAGGGTTTAGTAGGATATACATTATCTTTTAATCATTTCATTTTTTTCTATTTTTGATATTTAAAAATAAGTTTGTATAGTTTGCAATAACTAATAAAAGCAAAAGGAATGTATTAATAGACATTTAAAAAGAAAGTCGTTATAACATTTAATTTAGATCTTCTGTCAATCGATGGATTTTTGTTTCAAAATTTATTTTTTACAAATTTCAAAAGATATTTAAGACTATATTCCTTTGATTAATAAATTAATTTTGAAAAACTCTAATTATCTTATTCCTTTTCTTTCGATGATAATTCTTACATTGGGATGTTCAAATAAACCAGCAGAAAAAAAAATGAAAATGCCAATGTTATTTGATACTAGAGAACAGGCAGAAAAAGAAGCCTATAAATTTGGTTGCGAAGGGGCTCATCAAATGGGGAATAAATGGATGCCATGTAATATGCACAAACATAACCATTAAAACGAGTGTTTAATCTCTCAAATTTTTATCAACTTAGAATTATTTTTTGCCGAGATTTGCTTCACCTTTTGTTAAAGAAGTTTTTGAGGGGATTTGTTTTATTATCTGCAATTCCCATAAAACAAGTGATGAAAATAGTTTTAGCTATAACAAAATGGGTATGGTTAATCTTAATTAATCTCATCCCACCACCTAAACATAGAGACAAGAACTTGATTGCTTAGTTCCATACCATTAGGCTCACTTAAAAAGAATCTATTCCCCTTTCTTACTAATAGGCCACTTTCAAGAAATCTTTCCCATTTTTCAAGTAATTTACTAAAGTTGGTTTCGATTTTTTTGTTTTCCCAGTTTTGTTCTTTAAACACCTCCTTGAGGTCAATACCCTCTTTGAGTCTTAATCCCAACATTATTTTTTCATCAAGTTCTTTATAGGCAAACTCATTATTAGTTAGGGATGAATCTAAATTAAGTTCATATTGTCTAATTACCCATTCTTTATATTCTTTGCTAACTCTTGGCCTAGTTAACTTTTCTCCCCAAGGAGAACTAGTTGAACCTTGACCAAAACTCCACCATCCTAAACCACTCCAATAAACTCTATTATGTCTCGATTGATGCCGCGGAAGGCAATAGTTTGAGATTTCATATCTTGTATAACCTGAGTTTTTTAAAATTAAATGGGTTGATTCACTGTTTCTAAAAGCTTCTTCATCACTTGGGAGTTTTAATTTTCCTAAACTAACTAATTTTTTAAAAACAGTACCATTTTCAATATTTAAATCGTAAATAGATAGATGCGGTGGTGAAAATGTTATTGCTTTTTTTAAGTCATCTTGCCATTCTTTAAATCCACTAAGTGGCAAGTTTTGAATTAAATCTAAACTCCAGCTTTTTATTAACCCAGAATCAAATTCTCTCTTCAACCATAAACAAGATTTTTCTGCATCTTCTTTAGAATGACGCCTTCCCGACTTTTGAAGTATCTGATTATTAAAACTTTGTACTCCTAGACTAAATCTATTTATCCCAGCATTTATAAATCCAAAAAGATCATCTTGAGTAAAACTTGCTGGATCAACCTCCATAGTGATTTCAGCACCATAGTCAATTCCATAATTTTCTCTAAAAAGATCAATTAATTCTTTGATTTGGGTTGGATCTAAAATTGAGGGTGTGCCACCTCCTACATAAATGGTCGATAGAGGTGATTTATGCTTAATTGACAATATTTCTTTATATAAAAATTGCAAATATTCTTGAACAGTTTTGCTTCCATAACCTTTTAAAGTTTCAACTTTGTTTCCAAGTGGAATTACTGCAAAATCACAATAAAAACACCTCCTATGGCAAAAAGGAATGTGTATATAGGCACTTCTTGGAAACTTATTCATAATCTTAGATGCATTTTTAAGGTCCAAAAAAGTGTTAAGGATCGAAAAAAATAAAATCCTTATTTACTCAATTAATAAATCCTAGTAGATTATAGATATGACAGATACCTTAGTATTAATTTTATTTGTATTGTCTGGGGCTGCTTCAGGATGGCTTGGTGTTGATTTATTGCCAGTGGACATACTCAAACAGGTATCCAATGTAGAGGGTTTCAGAATTGTTTTAGCAATAATAGGTTTATTTATAGGATTAGCAGCAGGTTTTGTATTCCTTCAACTCAGAAAGACATTTCTTGATCAAATAAGGACAATGCCTACAGATTTATTAATAAGTAGGTCGGTTGGCTTGATTTTAGGATTACTTGTTGCGAATCTCCTACTTGCTCCAATACTATTAATTCCTTTCCCTAGAGAAGTCTTTTTTGCAAAACCCTTAGCAGCTATATTAAGCAATATTTTCTTTGGTGTTCTTGGATATAAGTTAGCAGATACGCATGGAAGAACACTATTGAGATTATTTAATCCAAATAATACTGATGCATATCTAGTTAATGAAGGAATACTACCTGCTGCAAGTCCAAAAATTCTTGATACCAGCGTAATTATTGATGGCAGAATAAATGGCCTATTAAGTTGCGGATTGTTGGAAGGACAACTAATTGTTGCTCAAAGTGTAATAGATGAATTACAAACTTTAGCTGACTCAAGCAGTAATGAAAAAAGGTCTAAAGGAAGAAGAGGTTTAAAATTATTAAAAGAATTAAGAGATTTATACGGGAGAAGACTCGTAATAAATCCAACAAAGTATGAAGGTAATGGGGTAGATGAAAAACTATTGAAAATTACTGAGGATATGACAGGAACTTTAATTACGGCTGATTATAATCTTTCTCAAATCGCTGAAGTTAAGGAATTAAAAGTTATGAATTTGAGTGATTTGGTTATTGCTTTAAGACCAGAAGTTCAGCCAGGAGAATCACTTAATATAAAAATCGTAAGAGAGGGAAAAGAAAAAATGCAAGGTATTGGATACTTAGATGACGGAACAATGGTTGTTATTGATGAGGCAAAGAATTTTGTTGGGAGCAGATTAGATATTGTAATTACTGGAGCACTACAAACTCCCACTGGAAGAATGGTGTTTGGAAAACTGATAAATAATCCTGAGTCAAACAAATCTTTTAAATCACCAGCGACACAGGGCTAAATCTAGCTAGAATCAAATCAATATTAATTTTGTGATACAAATGACTGTATCTGCTCCTTATTACGGCGAAAACACCGTTATGAGGACCCCACCTCCCGATCTCCCCTCTCTTTTACTAAAAGAGAGAATCGTCTATCTTGGTTTACCATTATTTTCAGATGATGATGCGAAAAGACAACTAGGAATGGATGTTACTGAGCTAATTATTGCTCAACTTCTTTATCTAGAATTTGAAGATCCAGAAAAACCTATCTATTTTTACATAAATTCAACCGGGACAAGTTGGTATACAGGCGATGCAGTTGGTTTCGAAACAGAAGCTTTCGCCATCTGCGATACAATAAGCTATATCAAGCCTCCAGTACACACAATATGTATCGGACAAGCAATGGGAACGGCTGCAGTAATTCTTTCATCTGGCACGAAAGGACAAAGAGCCGCTCTTCCGCATGCCTCTATTGTTTTACATCAGCCTATAAGTGGAGCAAGAGGTCAAGCAACCGATATCCAAATAAGAGCTGAAGAAGTTTTGAAAAATAAAAAATCAATGCTCGAGATTCTATCTCGTAATACTGGGAAAACTATTGAAGAACTCTCTAAAGACTCTGACAGGATGAGTTATCTTAACCCTCAAGAAGCCCTAGATTATGGAGTTATCGATAGAATACTTACAAGCCAAAAAGATTTACCAAATAAAATTTAACTTTCACATTCAATTACTTTAAAATCATGCCAATAGGAACTCCAAGCGTGCCCTACAGACTTCCAGGAAGTCAATACGAAAGATGGGTTGACATATATACAAGATTAGGTGTTGAAAGAATTCTTTTTCTTGGACAAGAAGTTAATGATGGTATTGCTAATAGCCTTGTTGCACAAATGCTTTATCTTGATTCTGATGACAATTCCAAACCTATCTATTTATATATAAATAGCCCAGGAGGATCAGTAACCGCTGGATTGGCTATATACGACACCATTAAGTATGTAAAAAGTGATGTTGTAACCATATGCGTAGGCCTCGCAGCTTCCATGGGTGCGTTTCTATTAGCTGCTGGTACCAAAGGTAAAAGAGTTGCTTTACCTCACAGTAGAATAATGATTCATCAACCTCTTGGAGGAACATCTCAACGTCAAGCAAGTGATATCGAAATAGAGGCTAAGGAAATTTTAAGAATTAAAGATATGTTAAATATGTCTATGGCAGATATGACAGGCCAATCATTTGAGAAAATTGAAAAGGATACTGATAGAGATTATTTTCTGAGTGCTGAAGAGGCAAAAAATTATGGCTTAATTGATAGAGTAATCACTCATCCGAGCGAAGCAAATCAGTCTTAAATTTTCTAACAAAATATTTTAATTTTCATTTTTAAATTAATAAATTTTTGGTTTATTTACACCTTTAATGTCTAATATATTAATTATCAAATGAAAAGAAGCTAGAACTAATGACTCAACTCTTTTACGACACAGATGCAGATCTTAGTCTTTTAAATGATAAAACAATAGCAATTATTGGATATGGTTCACAAGGTCATGCACATGCCCTAAACCTCAAAGATAGCGGAATGGAGGTGATTGTCGGACTATATCAAGGAAGTAAGTCTGAAAGCAAAGCTATTAGCGATGGTCTACAAGTGTTTAGTGTTTCTGAAGCTTGCGAAAAAGCAGACTGGATTATGATTCTCCTCCCAGATGAGTTTCAGAAAGATGTTTACCTTAAAGAAATAGAACCAAACTTAAAAGAAGGAAAGATATTAAGTTTTGCTCATGGCTTCAATATAAGATTCGGACTTATCAAACCTCCTAGTTTTGTGGATGTTGTAATGATTGCCCCAAAAGGACCTGGACACACTGTTCGTTGGGAATATCAAAATGGTCAAGGAGTTCCAGCATTGTTTGCAGTAGAGCAGGATTCTTCAGGAAATGCAAGATCATTGGCTATGGCATACGCTAAAGGGATTGGCGGAACGAGAGCTGGTATTCTTGAAACAAACTTCAAAGAAGAAACAGAAACTGATTTATTTGGAGAACAAGCCGTTTTGTGCGGAGGATTATCAGAACTCGTAAAATCAGGCTTCGAAACTCTTGTAGAAGCAGGCTATCAGCCCGAACTTGCTTACTTCGAATGCTTACATGAAGTTAAACTTATTGTTGATTTAATGGTGAAGGGAGGCTTATCTCAAATGAGAGATTCCATTTCAAATACCGCAGAATATGGAGATTATGTAAGTGGTAAAAGACTTATTAATAGTGAAACAAAGAAAGAAATGCAGAAAATTCTAAAGGATATTCAAGACGGAACTTTCGCTAAGAATTTCGTGGAAGAATGCGATAAAAACAAACCCTTAATGACAAAATTAAGAGAAGAGAACTCAAAACATGAAATTGAGAAAGTGGGTAAAGGTCTGCGCTCTATGTTCAGTTGGCTGAAATAAATTTATTTTTACTATTTCTTGGATCGATTGGTTTTGATTTATTGATCGGCGATCCAAGATTCTTAATACACCCTGTTCAAGTAATTGGCTTTTACATAAAAAAAACATCTGATTACCTAATAAATCATTTTGGAGAAAATAAAAATATATTGTTTTGGGGTGGTTTCTTCGTAGCTATATCCACTATTGGAATGAGTTATGGTTTAGGAAAATTGTTAGAAATAAGTTATGCGCAATCAAGAAATCATTTTTTTGTTGGATCGTTAATTTTTTTTGGACTTTCAAGTTGTATTGCGACAAAGGGACTTATTTCAAGTTTGAAAGAGATTGTAGAGCTATTAGAAAGCAAGGAAATTAATGACCAAAATGAGAGAATAATCAAAGATAGGGTTCAAAGAATAGTAAGCAGAGATGTAAGTTCATCTTCAAAAAAACATCTCTTGAGATCAAGCACCGAGAGTCTTACCGAAAATTCTGTTGATGGAATATTTGGGCCATTATTTTGGATTTTTATTGGAATTGTTTTTATGAAATTTTCAGTTTTTCTCCCAGGTCCTTTGTCACTTGGTTTTTCTTATAAAGCTATAAGTACTTTAGATTCAATGATAGGTTACAAATATGATTACTTTAGATATTTAGGTTTTTTCAGTGCAAAAATCGAAGATCTTTTTACGTTTTTACCTTCAAGATTAGTTTTAATCTCATTACCTTTAGTTAGCTCCAAAGTTAATGAGTATGGATCAATCATAAAAAAAAGCTATCTCGATGGTAAAAGATATGATTCGCCTAATGCTGGGATTTCAGAAGCTATATTCGCTTATATTTCTGGTATTAAATTGGGAGGGGAAAGTAAATACAATAATGAAATTGTTGAAAAGCCATTAATCAATGCGACTGGAGATGATTGCACTGAAGGAAAAATCAATTTAATTTGTCAATTAATTTTGAAATTACAATTTTTATGGATAATAATTTTTGTCTTAATTTATTTTGTAATCTCGAGTCTGATCTAATAATAAATTAACTTAAAAACCATTAATATAAATAAAAAACTTTATGCAAGAAAAAGACTCTTCAATGGAAAACCAAAATGATGATTTTACTGATAAGCTACCCACCGATAATGAAGACTCAAGATGGGTAGATAATCAGGGAGATGAAGTAGAGAAAGTTTTTGGATTTAATAGCAGCGCTGAGCTTGTTAACGGTAGAGCAGCTATGATTGGCTTCCTAATGCTCATATTAACCGAGTTGGTTTTTAGCGGCAGACCTGTAACTTCTTCAATTTTTGGTATCAATTAAAAATGGAAGAAAAAAAATCCAATCCAATAAAAGTATTTTTATATATATCTGTATGGGTAATAATTTGGGGAACATTAGGTTCTTTCATAGATTATCCCCTTTATAAAAATAAAATTTACCTAGAAGGAAGCATATATCAGTATCTTACTTTCACAATTACAGCATTAATATCCATAATTAGTGCAAAGTTTTTTTATAAGAAATTTGATCTATAAAAATTTGTACCTAAATTTCTTAATAATTTTAGCTGGTTCTTGGTTCTCATTTGACTCGTATAGTATCCACTGATGTGTCTCAGTGTCATGATCACAACCATAATTTCCAGATGAGTTATCGTAACTTGCAAGATATGAATGACAATTTTGATCTGCCTCAAAAGCAGAATCATAGCCTGTCAAAAAATATATCAAAAATAGAAGGGTTACTAACAAAAAAAATATTTGAAAAACTAAATTTACTACCTTCATAAGGATTTCTAAAATTTAAATATATCATTTAAAAAATGTTTTTTCGATCTAAAAATAATTAACGACCAACATTAAATACAAAGTCATGGAATTCTTGATTTTTTAAATAAAGAATGACGAGCAATATTAAAATCAAGTTTAAGCCTAATACTATTGATCCAAAAATATTTATTTGTTTTTTACCTGGCAAAGTATATGTAAATTTCTTGCCTTTAAGAAAACCAGCTAAGCCTT
>CACGIB010000024.1 GCA_902573045.1 uncultured Prochlorococcus sp.
TGCCTGGCCAAAATTAATTGAGTAGATAAATTATCAGATTCTTCAGACCATTTTTCTGAAAATTTAATATTATTTTCTGCATGTGATAAAACAGATTTTGTAATCTCAACTCTTTGAGCATTATCAATAGATTGATCTGCGGAAAGCACAATAGCAAAACGATCTAAAACATGATCTCTTAAAGCACCTTCTTCAGGATTATAAGTTGCTATTAAAAGGGACTTACAAGGATGAGAGAGGCTCAAACCATCTCTTTCAATATTATTTTGCTCTCTTCCTATAGCTTCAAGAATTAAATTTACAATTCCATCATCCAATAAATTTATATCGTCTACATACAGAACACCTCTATGAGCTTCTGCTAAAATTCCAGGCTGAAAAACTTGTTCTCCCGTACTTAATGAGGCAGCGACATCGATTGATCCAACAAGTCTATCTTCAGTTATACCAATGGGAACTTGAATAAATGGTGCCTCTTTTACTTTTTTGGGAATTTCATCAATTTGATTCAAATAATCACTTCCAATTGCCTCCTCTAACAATTTATAAGTACTAATATCCCATTCCTCTGGTTTATCTGGATCTAGGTTCCTACCAATAGGTCTTAATGAAGTATTACTATTTCTCTTAGCTAGTGTTTCCAGTAGTGATTCATTATCTAATACTTCTACAGGAGGGAGTAAAGTATGCAAACCTCTTGCTAATACTGACTTACCAGTACCTCTTCCGCCAGCGATAATCACCCCTCCTATACTGGGATCAACTGCTGCCAAAAGCAAAGATAATTTCAATAAGCTATGACCCGTAATTGCCGCCAAAGGAAAAGCTCTAAAAGAATCCTTTGAGTTCATTAAATCTTTTATTTCTCCTTTTTCTTTTAACTCGGGGTTCAAAATCACTTTAAAAATGCCTGATATAGAATTTATCCAATAACTTTGTTTTTTGCAGTGGAATTATCAAATCTTAATATCAAAAATGGACTATGTATATCCCTCGGAGCAAATATTGATAGTAAATTCGGAAGCCCTCTTGAGTCACTATTAATTTGCAAACCAAAAATAGAGGAAATAATAAATGAGTGGGGAGATAGTTCCAACAAAAAAAAAGAAGAGAAAAGCAAATTTCATGCAAACTTTTTTTGGTCTTCAATTTATGAGACATTACCCCATGGTGTTGAAAATGAGCAGCCAAATTATTTAAATACTCTCTTACTTATTAAAAGTAATTCTTTTCCTAAACCATCAAATAAAAACGCGAAATTACTTTTAAAAGAGCTAAAAAAGTTAGAGAGATTTTTCGGACGAAAAGAGACGCCAAAGGGTAAGAAATGGCTATCAAGATGTCTCGATTTAGATATTCTTTGGTGGGAGGATTTTCATACGGTTGACGAGAAATTAACATTACCTCACCCTAGATTCATGAATCGGAATTTCGTTATTACACCACTATCTGAAATTTTAAGTAGAAGCCAAAAAATCACAAAGTTTGATGTCCCAAAATGGTCTATATAAATGATTTACAAAACCAGAAAATAACTGTTAGGCTATCTTTATTTAAAAATTATGGGCAACAAAAACGTTATAAAAAGATCCATTTTTAAAGAAAAAATATCTGAGTTAAAGTCAAAAAAATTTAGTTTCGAAATAAATAGAATTGAGCTTCCAAATGGACATGAAGGTGAATATGGATATATTAAGCATCCTGGGGCAGCTTTAGCCGTACCTATTACAAAAAACAATAAAGTTATCATTCTTCGGCAATATAGATTTGCTGTTTCAAGGTATTTATTAGAATTTCCAGCAGGTACATTAGAAATAGGTGAAACACCTATTAATTCAATTCAAAGAGAAATACAAGAAGAGACTGGATTCAGTGCAAACAAATGGGATGAACTAGGAACTCTTGTCCCTGCTCCAGGTTATGCAGATGAAGAAATTTATTTATTTTTAGCTCGTGATTTAAACAAACTCAATTCTGAGGTTAAAGGAGATTTAGATGA
Source organism: uncultured Prochlorococcus sp. (assembly GCA_902573045.1). Next base: position 2,000 of record CACGIB010000024.1, read on the forward strand.
AGATATAGAAGTATTAATTTTAGATCCCGACGAACTAGATAATCTTATTTCTAGTGGGGATGAAATTCTTGACGCAAAAACAGTGACAGCTTGGTTTAGGGCTAGACAATATTTAGATAAATTATGAATAAACCTAGAATACTTTTTTGGCATAGAAAGGATTTAAGAATATTTGATAATCAAGCTTTAATCAAAGCATTTTCATTATCAAATGCTATAACTTCAACTTATATATTTGATAAAAATTACTCACACGATTTCAATGCAAGTTCAAGAGCTTGGTTTCTAGGAAATTCGCTTCAAGAATTAGGAAATAATTGGAAAAAAATGGGTAGTAGATTAGTTATGGAAGAAGGAGATCCGGTATTAATAATTCCTCAATTAGCAAAGAAAATAGATGCTAGATTTGTTTTTTGGAATAGATCCCTTGAACCTTATGAGATTAATCGCGATTTACAAATAAAAAAATTTTTAAAAGAACAAAATATTCAAGTTATTGAAACTTGGGATCACTTATTAGTAGAACCTTTAAAAATATTTTCAGGGAATAACAATCCTTATTCAGTTTATGGACCTTTTTATAAAAATCTTAAATCCAAAATGAATTTATTAGGTTCATATGACCAAGATAAAGTTGTTTTCCAGTTCAAAGACATAGATAATAAACTCAAAGAAAATAAACCAATAAATTCTTCTGATTCGGTTCTAGATAAATTTATCAAAAATATCAAATTTCCTGGTTCAAATATTTGTCCATGTAGACCTGGAGAGAATGCTGCAGAAACATTATTAGAAAACTTCATTAACGAAAAAAAAATATATTCTTATAATTCTGCAAGAGATTTTCCTTCCCATAATGGAACATCATTCCTAAGTGCATCTCTCAGGTTCGGCACCATCAGCATTAGAAAAGTTTGGAACGCCACATTAAATTTAAATTCAGATTTTGCAAATCAGGAAAATCACCTATCAATTGAAACTTGGCAAAAAGAACTTGTTTGGCGTGAATTTTATCAACATTGCTTATTCAATTTCCCAGAGCTAGAGAAAGGTCCATATAGAAAAAAATGGGATCACTTTCCATGGCAAAATAATAATGAATGGTTTCAATATTGGAGTAACGGAGAGACCGGAGTACCTATAGTTGATGCTGCAATGCGTCAACTAAATAGTACTGGCTGGATGCATAACAGATGTAGGATGATAGTCGCTTCATTTCTGGTAAAAGATCTTATATGCAGTTGGCAAATGGGCGAGAAAAAATTTATGGAGACGTTGGTTGATGGAGACTTAGCAGCAAATAATGGGGGATGGCAGTGGAGCGCCAGTAGCGGTATGGATCCAAAACCACTTAGAATTTTTAATCCATATACCCAAGCAAAAAAATTTGATCCTTTTTGCGAATATATAAAATATTGGATTCCTGAATTATCTAAAATCTCAAATTCAGAATTATTAAATGGGGAGATATCTAACTTAGAAAAAAATAATTATTCAAGCCCTATTGTGAATCACAACATACAACAAAGATTATTTAAATCACTTTATGCTGAAATTTGAATTTCCTCTATACAATTCTTTAAAACTTTATTTAAATTTTCTGTTACATAAACTTGCTCTTCAAAAGAAATTTCAGGAAACATTGGAAGACTAAGAACTTCTGTACATATTCTCTCTGTATTTATGAGTTTTGTTCTAGAAAAATTTTTATTTTTGTAAGCTATTTGTGCGTGTATTGGAATTGGATAATAAATAATTGAATTAATACCTTTTTCAAAAAGTTGTTTTTTTACCAAATTCCTTAAGGAATAGTATTTTTTGCAATCAGTATCAAATAAATTTGAAAAATCTTCATTTAAAAAATATTTATCATTTCTTAATTTAATTACAAATTGATTCCAAGAATGGGAAATTGAATCGGAGCTAATTTTTGGAAAACTAATAAATGAATTTTTTTCTAATAAATTAAGGTAATTTTTAGCAATTTTTTGGCGATTATTAATCCACTTAGAAATATATTTAATTTTAATGTTTAATATTGCAGCTTGAATGGTGTCAAGTCTGCTGTTATATCCAATTTGGGTATGGTGATATCTTATTGGACTGCCATGAACAGCCAGTTCTCTAATTTTTTTGGCAATCTTCTGATCTGAAGTTGTTACTGCTCCTCCATCTCCAGCAGCTCCTAAGTTTTTAGTAGGGAAAAAGCTAAAACAACCTATATCACCGATACTACCAACTTTGGAATCTTCCCACATTGTGCATGTTGCCTGAGCACAATCTTCGATTACTTTTAAGTCATATTTGTTGGCCAAAGATTTTATTAAGGACATATTTACTGCATTCCCAAATAGATGAACTGGCATAATTGCTTTGGTATTAGAATTTATTTCTTGTTCTATTAGTTCAGTATTAATGAGATAAGTTTCTGGATCTACATCTACCAAAACAGGATTAGCACCAACTGCACTAATTGCTTCTGCAGTGGCAAAAAAGCTAAAAGATGAGGTAATAACTTCATCACCTACACCAATATCTAATGCGCGCAAAGCTAATACTAAAGCATCAGTTCCACTATTGCATCCAATAGTATTTTCAACACCAATTAGATAAGAAAAACTCTCCTCAAATTTGGCAATTTCTTGTCCTCCAATATACTGACCCCCTTTTAAAACTTTAGAAACCTCACTCTCAATTTCTGAGCCAATTTCTTGGTACTGCCTATTTAAAGTAAATGGAGGTATCTGCATAGTGAATATATTAACCCTAAACCATATTTCTATGGGTAAAAAAAATTTTAATTCATTTAAACCAAATTGGTTCTTTACCGGGAGTCCATTTAATATTACATCCTAAAGAAGGCATCTGATTTGAAGGATAAGAATTATCTTGATTCAAATCTTTTACAGCAGAGCGCAAATCTTTCCCAGACAGAGGGATATTATTACCTGGTCTACTATCGTCTAATTGGCCATGATAAAACAATAAAAAATCACCATCCCCTTCATTTGAAAAAAGATAAAAATCTGGGGTGCAAGCCGCTTTTAATTCCTTAGCAAAATTTTGATTTTCATCATAAAGATAAGGAAAATTCCATCCCTTTGATTGTGCTTGTAATCTCAAATTTTTAGGAGAATCTGAAGGATGAGTAACAATATCATTACTTGAGATTGCAACTGTTTGAACTGTATTTTCAATTTCTTTACTTAAGGTGAAAATTTGATTCTCAATATATTTTACAAATGGGCAATGGGCACAAATAAACATTAAAAGTAAATGCCGATTATCTAGATTATGAGAATTAAAATATTCATTTTTTGAAGAATTAGCATTTAACATATGGAAATTAGGTAATTGAAAACCTAATTCCAAAACCATAGAATTTGTTCTGACCATGTTCAAGTTAAAAATTCTTTAATATTTGAAAATTATTGTATATTTTGCAGTAATCCGTAAAGATAGGTACTTTTATATAGGAGAATAATAGAAATAATAAACAAAATGCTTCTAAATCTAACTGGCAAAAAAATTCTTGTTACAGGAATTGCCAATAATCGTTCAATAGCATGGGGTATTGCTCAACAACTGTCAAAAGCTGGCGCAGAACTTGGAATCACATATTTGCCTGATGATAAGGGAAGATTCGAATCTAAAGTTAGAGAACTAACTGAACCGTTAAACCCATCGTTATTTTTGCCTCTTGATGTTCAAAATCCAGCTCAAATTGAAGAAATCTTTAAAAATATAAAAAACAATTGGGGTCAAATTGACGGATTAGTTCACTGCCTAGCATTTGCAGGACGCGAAGAATTGATTGGAGATTATAGTGCTACCACTTCAGACGGATTTGATAGGGCTCTTAATATAAGTGCGTATTCATTAGCACCTTTATGTAAAGCAGCAAAACCACTTTTTAGTAATGGTGCTGGCGTTGTCTCATTAACTTATTTAGGATCAGAGAGGGCCATTCCTAATTACAACGTGATGGGGGTTGCAAAAGCTGCTTTAGAAGCTTCAGTAAGATATCTTTCTGCAGAACTTGGGCCCGAAAAACAAGTCAGAGTTAATGCAATAAGTGCTGGACCTATAAGAACACTTGCTAGTTCTGCTATAGGTGGCATTTTAGATATGATTCACAATGTTGAAGAAAAGGCTCCTTTACGCAGAACAGTCACTCAAACGGAAGTAGGTAATACTGCTGCTTTTTTATTAAGTGATCTCTCTAGCGGCATTTCAGGCCAAACAATTTATGTTGATGCGGGTTACTGCATTAATGGAATGTAAACTAAATTTTTTGCATAAAAATGTCATCTCTAAGGCAATCTGAAATAAAAAGAAAAACGAATGAAACAGATATTTCTGTATTTATAAACTTAGATGGGAATGGGATTTCCGAGATTGAAACTGGAATACCATTCTTAGATCATATGCTTCATCAAATATCCAGTCATGGTTTATTCGATTTAAAAATAAAAGCAATTGGAGATACCCATATTGATGATCACCATACAAATGAAGATGTAGGAATCGCGTTAGGCAAAGCATTTTCAAAAGCCTTGGGAGAAAGAAAAGGAATAAGTAGATTTGGACATTTCTTTGCCCCATTAGATGAAGCATTAGTTCAAGTAACTTTAGACTGCTCTGGCAGACCACATTTATCTTATGATCTTCAATTAAAAGCGCCTAGAATTGGCAATTATGATACTGAACTAGTAAAAGAGTTTTTTATTGCCTTTGTAAATAACAGTGGTATTACTCTGCATATTAATCAAATAAGAGGTAGCAATTCACATCATATAGTTGAGGCTTGCTTTAAAGCTTTTTCACGAGCAATGAGAATGGCTACCGAAATAGATCTAAGAAGATCTGATTCAATTCCAAGCAGTAAAGGAATGCTAGAAAATCAATAAATAGGAATTTATTCGAATCAGCCACAATTCAGTTGATTTTTGGCGAAGATAGTTAAAGATACTATATTGTTGTGACTAATCTACAAGATAAAAAAATTGATAAATTTAAAAGTTTTAATAAAGAAGATTGGTCAAGTGCGTATCAAAATGTAGAAAAGGAGCTAACCAAGGAGCTTCTAAAAATTAGCAAGGGTAAAAATATAAAAAATTTGAATGGAACATTATTAAAAAATGGACCAGGAATATTAGAGAGAGGTGGACAATGGGTTCATCATCCATTTGATGGTGATGGAATGATAACATCCATAAAATTCGAAAATGGTCAGCCATTCTTAACAAATAAATTTGTTAAAACTAAAGGCTATTTGGAAGAAGAAAAAATAAATAAATTTATTTACAGAGGTGTTTTTGGGACCCAAAAAAATGGAGGAATTTTTAATAATGCATTAGATCTAAAATTCAAGAATATCGCTAATACTCATGTCGTTAAATTAGGAGATGAAATTCTCGCATTATGGGAAGCAGCCGGGCCACATGCAATGGATCCTGATAGTCTTGAAACTATTGGTTTAACAACATTAAAAGGGGTACTCAAGCCTAACGAAGCATTCAGTGCACATCCCAAAACGGACCTCAACTCAAATGCATCTTCAGAACTTTTAGTCACTTTTGGAATACAAACTGGCCCAAAAAGTACCATTAGATTAATGGAATTTAATAATGCTGGTAAAAATTCTGGAGAGCTCATTTTCGACAGAAAAGATACATTTAATGGCTTTGCATTCCTTCATGATTTCGCAATTACAACTAACTGGGCAATATTCTTACAGAATGCTATTGATTTCAATCCTATTCCATTTGTAATGGGTCAAAGAGGAGCAGCACAATGTCTTAAGTCAAACCCAAATAAAAAGGCAAAGTTTTTTATCATCCCCAGAGAAAGTGGATTATTTAGAGGTCAGCCACCGTTAACAATAGATGCTCCAAAAGGATTCGTTTTTCATCATGTAAATGCATTTGAAAAAGATTCCAAAATCGTATTAGACAGTATTTTTTATGATGATTTCCCTTCTGTTGGTCCAGACGAAAATTTTAGGGATATTGACTTTGAGAAATATCCAGAAGGAAAACTGAAAAGATCAATTATCGATCTCAAGAAAAAAACTAGTGAACTTGAAACTTTAAGTGAACAATGTTGTGAATTTGCTGTTGTTAATCCTAAAAATTTAGGATTAAAAGCAACTTTTAGTTGGATGGCAAGCGCATCTCAAAAACTGGGGAACGCTCCACTTCAAGCAATAAAAAAAATAAATTTAACTTCTAAGGAAGAGATTTCCTGGTCAGCAGGTCCAAGTGGATTCGTAAGTGAACCAATTATGGTTCCATCAGAAAACTCTTCAAAAGAAGATGAGGGATTTTTATTTATACTTCTATGGAACGGAGAAAGAAGAGGAAGCGATTTAGTGATATTAGATGCAAAAGACCTAAAGGAATTAGCTGTTTATGAATTACCCATTTCAATTCCTCATGGCCTTCATGGATCTTGGGTTAATTGAATTTAAGAAAGAATTTCAATTAAATCTGGAATAATTTTTTTTATTGCTTTACCTCTATGACTACAAGAGTCTTTAATATCATTATTCATTTCTGCGAAAGTTAATCTGGTAGAACTCTCCTCAAAAATTGGGTCATACCCAAAACCACCTTTTCCTCTCGGGTTTAAAATAATATTGCCATGACATTTGGCCTCAGATTCAATAATCACTTCACCATTTGGGGAACAAACACAAATATTCGCAATAAAGAAAGCACTTCTATTTTGAACTCCATCAAGTTCTTTTAAAACTCGTTCAATTCTCTTCTTATCATTTTCTGCATATCTAGATGAGTAAATCCCAGGCTTACCATCTAGTGCTTCAACACAAATTCCTGAATCATCTGCTATGGAAAAATTATTTGTTATTCTCGAAACTTCACTCGCTTTTTTAATTGCATTATCTCTAAATGTCAGTCCATCCTCTTCAACTTCTAGTGATTCTGGCTGGAGTAATAATTTACAATTAACTCCAGCAAGCAATTTCTTATATTCTTCAATTTTACCTTTATTCTTACTCGCTAAATATAAATTTTTCACCATTATTTTCCTGCAAAATTTATAAATTCTTGACCCCACTCTAATACCTCATTTAGATAAGATTCTTTTGGTGCTTCACAATACAACCTTAAAAGAGGTTCCGTTCCTG
>CACGIB010000025.1 GCA_902573045.1 uncultured Prochlorococcus sp.
TTCTTTAACTTTCGTCCTGATAGGGCAAGGCAAATAGTTAAATCTCTTTCAGTTAAAGAATTCTCAGACTTTGAAAGAAAGAATTTTCCTAATCTAGATTTTGTGACTTTTACTCAATATGATCAAAATTTTCCCGTTAAAATTGCATTTCCTCCTGAATCTCTAAATAAATTTATCGGTCAAATTGTTTCAGAAAATGGTCTCAAACAATATAGAACAGCAGAAACAGAAAAATATCCTCATGTAACATACTTTTTCAATGGAGGAGTAGAAATACCTTTACCTGGAGAAGAGAGACATTTAGTTCCATCTCCAAGAGTCGCTACTTATGATATGGAACCAGAAATGTCTGCTGAAGAATTAACTAATAGTTGCTCTAAAGCAATTAAAAGTGGAAACTATGCTTTTGTCGTAATCAATTTTGCCAATCCTGATATGGTGGGTCATACCGGCAATATGGATGCAACAATTAAAGCTATAGAAACTGTAGATAAATGTATAGGTCAAATAGTTAATTCAACTGGAGAAATGGGTGGAAGTATTCTTATAACAGCCGATCATGGTAACGCAGAGGTAATGAAAGGACCTGAAGGAGAGCCATGGACAGCGCACACCATAAATAAAGTTCCATTAATTTTGATTGAAGGTGAAAAAAGAAAAATTCCAAATATGGGAAATGAAATTAATTTAAGAGATAATGCTGGCTTGGCTGACATAGCTCCAACTTTATTGCAATTATTAAATCTCCCAATACCCAGAGAAATGACAGGAAAATCTCTTATTAAAGAAATAGAACTAAAGGGTTATAATAAGGTTGTACAACATGTTTAAAGTAAATAAAAGTTTTTAATCAATGATTCAAATTTTTAGTTGGATATGGGTATTTTCTGGACTTCTTCTTATTCTTTTAGTTTTACTTCATAGTCCTAAAGGTGATGGAATGGGTGGAATAGCCGCTAGTGGAAGCTCTATGTTCAATAGCGCGAGTAGTGCAGAAGCATCCCTAAATAAAATAACTTGGACTTTTTTAGTGATATTTTTGACTCTCGCAATTATTCTTAGTGCTGGTTGGATTTCATAAAAAAAAGGGGACCATTTTGGATGATCCCCTTTAAAAGTTAATTTAAAAACTATTGTTTAGTTAATAATCAAAGTCACCGCCCATTCCTGGAGCTCCTGCTGGAGAGGCTGAATCTTTTTTCTCAGGTAAATCTGCAACTATGCATTCCGTAGTTAGGACCATTCCAGCTATGGAAGCTGCATTTTGTAATCCCGAACGAGTAACTTTTGCGGGATCGACTATACCAGCTGAGGACATATCAACATATTCCCCTGTGGCAGCATTAAATCCATCATTAAAAGGCTTAGATTTTACATTTTCAGCAATCACAGCACCGTTAGAGCCTGCATTTTCTGCAATTCTCATAAGAGGAGCAGTAAGTGAGGCTTCAACGATATTAGCTCCAATTAATTCCTCTCCTTCTAAATTTTCATCAGCCCATTCTTTTAGAATAGGAGATAAATGAGCAAGAGTTGTTCCTCCTCCAGGTACAATCCCTTCTTCAACAGCAGCTTTTGTAGCATTAATAGCATCCTCAAGACGAAGTTTTTTATCCTTCATCTCTGTTTCAGTCGCAGCTCCAACCTTAATCACTGCTACACCACCTGCTAGTTTTGCTAGTCGTTCTTGAAGCTTCTCTTTGTCGTATGAAGAATCTGTTTCATCCATTTGCTTTTTAATTTGATCACATCTAGATTTAACAGCTTGCTCATTACCCTCAGCTACTATAGTTGTAGTTTCTTTGTTGATAGTTATTCTTCTACCAGTTCCAAGCATCTCTAAGGTAGCATTCTCTAATTTCAAGCCTGCATCTTCAGTAATTAGTTGACCATTGGTTAGAACAGCCATATCTTCAAGCATAGCTTTTCTTCTATCACCAAATCCAGGTGCTTTTACTGCCGCAACATTTAAAACACCTCTCAATCTATTAACAACGAGAGTGGCTAAAGCCTCTTTCTCTATATCTTCTGCAATGATGACTAATGGCTTACCAGTTTTCGCAATTTGTTCCAAAACTGGAACTAAATCTTGAACTAAAGCAATTTTTTTATCAGTCAGAAGTATATATGGTTCATCTAAAACAGCCTCCATTCTTTCTGTATCTGTTGCGAAATAAGGAGAAATATAACCTTTATCAAAACGCATACCCTCAGTTACTTCCAATTCAGTTGTCATTGATTTTCCCTCTTCAAGTGAAATGACACCTTCTTTGCCGACTTTATCCATTGCATTAGCTATCATTTGACCAACTTCGTCGTCATTTCCAGCAGCAATAGTTCCGCATTGAGCAATAGCATTACTATCGCTAATAGGTTTGGAATTCTCTTGAATTTTACCAACTAGAAATTCAGTAGCCTTATCAATCCCTTTTTTCAAGGTTATTGCATTAGCTCCTGCAGCAACATTTCTTAATCCTGCTTTAACCATTGCATGCGCTAAAACAGTGGCAGTTGTAGTACCATCACCTGCTGCATCATTAGTTTTAGAAGCAGCTTGTCTGATTAAAGCAACCCCTGTGTTTTCAATGTGGTCCTCTAATTCTATTTCTTTAGCAATTGTGACACCATCATTAATAATTTGTGGAGCACCAAATTTTTTCTCCAAGACAACATTTCTTCCTTTTGGTCCAAGCGTTACAGCAACAGACTCAGCAAGGATATCAATTCCTCTTTCGAGCGCTCTACGAGCTTGCTCATTGTAAATAATTCTTTTAGCCATGTTTAGGCAGCAATTTAGTAATAAGTTTTAATAATTTTTGAAACAAATATTTTAGCTTACTACAGCTAAAATATCTTTTTCAGAGAGCAAGACATATTCATCTCCTCCCAATTTAATGTCTGTTCCAGCATATTTGCTGTACAAGACTTTATCGCCAATACTCACTTCTGGAGTTTGTCGAGAACCATCGTCATTAAGTTTGCCAGGGCCAACCTGAGCAACTTCTCCTACCTGTGGTTTTTCTTTAGCTGAATCAGGCAAAAGAATGCCCCCAGCAGTTTTTTCCTCAGATGCGGAAACTTTAATAAATATTCTATCTCCCAGTGGTTTAACTGTAGAGACTGTAAGTGAAACAGCTGCCATAGATTAATGGAGGATCATAATTGAGACGCTTTGCGTCATAAAAATGGAAAGAGGAAATCTCGATCCGTATCATCAACAACATAATCTGCGAAGCGGCAATTAAACCATACTTAAACTGTGCGGGTGGCCGAACCCATTTAACGAATCTACCCATTAGGTGGTAGTATTTTCGGATTATAAGCTGAATAAAATCAGCTATTCATCACTAAACAATAAAAATGGTAGCAACTCCATCAACTTCTTCACAAACAAAAGGTGTAGTCCGTCAGGTAATTGGACCAGTTCTAGACGTAGAATTTCCAGCAGGAAAACTACCCAAAATATTAAATGCATTAAGAATTGAAGCAAAAAATCCCGCTGGACAAGACATAGCGCTCACTGCAGAGGTCCAACAGTTACTCGGTGACCATAGAGTTAGAGCAGTGGCAATGAGTGGCACAGATGGTCTTGTGAGAGGCATGGAGGCAATCGATACAGGAGCGCCAATATCTGTGCCCGTAGGAGAAGCAACTCTAGGTAGAATATTTAATGTTTTAGGAGAACCAGTAGATGAACAAGGTCCAGTAAACACTAAAGATACTGCTCCAATTCATAGAGCTGCTCCAAAATTAACTGATCTAGAAACTAAGCCTAAAGTTTTTGAAACCGGAATTAAAGTTATCGACCTATTAGCTCCTTACAGGCAGGGAGGAAAAGTCGGATTATTTGGAGGTGCTGGTGTTGGGAAAACCGTTCTTATTCAAGAATTAATAAATAACATCGCAAAAGAACATGGTGGAGTTTCTGTTTTTGGAGGTGTGGGAGAAAGAACTAGAGAAGGTAATGATTTATATGAAGAATTTAAAGAATCAGGTGTTATAAATGCAGATGATTTAACTCAATCAAAAGTTGCCTTATGTTTCGGTCAGATGAATGAACCTCCTGGTGCAAGAATGAGAGTAGGTTTATCAGCACTTACAATGGCTGAACATTTTAGAGATGTAAATAAACAAGACGTTCTACTTTTTGTTGATAACATTTTTAGATTTGTTCAAGCTGGATCTGAAGTATCAGCTTTACTTGGAAGAATGCCTTCTGCTGTTGGATATCAGCCAACTCTTGGAACTGATGTTGGGGAATTACAAGAGAGAATTACATCTACATTAGAAGGATCAATAACATCAATTCAGGCTGTTTATGTACCTGCAGATGACTTAACTGACCCCGCTCCAGCAACTACATTTGCCCATTTAGATGCTACTACTGTGCTTGCAAGAGCACTTGCTGCTAAGGGAATTTATCCAGCAGTTGACCCATTAGACTCAACAAGTACTATGCTGCAACCATCTGTAGTTGGTGATGAACATTACAAAACCGCTAGGGCTGTTCAATCAACTTTACAAAGATATAAAGAACTACAAGATATTATTGCGATTCTTGGTTTAGATGAGCTTTCAGAAGAAGATAGATTAACAGTCGACAGGGCTAGAAAAATTGAAAAATTCCTTTCACAACCTTTCTTCGTAGCAGAAATATTTACAGGAATGTCTGGTAAATACGTGAAATTAGAGGATACCATAGCTGGTTTCAATATGATTTTGTCAGGTGAATTAGATGATTTACCCGAACAGGCATTTTACTTAGTTGGTAATATCGATGAAGTAAAAGCAAAGGCTGAAAAGATAAGGTCAGAAAAATAATTATCCATTAAAGTGTTTAACCTTCAATAATTTAAAGTAATGTCAATTTCTCTCAAAGTTTTAGCTCCTAATAAAAATGTTTATCAAGGTGAAGCTGAAGAAGTAATCCTTCCCAGTACCACGGGACAGATTGGTGTACTTCCAGGACATATTTCTTTAGTCACGGCTATAGATATAGGCGTTTTAAGGCTAAGAATGAATTCTCAGTGGAAATCAATAGCTTTAATGGGGGGCTTCGCTGAAATTGAATCAGATGAAGTAATTGTTTTGGTAAACAATGCAGAAATTGGATCTGAAATTAATGTTCAAAATGCTGAACAAGATCTTAAGGAAGCAAAATTAACAATTAGCAAATTCTCTGAAAATGAAAAAAATCCACAGAAATTAAAAGCCTTGAAAGAGATTTCGAAGGCTGAGGCGAGGATTCAAGCTGCGAAGAACTAAATTTTAAGCAGTTCCACAAAAAGTTACTTCTGGAAACTTTAGCTTGGCCTCTTCTAATTTTTTTGTTTTACCCTCTTCTTGCCAATAATTAATTACCTCTGTAGCTTTATTCAATATTTCCACTCTCTCATTATCTGTAATCCAACCTTTATTCTCTAGTTCACTTTTTAATTTTTCCCAAGCATCATCTCTTGGCCAGAAATAATAAGCAGTAAGAGGGCTTGGACCTCCTCCCACTATTTGATCAACAGCTAGAGCAACATTATCATGTAACCACAATACTTTAATAATAAACCTTCCTTCATCAGGTTTCGGGGTATAACCAGTAGGTACTCCATCTTCATCAATTTTGGCAGATGCCAATACAGCTGTGGCCCCCATCATTCCTGAATTAGGAGAAGAATTTTTAGACTTTGGGTCAACACTATTTTTTTCTTTTGAATTTTGATTTAACTTATCTGAGGAGGTCATTCAGGTATTTATGATTAATAAATAATTTATCAGTTTATGGACACATTTTGATTAATTTATTCAAATTTTCTTGATTTTAGTTATTCATATTTTCTCTAAAGAATTTTTATCTATCATTAGGTACTTGATAAAAATCATAAATTGTAGCCTCTAATGAATCCCAAAGATCTTTTGGGATATCGTTTTCTTCTGCAAACATCCCAAGCTGACTAGCTAAACCTCTTGCTTGAGAGAGTTTCGAATTATATGAATCTGACTTATTCATTATTTAGACTTTAAACTTTATAAAATAAAACTATTAATTAGATAAGTCAAATTTTAAAATTCCAAATCAGAAATTTCTTTTAGTGCCGCAATACTTAAAACTTCTGGGTTTGTATCTTTGACTAGAACATCATCTTCTATTCTTATCCCAATACCTTTCCATTTCTCCTCAATAATAGGTTGCCCCTCAGGTACAGGAATCCTATCACTTATATAGATCCCAGGTTCTACAGTCAGAATCATTCCATTCTGTAATGGCACTTCGTAGTCTCCCATTCTGTATGCACCAACATCATGGACATCTAAGCCGAGCCAATGTCCAGTTCTGTGCATGTAAAGATGTTTATAAGATTGATTTTCAATTATCTCATCAGTACTACCCACTAATAAACCAATTCCTTTTAATCCTTCTATTAGAATTTTTAAAGCAACATTATGAACAGTACTAGAATTTGATCCAGTAACGGCACTTTTAATTGCATTTTTCTGCGCACTCAATACAATTTCGTAGATAACTTTTTGCTCTTTAGAAAATTTTCCTCCTATAGGGATAGTTCTAGTTATGTCTCCATTGTAATAATCAATTAGTGAGCAGCCAGCATCCACCAACAATAAATCTTCCTTGTTCAAGGGTGAGTTATTTGAAGTGTAATGCAAAATACAGGCATTATCCCCTGAGGCAACAATAGAGTTATAAGCAGGACCTCTAGCTCCTTTTTCCAAAAAGAATCCCTCTAGAAGACCCTGGATTTGTCTTTCATTCTTCTTGGATGAGATAGATTCTCTAACTAGTTCATGAGCTTCTGCTGAAATTTGTATAGCCTCTCTCATTCTCTTAATTTCAAATTCACTTTTAATTAATCTCATTTCATTTAAATAGATCTCTGGAGATTTTATAGAATTTGCACCAATCCCTAATCTTGAGCGATTTTCGAGTTGTTGTGAAAAAATTTCCAATACTATTTTTTCGATTAATGGATGCTTGCCAATTGAAAAAACAAGTTCATCAGAACCATTTAAATAGCCTGGGAGTAAATTTCTTAGTTCCGTTATTGAGTGAGCCTTATCAGCCTTAAACTCTTTCTCTGCGCCGTCTAATCCCCATCTAAAGCCATGCCAGACTTCACTTATAATATCTTTTGGAGCAACAAACATAATAAATCTCTCTCCCTTTGGTTTATGCGATAAGAAAAGAGCGATTGCGTCAGGCTCATCAAAACCAGTTAGATACCAAAAATTACTATCTTGTCTAAAAGGATATTCACAATCGGCATGATGCTTTACAAGATTAGCCCCTGGGATAATAGCAGCTTTCCCACTTAATTTTTTTAAGAAAATTTCTCTTCTTTCTTCAAAAACTTTATTGTCAGGTTTAAACATAAATTGAGTATTGGCGAGTTTTTAAAAAAAATGGAAGAATGAATTTAAACAGATTTAGTACCTAATCTATTTTAATGGAACCAAGTGTTTACGGTTTAATTTTACTTGTAATTTTTATCTTAATTGGATCGGCATGTTGTTCGGGAGTAGAAGCAGCTTTTTTAGCTGTGAATTCAATTAGAATTATAGAAATAGCCTCTAGACAAAAGCCAAAAAGTTCTGCGAATCAACTTCTAAAACTTAGAAAACATCTTGGACGGACACTAACTGTAATTACTATTACAAATAATGGATTTAATATAATTGGCAGTCTTGTTTTAGGTGTATATGGAGCATTGGTAATTAATAGCAGTTTTGGCTTAACCCTTTTTTCAATAGCTTTTTACATACTAGTAGTTTTAGTAGGAGAAGTACTACCCAAAGCTCTTGGCACAAGATTTTCAGTTCAAATAGCATTATTATCCGTACCTATCTTGAGAATATTAAATACTTTAATGAGGCCATTCTTAATATTAATAGAACAAATATTTCCGGTTATCACAGCAGAAAATGAAATTTCAACAGATGAAGAAGAAATTAGACAAATGGCAAAAATTGGGAGTCAAAAAGGTTTAATAGAAGCTGATGAGGCAGCAATGATATTTAAGGTTTTTCAATTAAATGATTTAAAAGCTAAAGACTTAATGACCCCTAGGGTATCAGCGCCCTGTCTTGATGGCTCTTCAAATCTTGATGAAATTTCAAAACTTATAATGTCTGACAGCTCTCCATGGTGGGTTATTTTAGGAGATAAAGTTGACAAAATACAAGGGGTAGTAAGGCGTGAAAAAATGTTAGCAGAATTAATTAATGGGAAAAATAAAAAATTATTATCAGAAATTTGTGAACCTGTAGATTACATTCCCGAGATGATTAAGGCAGATCAATTATTAACTAAATTTGACAAGAATCATAAAGGAGTGAAAGTAGTAGTAGATGAATTCGGGGGATTCGTGGGAATTATTGGTGCAGAAGCTGTGTTAGCTGTGTTAGCAGGTTGGTGGAAAAAATAAATTATGAAAGAATTAAAAACAAATAAAAATTATTTACTTTTAAAAAATTGGTGGGAGACGATAGATCTCACCAACTATGAAAAAAGTATCCTTAATAGAGAAATAATTTCCTTTAATCAACAACTTTTAAGACTCAAAGAAAAAAAAATTAGAATTGGCATATATGGTAAATCAGGCGTAGGAAAATCTACTATTTTGAATTCATTATTAAAAAAAGATATATTCAAAACAGATATTATTAATGGGACCACAAGAGAAATAAACTCGGAAACTTGGACACTTAAAGATCAAACACTCAATAGTTTAGAGTTGCTAGATTCGCCAGGATTTGATTTCTGCAATATTAAATTCCCAGATAAAGTTTACTCTTGTATAAATCGTTCAGACCTAATTTTATTTATAGTTT
>CACGIB010000026.1 GCA_902573045.1 uncultured Prochlorococcus sp.
TAAATATAATAGGTCGTTATTAGTTTAAAAAATATCTGTTAGTATTAATAAAAAAGCTTTATGACTTTTGTCATTACTACACCTTTATACTATGTTAATGATAAACCTCATTTAGGAAGTGTATATACAACAATAATTTGTGACTCAATAGCTAGGTACAAAAGGCTTGCGGGTGAAGATGTTATTTTCATCACTGGTGTTGATGAACATGGCTTAAAAATACAAAGAACAGCTAATGAAAAGGGTATTGAACCAAAATCACATTGTGATGAAATTTCAGAAGTCTTTAATAATAATTGGAATAATTGGAACATATCCTTTGATAAATTTATAAGAACAAGCTCAGAAAATCATGAATTTGTTGTTAATGAATTTTATGAAAGAGTAAAAGCATCAGATGATATCTATATGGGAGTTCAAAAAGGTTGGTATTGTGTCGGTTGTGAAGAATTTAAAGATAATCCAGATAACTCATCAACATACAAGTGTCCCATACATCAAAAAAATCTTGAATGGAAAAATGAAGAGAATCTTTTTTTTAGGCTTTCAAAATATCAAAAAGAAATTGAGAAAATAATTAACAAACCTTCATTTATAGAGCCAATAGAAAGAAAGAATGAAATTATAAATTTTGTAGCTAGAGGTTTAAAGGATTTTTCAATTTCAAGAACAAATGTCTCATGGGGAATTCCTGTCCCTGGTTACGATAACCATACCTTTTATGTATGGTTTGATGCTTTACTTGGATATGTAAGTGCAATTAGCTCTGATGCGAAAGAATATTTATTGGAAAAATCAATTAATCGAGGATGGCCAGCTGATGTTCATTTTATTGGTAAAGATATTCTGAGATTCCATGCTGTATATTGGCCCGCAATGCTCATTTCTGCCAATATGAAAGTTCCTAAAAAGGTTTTTGGGCATGGGTTTCTTACAAGAGAGGGACAAAAAATGGGTAAAAGCTTGGGAAATGTGCTCGACCCTGATTTATTGCTTACAAAATATGGAAATGATCCTGTAAGGTGGTACCTCATTAAAGACATATCACTAGGAAATGATGGAGATTTTCAAGATAAAAGATTTGTTGACATTATCAATAATGACTTAGCTAATACAATTGGTAATTTATTAAATAGAACATCATCTATGTCTAGAAAATGGTTTGATAACAAAGTGCCAAATAATGAAAAAATTTTAGGTGAAAATAAATTAGAGAATTCTGCCAAGATTGCTATCGAAAACTATATTTATAACTTTGATCACTACAAATTAGATCTAGCAGCTAATGAAGTCCTTAGCTTAGCAATTAATACAAATTTGTATTTGAATGATAATCAGCCATGGCTGCTAATAAAAGATAAAGATAATCTACCTCTAGTTAAACAAATTATTTATAACGTTTTGGAAAGTACCCGAATAATAGGATTGTTATTAATACCTTTATTGCCCGAATTATCTACAAAAATTAATGAGCAACTTGGTTCTATATACAGAGAAGAAATTCCTTGGAAACAACAATTAACATGGGGCTTATTAGTAAGTAACTCAAGTCTTCCTAAACCAACTCCAATCATAAATAAACTGGAGTATGAGCAACATTTATAGATTAATTATTTTACTTCCATTATTTATGCTTGGTTGCGCCCCAAATTTAATTGATGAAAATAAAGTAAGTCAAAAAATAGAAAGTTTAGATATGACTATTTTCTCTAATAGTGGAGATAAAATATATTCAATTACCAGTCCAAATTCAAGTTATGACAATATTGAATTAAAATTCAAATTAAAAAACCCTATCATTAATATTCTCAATGGGGAAGAAACTAAATATATTATTAGTTCAGAAGAATCTACATTATCAGATAACAATAAACTCCTGAAATTGAAAGGAAATGTTAAATTAAAAACTCTTAAAAAAAATGGGGATTTTTTATTTGCTGATAATTTTATTTGGAATATAGAAAATACTAACTATCTATTAGAGGGTAATATAAGATTTGAAAATCAAAATATCATCTTAAATTCAGGAAAAGCCATATTGGGTTCAGATAACATAATTGAATTTTTCAATCCAGTAAAATACATAATAAAAGATGAAAATAACGAAAATAAATATGAAATAAATTCAGAAAACGCTTACTATAATTTAACTACTGAATCAGTAAGTTTTAAAGCAAAAGATAAAAGAGTAAAATCAATAATTTATTTTTAAATTTTATTTTTTGAAAAAATATTATTAATTTTTTTGGACCAGTTATTAATCCATTTTTCATCAGACTTAGTAAAACACTTAGCACTCCAGCCTCCAATCAATATAAAAGCCTTACTATTTATAGGGACAACTAAGATAGATGGAATTTCGGCACAAAAATTAAAAAATTCATCTCTTCCAGGATAAAATTTAGTGTTTGCTAATGATATTAATTTCATATCTTTTATAGATCTCAGACAAGTTTCCCCAGGTTTAAAATCATTACTTGAAGTGATTCCCCTCCTCAATATATTAACGCCATCATTGTGGATTAATATTGCTGCTGCTGCAGTAGAAGTTAATATTGCTTCAGAACCCCATGCAAGTTCATCAATAACTTCATCCGGCATGTTTCTATCGAAGAGAAACTTATTTTCTCCTTTTAAAGCAGCCTTCTCACCAGCTAATGGTTCGAATTGTTTAAATAAAAAACCTATCAAAATAATAATTAATGAAGCTATTGCGGCTATCACTTGTGCTCTTTCAAGCTCAGGAGTGATTGTTTCTATAGAAATGAAATTTGCTATCTGAAAAATAAAGAGTATGGCACCGATTAATATTAATGATTTCCCATTGAATCCCATATTTTAAATATGTTATTTCTAATTAAATTATGCAAATATTATATTGTTTAGTACATTTAAAATTACTCAATCATATTGTTTTTAATATATAATTAACCAAAACGTTTTAAAATGAACTTAAACATCAATAAATATATTCTTACTTTTATCTTTACTGGCTTAATTTTTATTCTTAACCCCTCGGCAACATACGCAAATAAAATTCCTAATATAAACATAAATAAATATTTTGGTATTGCTCAACAGAAGACTGTTATAAATTACGAAAAAAGTCAGCCTTCATCTATTGATAACCCTGTAGTAGATCCAAATTTTAACTCTATGAGATCAAAAGATACTGAGAGTTCAACTGCTACTTATATAGTTATAGGTTTATTAATTGCTGCTACAATTATTCCTTTAGCAACATGGTGGTATTTCTCTAAATAATAGAGAATTTATGAATTCCAAGGATTTAAGTATTAGTGAATATTCATCTTATATAGTTTTTATTACAGGGGGGACAAAGAGTGGCAAAAGCGAATTCGCGGAGCATCTTGCGAAGGAGGTAAAAAAGTTATCATATGTTGCCTTATCTGAAAACAATTTGGATGATAAAGAATGGCAAGATAAAATTAATTTGCATCGAAAAAGAAGGCCAAAAGATTGGAAATTAATAGAAACGACAGATATATTAAAAACATTAAGGAAAGAAGAAGGTCCATTATTAATAGATTCTATTGGCGGATTCGTTATGAAAAGTATTGGCAACGAACAAAATGAATGGTCAACAAAAATGAATTCACTTATAAGTCTCTTAATGAAAAGAAAAAGCATAACAATTATTGTTGGAGAACAAGTAGGTTGGAGTTTGGTCTCTGAATATAAAATTGGTAATACATATATTGAAAGAATCGGCGAACTTCAAAAGAGAATAACCAAAATATCAAAAGATAATTGGCTGGCTATAAACGGCAGAGCAATCAAATTAGATGAAATAAGTATTGAAATACCTACTTAAAATTGGAAGTCGCTCTATTTGAACCTAGAATCCCACAAAACACTGGTAATATTGCCAGATCATGTGCTGCGTTTAATATACCTTTAAATCTTATAGAGCCATTGGGTTTTAAACTAGAAGATAAATATTTAAAAAGAGCAGGATTAGACTATTGGCCTCTAGTTACTGTTAATAAGTATGAGAATTCTGAAAAATTTTTAGAGTCAAAATCAACAAAAAGAATAATTTCTTTTAGTAAAAAAAATGGATTATATTTGAAGGATTTTAAATTTAAGCAAGATGATATTTTGCTATTTGGGAGAGAAGATTCAGGATTACCAGATTCCATTATTGATAAAAGCGATTTTTTAATATCAATATTTATGCCGAATATACAGACTGGAAACAATGATCAAAAAGGTGTTAGAAGTCTAAACCTTTCCGTGGCATGTGGAATTGCTATATATGAGGCCCACAAACAAATAAATTTTCAAAATGGTAATTAAGTACAACCAATGCCTTACAATATTTCCATGTCTCGGTAGCTCAGCTGGTTAGAGCGGCGGATTCATAGCCCGCAGGTCGCGTGTTCAAGTCACGCTCGAGACATTTTCAATACTTTTCAATTGAAGAACATAGGTGAAATTTTAATTTAATTAAACTATTAAAGACAATAATGTTTAATTCACTCGGCACAGTCTTAGATCCAAAGAAATCTAAAACAAAATATCCAGAAGCAAGAGTTATAGTTCTTGATGACAATTTTAATACTTTTCAGCATGTAGCAAATTGTCTTCTAACAATAATCCCAAGCATGAGTGAAAAAAGGGCATGGGATCTAACCATCAAAGTTGACAAGACAGGATCGGCGGAGGTATGGAGAGGCAATCTTGAACAGGCAGAGCTATATCATGAACAACTCATCAGCAAAGGGATAACAATGGCTCCAATTGAGAAAACATAAAATAGTTAAGATTGACAGTAAATTTTGGCTTATAAATTCGAATCGTTCAAGGGTTAAAAGGTATTCAAAGAATAATCATAGTAAAGATAAATTTTTTGAATATATGTTTATTGAATCTGGAAGAATTCTTAATGTTTTAGTAGAAGAACCGCCTCTTATGAGAACCAGAGAAGAACTTAAAGTTGATAAAGCTAGAGATGAATGGAAAAAGTTAATCCCTCAAGGTTGGAGGAGAACCAAACCAATTGGGGAAGACTCTTAGTATCCAATATTGTTACTAGAGTTAGTTATATAAATTATCAGATTAAGGACGTAGTTAGCGGGTAAATTTAATGGCCTCAAAAGTAACAAAGCCATTCCTTGAGTCACATTAAATTCTTTATTTTTCATAAAAAAAGAAAAGTCTCATTTTAAGTTTAAAAAGGCTGTCAAATACAAACTAAAAATACTGAAAAAAGATATATAAGCATTTATTGATTAAAGATTATCAATATATCTTATTATATCTAAAAATTATTTTAAAAAATTATAGATTTAGGCTTACTTGTAATTTTTTAACAAATAAATCCACGTAATAATCTAATAATCCCTAATGTTTAATAATTAAGAATACCCAATGAAATATCTCATCTCAAGCAAAAGATCAAGAGCTGTATTTGTTATAGGAATAGTTGCTATAAGTATTGGATTTATTTCAAAAAAAGTAATTAATTATCCAGGTGGAGGTTGTATAACAGGGACTCAAGAAATAACCTTTAATATCTAGCAATTAATCTCTTACATATTCCTTAATTCTTAAATCCAGTCAACTTTGATAATTCTTTTAGTGAAACTACACCTAAAATTAATTTCCCATTTATTTCCCATGTGGGAAACCCTTTAATTTTTTTATCAATGCATAATTGAGTTTGACTGTTTATGCCATCTCTTGCACATTCAACTATATTAAGTTCTCTATAAGCTTGCTTACCAAATAATTCACCTTGATTAAGGCAATTAGGACACCAATATGCTGAATATTTAACTACTCCATTATCTTTAAGGTATTTTGCCAACTCGATAGATTCCCTAGTGCTTTCTGAGGTGATTGTAAGTTCTCTCTTATTATTCAAGTGGGAGCTATGAACAACACTTGGTAAAGTAAGCAAAACTAATAATGGGATTAATAAGCGTTTCATTTATTTACTACTTTTCCTCCATATTTTCTAACTATCTTATCAAGCAAAATTCGTATATCTTTATTTTTAAGTTTCTCTATTTGCTGAAGATTTTCAAGAAGATCACATATTTGATCCTGTGTATCTTCATTTAATTCACTTAATGCCATTTATATTAAGAATTTTTATATTCCAATTTTAAATCAAAAGTAAATTTACATACTTATTGTATTTATATTTTTTTATTGCTATTTTTTTAAGGTGAATTAAGGTTAATATCTCAACGAGGATTTAGTCCGCTGAATTTTTAAAGATTCAATTTATTTTGGATCCCTCTTTAAGAAGTTGATTAGAAATAATCAAAATTTGTTTTTCTTAGCTTAATTTCTACATTCCATTGAAAAGCATTCTCATATAAACATTAATAGTGTGACACTATTTATTCAATAATATTATTATTTCGCTTCATAATTTTCTTAAAATACTTAAACTCAATAAATTCATGCATCATTTTGATATCATCAGATAATACTTTTTTATTAACTTCATAGTCGTCCACATTTAGCAGAGATTTATTATTATCAGAGAATGTTTCTTGATCAAAAGATTGATTTAATACTCCTCGAGACCTCAGCGCCTCCTCGACCAATAAACCTGTAACCTTTGACTGACTAAATTCATTAGCGGTGCACAATTTTTCAATAATTTCATGAACTTCTTCACTTGGCAAAAAACCAATTCTTTTCCTCGAGGAGGGCATAATTAAAAAAAATTAGTGTCACACTTGCACATTATAAGTGTTGCACTATATTTAATTTAAGTCAACTAATTTTGCTATGCATATTTTAATATTACCTGCCGGATTTATTCTTTGGTATTTAGCTTATGAAGCAAAACCTATTATTAATGATGAAGTAACACTTCATTGGGAAGAGGAAAATATAAATAAAAGGAATAAACTTTTAAATATAATAAACAAAAGCTTTTAAAATTTTCTGTCAATCGATTTTGACCATTCTTTGTGCTTATAATCTAGATCTGAGATTAGCTGTTTTTGATAAGTAAACTTGAGTTGATTTTCGTTAAGTGATTTTTTTGTGATAATCATTTCTTTAGAGAAAAAATCAGGAGTATTAGAACTACTAAATTTTTTTTTGACTTCCATATAAGTAATTGACCTATTTTTTTTATATGAGTCAAAAGAATATAGTCTTTATTTTTTTATATTCTTTTTATATTTCCTTAATATATATTTTTAGCACGTTTGTTAAAAATATTAGTTTATCAAATAAAAAAGGCTATATTTAAACAAAATATATGTTTAATTATGAATCTTAAGGAGAGAGGGATTACTGTTGGAGATTTACTAATCATACTAATAATAATAATCACTTCTACAATATTAATTAAATCATTCAGCAAGGATAAGAAAACAACACAAAATTATAGTAATCAAGAGCAAGTTACTTATAA
>CACGIB010000027.1 GCA_902573045.1 uncultured Prochlorococcus sp.
CGATACAACTAGTCTACTATTCTTCGAGAAATTTCCGTCTTTGGATAAATTAATAAATTCAGATGATTTATCCTTGGTAATAAACATTAACTTATTTCTTAAACCGCAGTCATGGTTTATTTGCAGTGAAAGTAAGCAAAAAGTTAATTTATTTAGTTTGGATAATGATGGCCTTAAAAGTTTTTATTTATTTTTAAATATCAACAAAATAAGTAATAAAAAATTACCCTTTATTAATTCAAATAAATATGATATTGATTCGAGTTTATATACTGCAGTAACAGAGAGACTTAAAGAAATCGAACCATATAAAGAAGATTTTCTTATTTATGATCAAATAATGCAAAGTAGGGGCTCAATCATTTTTGATAATGCATATTAAATTATAAAAGAAAAGTAATTAAATAAATATTCCTATATTTCGAGATAAAATTTTTAAAAATATTTATAAATAAATTAGAAAAAATCATAAAAAAAAATTGTACGAATTATATTCCTAAACATATAGTAAAATGATAAAAAGTTATTTTATATGAAAAAAAGTAGAAAAGTAGCATTAATCACAGGTATTACTGGACAAGATGGGAGTTATCTAGCTGAGTTTTTGCTTAGCAAAAATTATATAGTACATGGACTTAAAAGGAGATCTTCCCTTTTTAATACCGCAAGAATAGATCATTTATATCAAGACACTCATGAGGAAAAAAAGAGCTTTTTCTTGCATTATGGAGATTTAACAGATAGTACAAACTTGATAAGAATAATTGAAGAAATTTTGCCTGATGAAATATATAATTTAGGGGCTCAAAGCCATGTTGCAGTAAGCTTTGATTCTCCTGAGTATACAGCTAATTGTGATGCACTTGGGACTCTGAGAATCCTTGAAGCTATTAGACTTTTAAAATTAGAGAAAAAGACAAGAATTTATCAAGCAAGTACAAGTGAACTTTATGGCCTTGTGCAGGAATCTCCTCAAACTGAACTTACTAATTTTTATCCTCGAAGTCCCTATGGAGTAGCTAAATTATATGCATATTGGATTACTCTTAACTATAGAGAGGCATATGGGATTTATGCCTGTAATGGAATATTGTTTAATCATGAAAGTCCTAGAAGAGGCGAAACATTTGTTACTCGTAAAATCACTAGAGGATTGTCAAGGATAGAAAAAGGCTTGGAAAAAACTTTGTTTATGGGCAATTTGGATTCAAAAAGAGATTGGGGACATGCGAAAGATTATGTTGAAATGCAATGGAGAATGCTTCAACTTGATAAACCCGAAGATTTTGTAATTGCGACAGGGCGTCAAGAAAGTGTAAGGCGATTTATTGAGTTAACTGCAGAAAAATTAGGATGGGGAGATAAGGATAAAAATAAACCACCTATTATTTGGGAAGGAAGTGGTATCAATGAAGTAGGTATTAGAGGTGATAATGGAGATGTTGTTATAAGAATAGATAAGAATTATTTTAGACCTACTGAAGTTGAATCTTTGTTAGGTGATGCATCAAAAGCCTATAAGATATTGGGTTGGCAACCAAAAACGACCTTAGAGGAATTAGTTTCTGATATGGTCGAAAATGATTCTGAAGAGGCTGAAAAGGAAGCTTTTTTAAAGAAAAAGGGCTTTAAAGTCTCAAAAAAAAGTAACATTTAATTTTTTGTAGTTTTTAAAATATGGAAAAGCTTATTCAAAAAGAGGATAAAATATTTCTTGCAGGCCATAATGGCATGGTTGGTAGAGCAATATTTAGAGAACTAAATAATTCTGGTTATAAAAATATAATAGTTGTATCAAGAAATGTTCTCGATTTAACAGACACTTCTTCGGTTAGGAATTGGTTTGATTTAAATAAGCCAGATGTGACAATAATTGCCGCTGCTAAAGTAGGAGGAATTGTTGCTAATAATTCTTATCCTGCAGACTTTTTGCTAGAAAACCTAAAGATTCAAAATAATATTATTGAAAATTCTTTTCATTCAAAAGTAAAAAGATTATTATTTTTAGGAAGCAGTTGCATATATCCAAAATTTTCAAATCAACCAATCTATGAAGATGATCTTTTAACTGGATCTTTGGAACCTACAAATCAATGGTATGCACTAGCAAAGATTGCTGGGATAAAGCTTTGTGAAAGTTTAAACAGACAGTTTGGTTTTGATGCGATAAGTTTAATGCCATCAAATCTTTATGGTAGTGGAGATTACTATCATAAAGAGAATAGTCATGTAATACCAGCTCTTATTAGAAAGTTTGATCAGGCCAAAATGGCAGATAGTCCATCAGTTACTTGTTGGGGAAGTGGATCACCAAAAAGAGAATTCTTATATGTTGATGATTTAGCGCGTGCTTGTGTTTTCGCGCTTGAAAAATGGAATCCTAATTTGAAGAATGCTCCAAAAAATAATTTAGGAGAACCCTTATATTTTTTAAACGTAGGTTCTGGAGTTGATATTAGTATTTATGATTTAGCATATTTAATTTCTGAAATAATAGGTTTCAAAGGAGAAATTTTATGGGACAAAACAAAACCAGATGGCACACCAAAAAAATTATTAAATATTGAAAGAATTAAAAAAATTGGTTGGATACCCAAAATTAGTCTTAAAAAAGGTTTAATGAAAACAATTGATTGTTATCATGATGAAAAAAATAAGAATAAACTGAGATTATAAGTTAATAAATTTATGATAAATAAACCATTAGTAACTTTTATATTTGGTACTAGGCCAGAGGCGATCAAGTTAGCACCAGTAATAAATGCCTTCAAAAAAAGTAAGTTTATTAGAGTTAGGATTTTATTAAGTGGTCAACACAGAGATTTGGTTCTTGATATTTTAAAGATTTTTGATATAGAAGTAGATGAAAATTTTAATGTAATGACAGAGGCTCCATCTTTAACAAAGTTGACGTGTTCAATTTTACAAAAACTTGATAAAGAATTTTCTACTTTTTTACCAAGTATAGTTATAGTTCAAGGCGATACAACTACAGCTTATGCGGCTGCTTTGGCCGCTTTTTATAAGAAAATACCAGTAGCTCATGTAGAGGCTGGTTTAAGAACAGATCAAATTTATTCTCCTTTTCCTGAAGAAGCTAATAGGAGATTTATTTCTCAAATTGCTAAGTTGCATTTTGCACCAACAAAACTTGCGGAAGAAAATCTAATATCCTCAAAAATAATAGGTAAGATAATTAATACTGGTAATACCGTAATTGATGCACTTCTATATATATCCAATATTCAAAATAAATTTAAACTTGAAAATGTAGATTTTGAGAAGAATAAATTAATTCTTGTTACAATTCATAGACGAGAAAATTGGTCTAATTTGACGGAAATATGCCAAGGGCTATTGCAAGCAGTTGATGAAAATCAAAACTTAAGAGTTGTAGTGCCAATGCATCCAAATAAATTAGTGAGAGAACCTATTATTAAAATTCTTGGCGAAAGTAATAAAGTAATTCTTAGAGAATCATTAAACTATTTAGATTTAATTTCAATTTTAAAAAAATGTTATTTCGTCATAACTGATTCGGGAGGTATTCAGGAAGAGGCACCTACTTTCAGAAAACCTGTTTTGGTAGCTAGATTGAATACCGAAAGAATAGAAGGCATAAATTCGGGAAGTGCTAAATTAATCCCTCCAAAGCGAGAAAGTATCTATCAGGAGATTAATTTATTGTTAAATGATGATGAAATTTATAAAAAAATGTCCAATTCTAAAAATCCATATGGCGATGGTAAATCAAGTCAACGAATTTTAGATGCTTGCCTAAATGAACTTCAAATAAATTAATTTTTTATATTTTTTTTGACAATATTTGAGTTTTCAGTATTCCATTCAGGTACGAGTTTCTTTAAAATTTGGAGGGTATTACCAAGCTCAAAAGATAATATTTTATCTTCAAGATCATTTAAAGCAGGTATTAATTCGTCGAATGGGATATAATTTTCATTCGCCTTAAATATTAAAGGGTGAATAGTTGACTCAGACTTAGCGTCAATAATGAGTTCTTCATACAATTTCTCCCCAGGTCTTAATCCTGTAAATACTATATCTAAATCACCATCTAAGTTATCTTTATTTTTAATAGTTTTACCACTAAGCTTAATCATCTGAGCTGCTAAATCAATTATTTTTACAGGCTCTCCCATATCTAGAAGAAATATTTCTCCTCCTTGAGAAAGGTAAGAAGCTTGTATCACTAATTGTGCTGCTTCAGGAATTGTCATGAAATATCTAGTTACGTCTTTATGAGTAATAGATAAGGGACCTCCTGATGCAATTTGCTCTTTAAAAAGAGGCACAACTGATCCTGATGATCCAAGTACATTGCCAAACCTAACCATTGAGAATTTACTATTAGAATTTACATCTTGGGTTGTTTTTTCTGCATAGGCTTGGAAGATAAGTTCCGAAATGCGTTTGGATACTCCCATTATGCTGGTGGGTCTGACCGCTTTATCTGAAGATAAAAGTATTATTTCTTTAATAGATAATTTATCTGCTATTTCGCAAATGGTTTTTGTAGTAAAAATGTTGTTATATAGACCCTCTAGAGCATTTGATTCTACTAAAGGTACGTGTTTATATGCTGCAGCATGGTATAAAACTTGTATATTATGATCTTTCATTGTTTTTTCAATTATTTTCAGGTTTGAAGCAGAACCTAGAACAGGAATTATTTTACTTTTAGGAATTTTTTTATTAGTTAATTCTTTATGTATTAAATAAAGATTATGTTCAGAAATATCTAATAATACAAGTTTGCTTGGGTTTAAGCTTATAATTTGCCTGCAAATCTCTGATCCAATTGAACCGCCTGCTCCAGTAACACATATTGCTTTACCGAAAATACCTGGACCAAAAAGTCTTGGGTCAGAAGTTATTGTATTTCTTGAAAGCAAATCTTCAATTTTTATTGATCTAACAGAATCTATTTTTGCTTTACCTCTGGTAATCTCTTCAATTGAAGGGATTATTAGAAGTTCGAAGCCTTGTGAAGTTAATTTATTAAAAATTTTTCTTTTTGAAGTTGGAGATAAAGAAGGAATAGCCAAAAATATTTGATCTATTTCATTTTTAAATTCTTCTATTTTATTTGTAGGCAATATTTTTATACCATTTATATTTCTCCTCCATAAAGATGGATCATCGTCGATGAAAAATTTAATTTTAATAGTAGATGAAGAAAATTTTAGAGAATTTGCTAGTTGAGCGCCTGCATTCCCAGCTCCATATATTGCAATGTTTTTAGGAGATAATTGCTCATTTCTTTTTAGAAAAAAAATAAAATCGCATATAAAGATTCTTGTAAATACTGTAAAACAACTAGATATTAGAAATAGAAGGAGCCAAAAAGGTAATGTTTGATTTTCGTTAAACAGAGAAAAAATTAATTTTGCAAATGCGATAACAAAGATATTCCTAAATATTGGTCTATATAGGTTAGAACCATTGAAAA
This sequence comes from uncultured Prochlorococcus sp., assembly GCA_902573045.1. Next base: position 5,471 of record CACGIB010000027.1, read on the forward strand.
ATCTTGTTAAACTTCTATACTGCCCAAGAGAAATAAAAACGCAAATACCGATAAGTGCTAATAAAGTTCCTCTAATTAATAAGCTTGATGAAATAGAAAAGAAATTTATTCCATAAATAATATTTAGGCATAATACATAAGAAAAAATTAAGGAAAAAAAGTCAATTATTAACATAAAAGATCTTCTTACATAAATATTAAGATTTAAAATATTGAGAATAAGATTATTAAGATTTTTCATTTCAATTTGGGGTTTTGATCTTTAGATAATCACTTCTTAAATTTTAAGGCAAAAACCCTATCAAAAACTATTCCAATAATAATTTCTAATGTTGCAACTAAGATAGTAATGCTTAAATTACAAAAGTAAGCTGTTAAAGCTAATAAAATACTTCCTAAGATATATGTTATTGATACTTTGGAATGAGACCATCCATTTCTATGAAGTCTTTGATATAAGTGCTCTTTATGTGGCTTGAAAATATTTTGTTTATTAAAATATCTTCTTAAAATACATAAAATAGAATCTGCAAATAAAGGTGTTCCAATTAGAATAAACTTAAAAGATAATTCGAAATTATTTGACATTAATATAAGTCCCGCATAAATACATCCAAGAAAAGTACTTCCTGAATCACCCATAAAAACTTTTGCTGGATGCCAATTTAATATTAAGAAACCAATTAATGAACCTACAAAAAAAACTAAAAAAGGAAAAGAAGT
>CACGIB010000028.1 GCA_902573045.1 uncultured Prochlorococcus sp.
AACAGGCTTTTGAACTTACTGATGCTACTGCAGAACGCTCATGCGCTGGTAGCACAATACTTTTATCCCAAGAAACTGTTCAAGAATATTTAAAAAGCAATATTTGCCTGTTAGAAAAAATGATCGAGGGTAATTATGAAGATTCAAAATCGATTTCAAGAAGAATAAATGATATGAAAAATTGGTTAAAAAAACCATCATTAATTCAACCAGATTCAAACGCTCAGTATGAAGAAATCATTGAAATTGATTTAGCAAAAGTAACACAACCAATAGTTGCTTGCCCTAATGATCCAGATAATGTAAAAGAAATCACTGATGTTGCAAATACTAATATTGACGAGGTTTTTATAGGTTCTTGCATGACAAATATTGGTCATTACAGAGCAGCTGCAAAAGTTCTTGAAGGAGTACAAAATTTAAAAGCTAAATTATGGATTTGTCCACCAACAAAGATGGATGAAGAAACTCTAAAAGCTGAAGGTTACTATAAAATTTTTGAAGATTGTGGTGCAAGGTTAGAGTTACCGGGCTGTTCTTTATGTATGGGAAATCAAGCCAGAGTAGATGAAGGTTCCGTAGTATTTTCTACTAGTACAAGAAATTTTGACAATAGACTTGGCAAGAATGCACAAGTCTTTTTAGGCAGCGCTGAATTAGCAGCAGTTTGCGCACTGCTTGGCAAGATACCTGAAATAGAAGAATATCAGGATATTACTAAAAATAAAATTAATCCATATTCAAATGAACTTTATCGCTATCTTCAATTTGATGAAATACCCGATTTCAGCTTGACAAAGTAATCATGGACCATGCCAAACTTTATAAAAGATAATATTCAAAAAACAAGTAATAATTCTTCTCGTAGCATCAAAAAATTATTAAAACAAAGATCTCTAGTCGTTGTATTTTCGCTCTTATTAACGGGTCTTGGGGCTTCGATTACAAGCATATCTTTTAAAACTGGAATCTATTTTATTAATAATTGGAGATTAGCATTATTAGACCAATTCCCATCTATTGCGGTCTTACCTATTTTTGGAGCTCTAGGAGGAGCTATTGCAGGATATTTGATCAAAAATATAGCACCTGCCGCAAAAGGTTCAGGCGTCAGTCAAATCATGGGTTTCTTAAGACATAAAAAAGTTCCAATGAATTTAAAAGTAGGATTAGTAAAGCTCATATCAGGAATTATTGCGATTGGTAGTGGATTCCCTTTGGGTCCAGAAGGTCCATCAGTTCAAATGGGAGGATCCGTAGCTTGGCAAATGGCCAAGTGGCTCAAAGCTCCTACAGCTTTCAGAAGAGTAATTGTAGCAGCAGGTGGTGGTGCTGGAATAGCTGCAGTATTTAGCGCTCCATTAGGAGGGTTTATCTATGCAATAGAGGAGTTATTAAACTCTGCTAGACCAGTAATTTTATTATTAGTAGTAATTACAACTTTTATTGCAGATTCATCTGCTGATATTATTCAAGCTTTAGGTTTAGATCCTAAAGCAGGAGGCTTTGATTTTAACCTCGGATTTTTGATTCAAAAAGAATATGACCCATCAGTTTTTTTCTTACCTGTAGATTTTATTTACTTAGTCTTACTAGGAATAATTATTGGGATATTTGCAGAATTGTACAGCAGATATGTTTTGTTAATGCAAAATCTTGGGAAAAAGTGGTATAAAAATAAATTTGTTTTAAAAATGAGTATCTGTGGACTTATTTTAGGAAGTATCTATTCATGTTTACCCAGTACATTTCATCATTTAGATGAATTACAGAAAATAATAGCTGAACAAAATACAAGTATTGGAATTGCTTTATTGGCAGTTTTAGTACTATTTATCACGACAGGTTTAGCTGCAGCATCCGGAGCTCCTGGAGGATTATTCTATCCAATGCTTACTTTAGGAGGGTCAATCGGACTAATAATGGGGAGCTGGGTAGAAATTGCTACAGGACATGCACCAAGTACATACATTTTTGCGGGAATGGGAGCTTTCGTAGCAGGATGTTCGCGAACGCCAATAACAGCAATGTTTTTAGCTTTTGCTTTAACAAAAAATTTATTAATAATGAAACCTGTGTTAATCAGCTGCATTGCCAGTTTCTTGGTAGCAAGAGCTTTTAATGAAGAATCAATTTATGAAAGACAAATAAAAATAGAATTAGAAGACTAAGAAACTATCTTCAATCAAAAACAGCAGTTTTGCTGTTATAGACAAATACTTGATGATTTATATGTAATCTAACTGCTCTTGCTAAAGCTATTCTTTCAATATCTCTTCCTTTTCTAATCAAATCATCAACTTCATCCCTATGACTTACATTAACTGTACATTGCTCTATTATCGGGCCTTCATCAAGATCTTCAGTAACATAATGAGCAGTAGCACCGATTAATTTAACGCCTCTCTTCCAAGCTCGATGATATGGTTGCCCGCCCTTAAAAGCAGGTAAGAAAGAATGATGAATATTTATTATTGAAGAAAACTTTTTTAAAAAAGAGTCACTCAAAATTTGCATATATTTGGCTAATACAACAAGATCAATGTCATATTCTTTTAATAAATTTAAAAATTGATCTTCAACAATAGATTTATCAGTTTTAAAGGTATCAATATGGACAAATTTTGCATTAAAATCATTTGCAATATTTTCAAGATCAGAATGGTTTGAAATTATTAAAGGGACTTTCATTTTGAGTTCTCCATTTCTTACTCGCCAAAGTAAATCAATCAAACAATGATTTTGTTTACTCACGAAAATAGCAACATTTGGAATTTCATCAGAATAATTAACGTTAAATTTTCCATTTACTTCATCTGCAATTTTTTCAAATTCTTTATAAATTTCATCTCTATTAAAAAATTCATTGTTACTATTCCATTCAATTCGACTAAGAAATAATCCTGCATCTTGATCTGTATGATGATCAGAATGTTTTATGTTGCCACCGTGATTTGAAATCCAACTTGTAAGTAGACTTACAAGACCAGGACGATCAGGACAAACAATTTTGAATATAATTGAAGGATGTTCCAAAAAATCTTTAACTATTAAGTCAAATAAGCAAGTATATCTAATATATCAATGAACAGCTTAAAAGAAAATTTTCAAAAAGCACACATAGTTATTATTGGATCAGGGATTATTGGAAAATTTAACGCCTTAGAATTATCAGAATTAGGTTTCCAGGTAACGATAATAGATCCAGCTCAACACCAAAATAGTAGCAATGCAGCTTTAGGCTTACTAATGGGTAATATGTATCAAAAAAGAAGAGGTAGAAGCTGGGATCTCAGGAAACAGAGCATTGAATTATGGCCACAATGGATTACATTCCTGCAAAAATTTAATTGTGAATTAAATATCGAAAAACCATTAATACAACTAACTACAGATGAAGAAAAGTTTAAAAAATTAGAGAAATTTGTTTATGAAAATAATGATCAAAACTTGCGAATTTTAGAAAGAGACTCAATATTTATCAAGAATATTAATAAAGCCTTCCAAGCAACAAATATAAAAGGAATGATCTCGTTCAAAGATGGAAGAATAAATCCTTTTTCTTTACTTCAAACATTAGATCAATATCTAAAACATAAAAAAGTAAATTATTTGCGAGAAGAAATAATAAAAATAAGAAAATCAAACAATCAATGGATTTCTACAATAAGGAATAATGAAAACATCAAATCTGACATGGTTATTTTATGTAATTCACTAAAAGCGATTGATTTAATAAGTAGCCTATCTCAAAACATCAAATTAAAACCTGTTTTAGGTCAAGCTATAGAAATTGAGATAAATGATGCAGAAGTTGATTTATTATCGCTGCCAAAACAATTCAACATAAATGGTAAAAATATAATTCCAAAATCAAACAATAAGCTAATTATTGGATCAACTGATGAATATAGTACTAAGCCAGAAGAAAATACATTCGAAAAGCTTACAAATTTTCTCGATAAACAACCAAATTGGCTGATGAAAGGAAAAATTTCTAAAAAATGGTTCGGAATAAGGTCAAGGCCAGATGGTGAACCTTCACCAATAATGAAAAATCTTAAAGATGGACTAATTATATGTACAGGTTTTTATAAAAATGGGATTTTACTGGCTCCGGCTTGTTCTAAATGGGTTACTAATGAAGTTAAAAATTACCTTTATTAATCTTTTGTTTCAGTAAAGTCAGCATCAATTACATCATCTCCACCTTTTTCGTTTGAATCACTCTGATCAGAACCGCCCGGTGCTCCTGGTGATGGTGGCTGATTACCAGGTTGCTGATAAACTGATGACCCAACTGCATAAAGTTCTTGCTGAAGTTCTTCAAGAAGTTTTTTCATTGATTCATAATCTTCTTTTGAAGTTGCCTCTTTTAAGGCATTACTTTTTTCTTCAACTTTAGACTTTGCTGCTGCATCAATTTTGTCTCCCAGCTCGCTAAGTTGCTTTTCTGTCTGATACACAAGAGTTTCAGCTTGATTTTTTAAATCAATTTTTTCTCTTTTTTCTTTATCTGCAGATGCATTAGATTCAGCATCTTTTACCATTTTCTCAACTTCATTATCAGATAGAGTAGAAGCACCAGTGATAGAAATACTTTGCTCTTTACCACTTCCTTTATCCTTAGCAGTAACACTAAGAATACCATTTGCATCAATATCAAATGTAACTTCAATTTGAGGCACACCCCTTGGTGCGGAAGGTATACCATCCAATCTAAAAGTTCCTAAACTTTTATTATCAGAAGCCATTTCTCTTTCACCCTGTAAAACATGTATTTCTACATTTGTTTGACCATCAACAGCAGTTGAATATGTTTCGGATTTCTTAGTAGGCACTGTAGTGTTTCGATTTATCATTTTTGTCATTACTCCACCTAAAGTCTCTACACCTAAGGAAAGTGGAGTAACGTCGAGCAACAATATATCTTTAACCTCTCCTGCTAAAACTCCTCCCTGGATTGCGGCTCCAACAGCTACTACCTCATCTGGATTAACAGTTTGATTTGGTTCTTTACCTATTATTTTTTTAACTAAATCTAAAACAGCAGGAATTCTAGATGAACCTCCAACCATTACAACTTCATCAATTTCACTAGTAGAAATTTTTGCATCACTTATAGCTCTCTCAACTGGAGTCTTGCACCTATCAATTAAAGAAGCTGCTAATTCCTCGAACTTCGCTCTAGTAAGATTCAAATCCAAATGTTTTGGTCCTTCAGGCGTTGCTGTAATAAAAGGTAAATTTATTTCACTTTGAGTAGCATTTGAAAGCTCAATTTTTGCTTTTTCTGCAGCTTCAGTGAGTCTTTGCAAAGCTTGTTTATCTTGTCTAAGATCAATTCCCTCATTTGATTTAAAAGTACTGGCTAAATGATCTACTATACATCTATCAAAATCATCACCACCTAAATGTGTATCTCCAGATGTAGATAGAACTTCAGTTACTCCATCACCAGCTTCAATAACTGAAACATCAAATGTTCCTCCTCCTAAATCAAAAACAAGAATTTTTTCATTTTCTTTATCCAAACCATAAGCTAAAGCTGCAGCAGTTGGCTCATTAACAATTCTGAGAACTTCTAAGCCTGCAATCTTTCCGGCATCTTTAGTAGCCTGTCT
>CACGIB010000029.1 GCA_902573045.1 uncultured Prochlorococcus sp.
AAAACTCATTCAAGAAGGCAATGGCAATTTTGTAAGGAAAGTGTATTAGATTTAAGAAATTCACTTAAAGAAAAAGGTCAACCACTAGTAATAAGAACAGGAAATGTAATTGAAATCTTTGAAGAAATTAGTTCCAAATTTAATATAATGGGTATATATAGCCATCAAGAAACTGGAGATTGGCTTACTTATAAAAGAGATCAAGAAGTAAAATTATGGGCTTCAAATAAAAAAATAATTTGGAAAGAATATTTACAGTTTTCTGTATTTAGAGGAAATATAAATAGGGATGAGTGGTCAAAGAGATGGGCAAAAAATACATCCAGGGGATTAATTAAAGGCCCATTAAAAATTAATCGAATTGATTTTGATGCTGGGGAAATACCCGACGAAAAAATATTTTCTTTTAAAAAAGACGAATGTAAAGGAAGATTAAAAGGAGGAAGAAAAAAAGGCCTTGAAAGGATGGAGTATTTTTTTAAAGAAAAATTAAATTCATATTCAAAAGATATTTCAAGCCCAGAAAAATCTTTTGATAGCTGCTCAAGATTATCTCCTTATATTAGTTGGGGATGTCTTTCATTGAAAGAGATTTTTTATCAAGCAAATTTATATAAAAATAATAATTCAAGAATGTTGAAGAGTAGATTAACTTGGCATTGTCATTTTATTCAGAAACTTGAAAGTGAACCAGAATTAGAATTCCAAGATTTCCATCCTTATTTTCAAAATATTAGAACTAATAAAACTGAATTACTTGTTTTATGGAGTCGAGGCAATACTGGTTTTCCTTTTATAGATGCTTGTATGCGTTCATTAAACTTTAATGGATGGATTAACTTTAGAATGCGCGCAATGCTCATGTCTTTTGCAAGTTATAATTTGTGGTTACCTTGGCAAGATTCAGGATCAGAATTAGCAAAAAAGTTTATAGATTATGAGCCTGGAATACATTGGAATCAATGTCAAATGCAGTCTGGAACAACCTCTATAAATACCAATAGAATCTACAATCCTATTAAGCAGGGCAAAGATCACGACCCTAATGGTAAATTTATAAAAAAATGGGTACCAGAATTAAAAAAAGTAACTGATACTTTTATTCATGAGCCTTGGTTACTAAGCAAATTTAATAATAAAGAATACTCAAAATTAGAATACATTAAACCAATAGTTGATATTTCTAAAACATCTAGAGAAGCTAGGGAAAAAATTCAAGAAATCACACAAAAAAAAGGCTACTGGGATATATCAAAAAAAATATATTTAAAGCATGGCTCAAGGAAAAAAACAGTAATCAATAAAAGACCTAAAAGAAGTAATAATAACAAACAAATCCAATATGAATTAAATTTAGGGATATAAATTTAATTGATTATTTTATTATTCATATAGGATTACATTCTTCATAATTAAATAATCAGGTAATGATTTTGGTAAATCCATTTAAAAAATCCACAGTCTAGTTATCTAAGCTTTAAGGTAGATTTAACAAGATAAAAACATGCCAAAACCTACTAAAGAGCTAAAGTCAAATCCTTTTACAGAAGTAATAGAACTAGAAAGGATAGTTACTCCAGATGAAGAAAAAAGAGTTGATCATATTTTTGTAAGGAGAAAGAAAATTTGTACTCGTCATCCTGAAGGTTTTGCTACAGAAGAAATTGCAAGATTTGATGTTGCCTGGCCAGAAGAACCTAAAGAAGAATTAAAAGATTTAACTAAAGTCAATGAAGAGGTCGAAATCAGTATTAATAAGTAATGTCAAATAGATTTGAGTGGGATGATACCAATAGTTCAGGTATATGGTGGAGTACTAATGTAAGTATTAGAGACGAGTGCATTTTGCTTAAAGAAGATACTCAATGCGAAGATTCTGATATAGTCGAACTTCTTAGGAGTATTGCACAAAATATTGAAGATAATGGCCTTTGATTTTTAAAAGCATATTCTCTTTATTAGAGATTTTCAATTCCTTTTACAGCTTTTATTAATTCGATACTTATACCTTTTTCACTCATTGAATGACCAGCATCATTAACAATAATTAAATCAGAATTCTTTAATTTCTTATTTAGATCCCAAGCACTCCTAACAGGACATACAACGTCATACCTTCCTTGAATTATTTTTGTTGGAATCGATTCTATTGTTTTTATATTTTTCAAAATAAAATTATCTTCTAAGAAAATATTATTAATAAAATAATGACATTCTATCCTTGCAAAGGCATCTGAAAAAGAATTAACTTCAGACTTATCAAAATCAAATTTTTTATTTATTAAATGACTTGTTGAGAGTTCCCATTTTGTCCAAGCTGCTGCTGCTTTTGATCTAAGATTCGCATCTGAAGATGTTAGATATTTATAAAAAGAACTTATTAAATCTTTTCTTTCTTCTTTTGGTATTACAGAAATATATTCTTCAAATTCATCGGGGAATATCTCACTTGCGCCATATTGATAGAACCATAACAATTCAAACTTTCTACATAAAAATATTCCTCGCAAAGTTAAGCTAATAACTCTTGAGGGATTTTTAATCGCATATATAAGTGAAAGTGTTGAGCCCCAAGATCCACCAAATAAATGCCAAGTATCTATTTTTAAAAGAATCCTTAATTTCTCAATATCATCAACTAAATGATTGGTCGTATTTTCTTTTAATTCGGAGAAAGGAGTTGAACAACCGCAACCTCTTTGGTCAAATTGAATAATATCGAATTTATCTGGGTCAAAGTATCTTCTATATCTTGGTTGACTTCCTCCTCCTGGACCTCCATGAATAACAAGAATTTTTTTGCCATTTGGATTACCAGATCTTTCCCAATAAATAGTATGAATATCACTTACTTGTAAAAAACCCTTTTCACGTACTTCAATTTTCGGAAACAATACTTTATCTTTCATTTTTAAATATTTTTAATTACTTTATTAATCCATATTATCCAAAAAGAAGTTTAGTTTAGAAGAAATTTGTTAAACAAAAAAAGGACTGCTTGTACAGTCCTTTTTAATATTTGATTCCCTTCTTACAGGATATAAAATTACATATTTTAAAGTCTATTTACTCATAAACCTAGAATACGTGAATTCGGGGATTTCTCTCGATAATTTCAGTCCCTATTGTCGCTAGTAATTATAAAGCGAAGTCTTATCAGACTAATTGATTGAACTTTAATTTTCGAATAATCCCATTCTCAGGAATACGCTTCCTATATTTTGGAATTTGCTAAATTTCAGGCGGACTATCAATCATTTAGATTGCCTCCGAACTCAACATTTATAAATTACTCCTTTTTATATTTTCAGTAAATCCGTAAATATGCTGATTTACTTTTTTCTTAATTTGTAAGAGGATTTTAATGATCCTTTGTTTATTATGGATAAATGTAAAAATTAAATTCTAATATCTCTTATTTATTCAGATTCATAGAGCAAAATAGATTCAATTATTCTTTTTTCACTATCAGAAAGTTTATAAACTTTTAATTTCCACTGAACAAATTTTACACACACATCAATAGAAGGATTCTTTTCCAGGCACTTACGTCAACCTCTAATCCAATCTGCCATGGCAAAAGTTATTTTTGTAGTAAGCATATTTACCAATCAGGGTAATTAAAATCTCCGCCAATAGGTTCTTCATGAAATTCCCCTTCTTTTATACCTTTATCATATTTTTCAATTATCTTTTTATAAGAAGCTACTGATGGAATTAAATCTCCTATATATATGGGTTGGTTCCATTGTAATTGTTATAATAATTTTAGTTATTTATTATTTATATAAGAAATTAATAAATAGATTATTAATATGCATTATGGATTTTATCAAAAAGAACAAGATCTTAACACTAATGACTGTAATTGCAGTTTTATCATTTGCATTAGAAAAAGTAGGCATAATACACCCTTAAATTAATTAATTTTATTTGTAAATACTTCCTAATGGAATAAGTAAACCGATACTATTACTGCAAAAATAAGCAATGGTGATAATAATGTAAAAACTAAAGTTGAAAGATTAATCAGCATAAATTTTAAATAAATACACTAATTTAATAAACATCACTTTTAAGCATTTGCAATAAGTAAAATTT
>CACGIB010000030.1 GCA_902573045.1 uncultured Prochlorococcus sp.
AATAGAACACTTGACTACGATTTGACTGATCCTTCTTGGTCAATAGGTGATTTCAAAAGAGAAGTTCCGATCGTCGCTAGTGCCATGGATAGTGTTGTCGATGTCAATACGGCTGTAGAACTAACAAAATTAGGTTCCCTAGGGGTTATTAATATGGAAGGCATACAAACGCGATATGAAAACCCTGATGAAATATTGAACCAAATAGCATCAGTGGGGAAGAATGATTTTGTTCCATTAATGCAGAAAATATACAGTGAACCGGTCAAGGAGGGATTGATTGTACAAAGAATAAATGAGGTAAAAGAAAGAGGAGGTATAGCAGCTTTTAGTGGAACTCCTCAAGCTGCCATTAAGTTTAAAGAAACACTTAATAATTCCAAAATAGATTTATTTTTTCTTCAAGGAACAGTTGTTTCCACTGAACATATTGGTATGGAAGGTAAGGAAACCTTAAATATTAAAGATCTCTGTCAATCCTTGAATGTCCCAGTTGTAGCTGGTAATTGTGTTACTTACGAAGTTGCAAAACTTTTAATGGATGCTGGAGTTTCAGGATTGATGGTTGGGATAGGACCTGGAGCGGCATGTACATCAAGAGGAGTATTGGGAATTGGAATCCCTCAAGCAACCGCAATTGCTGATTGTAGTGTGGCAAGAAATGATTACTTTAAAGAAAGTGGTCGTTATATTCCTATTATTGGTGATGGAGGAATTGTTACTGGCGGAGATATCTGTAAATGTTTAGCATGTGGAGCAGATGCTGTAATGATTGGATCCCCAATAGCTAAATCCTCAAACGCTCCAGGAAAAGGATTTCACTGGGGTATGGCTACTCCAAGTCCATTATTGCCAAGGGGAACAAGAATTGAAGTTGGTTCTACAGGATCCTTAGAGAGGATAATTAAAGGCCCTGCCTTACTTGATGATGGGACACATAACTTATTAGGAGCCATTAGAACCTCAATGAGTACTCTTGGGGCAAAAAATATTAAAGAAATGCAAGAAGTTGAAATAGTTATCGCACCATCGCTTCTTACAGAAGGGAAGGTTTATCAAAAAGCTCAGCAGCTAGGGATGGGTAAGTAGTTCACTTAGAGCAAAATTATAAATCCTTAGTGAAATAAGTATTAATTTGAAAAATTTTCTAATTAGGAGTTATTATGAAATAATGGGGGAAACCCCATACTCCTCACACACTAAATCGCCCGATTAATCGGGCTTTTTTAGATATTTTGTTACTTATATTATTTAATCTGTAATGAAATCATCACTTAAAAGAATTGCCTGCTAAATTTTCAAAAAAGGAATACTTAAATTATGTCATCAGCTCCAGCCGTAACTGATTCTTCATTTGACAAGGATGTACTGCAAAGTGATCTACCTGTATTGGTTGATTTTTGGGCACCATGGTGCGGTCCATGTAGAATGGTCGCTCCAGTTGTAGAAGAAATCTCAAAAGATTTTGAAGGAAAAATTAAAGTTTTTAAATTAAACACAGATGAGAATCCAAATGTAGCCAGTCAATACGGAATTAGAAGTATTCCTACATTAATGATCTTTAAAGGAGGTCAAAAGGTTGATACCGTTGTTGGCGCTGTGCCAAAAGCAACTCTTTCGAGCACTTTAACTAAGCATTTATAAATTTAAAAGCTTTGCATAAAATTGGACTAATAGACTATGGAATGGGTAATATTCATTCTGTAACAAAATCTCTAGAAAGTCTTGGAGAAGAAATTATATTAATTAAAAACTTTAATGATTCCAAGCTTTGTAAGGCGATAATACTTCCTGGGGTTGGAGCATTTGATCCAGCGATGAATAATCTCATAAATACAGATTTGATAACTGATTTGAAAAATTGGATTAAAAGTGGAAAATCCTTTTTTGGGATATGTTTAGGTCTCCAACTGCTTTTTGAATCTAGTGATGAAGGAAAAGTCCGAGGGCTGGGGATTCTAAAAGGAAAAATACAAAAAATACCTAATATTGTTAACCAAAGAATCCCACACATGGGGTGGTGCCAACTTTTACCTACAAAAAAAAATACTTTATTTGAGATTGAAGAATTAAATAATTGGGTCTATTTCGTACATTCATATCATGCAATCCCAGATGACTTAAATATTATTGCAGCTCAGGTCGATTATGGCTCTGAAAAATTAACTGCAATGATTGAGAATGATAATTTATTGGCCTGTCAATTTCATCCGGAAAAATCTGGAAAAACCGGAGAAAAACTTTTGAAAAGATGGTTAAGTAATATTCAATAATAGATTCTTAGGGATGAAGACTAACTTAAGATTAATAGGTGGTAAAAAACTCCAAAGTCCAAATAATTCTTATACCAGACCTACAACTTTGAGAGTGAGAGAGGCCATATTTAATATATTGAACAAAAGAGTTGAAAATAGTAACTGGTTAGATTTATTTAGTGGAACAGGGGCCATATCTTGTGAAGCCTATAATCACGGGGCAAGCAAAATAATTGCGATTGAAAAAAACAAAATCAACTCAAAAATTTGCTTAGAAAATTTACTCTCGTTGGAGAATATAGAGAATAGGAGAAATGATATCGAAGTTATTTGTAAAGACGTTTTGAAATGGACAAAGCCTAATTATGAGAGAAAGTTATCATTTAAAAATATGGATTTAAACAAATTAAAATTTGATTTTGTATATCTAGATCCTCCATACAATGTAGATTTCCATGAATTAGTTTTGAATCAATTATTTAATTGTAATCTTTTAAAAAAAGATTCAACAGTGATTTGTGAACATTCTCCAAACCTTTTTATTAAAAAAAGTACTTTGTGGGAAACTATAGATGTAAGAAATTATGGGCAGTCAAGATTAACATTTTTAATCAATGTCCAGCATTCCTGAACCTCTTCTGTACTGATTCCATGCACTTACGAATAATCCAAGAAGGGTTATTGGAACTAAACCTAAAACAATTCCACAGAGAAGAGGCTCGATCATTTTTTTGCCTTTTTTGAATTTCTTACTCACAATTGTTACATAGGGACTATTTTTTGTGTCAACATCTTCATCAACTGCAGCAGAAAGAGACTTTAAGAGAGAATTCTTAAAAATTGTTTTTGTTGTATTTGGAGTCTTATTGATTTGTTTTTCAATATTTTTCGTAAATCATCATGAAAATAACAAATATATTATTGAAACTCTTGAGCTTAATGGCTCTGCTGAGGAAGGAGATGCTCTTTTTAAGATGAATTGTGTTGGATGTCATGGAATTACAGCAAGAGGATTAGTGGGCCCAGACTTACACTCAATAACTCAACGTTTAAATGATAAAGAGATAATAAAACAAGTTACTGGAGGATTGACCCCTCCTATGCCAAGTTTTGAAATTGATCCTGTAAATATGTCCAATTTGTTAAAATATCTTCATACCCTTTAATGATTTTGGGAAAAAATTTTTCTAATTTAAAGGTAATTTTAGTTGAACCAAATGGCCCTTTAAATGTAGGAAGCGTTGCTAGATTATGCAGTAATTTTGAAGTTGATGAATTAAGAATTGTTTCTCCTAAATGCGACATATTTTCTTTAGAAGCAAAAAAAATGGCTCTTAAAGGTCAAAAATTTCTTAAACACTGTAAGGTTTTTGATGATCTTCAAAAAGCAATTTTTGATTGTGATTTGGTTTTAGCATCTTGTGGAAGGATTGATGTAAATAAAGATTCATTTTTTGTAGCTTCTGAAGATATTTTTGATTGGACTTTATCCTTTAAGGAGATAAATAA
>CACGIB010000031.1 GCA_902573045.1 uncultured Prochlorococcus sp.
TAATTTCTTTTAGAGAAGAACCATAGATTTTTTCACCATTTAAGTGAACACCAATCCATTTTTCCTTTTGATTAAAAAAATTACTTCTAGTAGTATCCCTATCGAGATAATATTTATTATCCCAGTTTAAAGTTATATCCCAGCCTTTATAATTTTCTATCATTGAAGAAGAGAGAACATACTCAAATAATACTCAGAGAAACAGAGAACAAAAACAAAGGAAATAAGTATTTTTTTCGTTATTTTTATTTAATATTTATTTAGTACTGACTTTTATTTTACGAGCAGCTTCATCTGCATTTTTTCTAGCCAAATTAATATCAGCATTAGATGAAAGAACAACACCCATTCTTCTGCCTTTTCTGGAAACTGGTTTGCCAAATATTAGCACTTTAGTCTTTTCAGATTCTAATGCTTCATTAAGACCCTCATAAATAGGATCTATACAATCTTGGTTAGAGAGTATAACTCTGGTTGCAGAGGGTTCTATTAGATCTATATTTGGTATTGGTAAATTTAAAAAAGCCCTTAAATGTAATTCAAATTCATTAATATTCTGACTAACTAATGTAACCATACCAGTGTCGTGAGGTCTTGGAGATAATTCTGAAAATATAACCTCACTTCCTTTTATAAAAAACTCTACTCCGTATAATCCAGCTCCATTAAGGTTATTTAATATCCTACTTGTCATTCTCTTAGCTTCAATAATTAAGGACTCATTGATCTCTATAGGTTGCCAACTACATTGATAGTCTCCATTAGATTGAAGATGTCCTATTGGTAAACAAAAAATATTTTCACCATTTTCTTTTCTTACAGATAAAAGAGTAAACTCAAAATCAAAATTAATAAATTCTTCAATAATTACACCTTTAACCTTTCCTCTTGAATTTGCTTGTGCCTGTTTCCAAGCATTTTGTAAATCATTTTTTGTTTCAACCAAACTCTGCCCTTTTCCTGAAGAGCTCATTAAAGGCTTAATTAAAAGTGGGAATCCAATTTGATCTGCTTTTTTTTCTAAATCATCAAAATCAAAAATATAATCAAACTTTGCAGTTTTCATTTTTAAATCTTTTGAAGCTAAGTCTCTAATTTTATCTCTATTCATTGTAATTTCTATAGTTCTGGCGTTGGGTACAATATTAAATCCTTCATCCTCGAGTTCTTTTAGGGCTTCAATTGAAAGTGCCTCTATTTCTGGGACAACATAGTCAGGCTTAAATTCTTTTATAACATTTTTTAAAATATTTTTATCTGCCATATCAATTACTCTTGAATAATCAGCAACTTGCATTGCAGGTGCTTTTTCATATCGATCAATTGCAATAACTTCTAATCCTAATCTTTTGGATTCTATTACTAATTCTTTTCCAAGCTCGCCACTACCAAGCAATAAAATTCTTTTTTTAGAAAAAATAGATTCTTTCATATATATGTAATCTATTCGTCATGACCAGAAGGTTGTGAAGATGTCTCATCTGTAATTTTTTTATCTTTAGAATAACTAAATAAAAAATTTCTACCAAACCAATTTTGACTTCGCATGCTATTAGTTATTGATCTTGAAATTGCTCCTAAAAAAAAGATTCCAATCATTGCCCAAATAATTCTTTCTAAAGCAATTGCAGGTAAAAAACCTTGACCGGAATTAATAATTTCAGTAAGTGGGTCTAAAGGGTCCAAATTTAAAGTGACTAATAAGGTTAATTATAGAGGTTTAAAGAAGTGAAAAATTAAAACTTATAAAAGAAATAACCAAATCCACCATATAAATTAAACACAGTAAAGTCTATACAATGTTATCTTCAAAGGGTGATTTTTTTTAGACATGCAAGTTGACGTACAAAATACTTCTGTTATTTCCGCAGACGGATCATCCATAAAACTAGGTGAATATTCAGGGGAAGTAATTTTAGTTGTTAATGTAGCTAGTTATTGCGGAAATACTGCTCAATATGAAGATCTTCAAAAGCTTCATGATTTATATTCAAGCAAAGGCCTAAGAATAATTGCATTCCCTTGTAATGATTTCGGAAAACAAGAACCCGACTCTCTTTCAGAAATAAAAGATTTTTGCACAATAAAATATGGAGTAAAGTTTGAAATCTATGAGAAAGTTCATGCCAAAGGCAACACCACAGAACCATACACAACCCTTAACAAAGTTGAACCTGAAGGAGATGTTGAATGGAATTTCGAGAAGTTTCTGATAGGAAAAGATAGTAAAGCAATTGCAAGATTCAAGCCAGGTGTTAAACCGTTTGACGAAAACTTAATAGCAGCTATCGAAGTAGCTTTAGATTCATAACAACTCTCTTATAATTAGAATTAAAATATAAAAAATAAAGATTCATTATATTAAATAAAAAAAATAAACAAATTATTCAAAAAAATATCCTATTTTAGTATCAAGATGGTCAAGTAATATTTAATTAAAAATTTAATTAATTTTCTGAATCAACTTCTACGTCTATAAATTCATCTTTTACAGTTCTTTTTTTAGATTTAATTGATTTTACCTCTGGCTCTATTGTTTCTTCTTTAACTTCACTTTCTTCTGCTTCCTCTATCTTTACTTCTGCCTGAACTTTTTGTTCTTTAACTTCACTTTCTTCTGTTTCCTCTGTCTTTACTTCTGTCTCTACTTTTTCTTCTTTAACTTCACTTTCTTCTGCATCTTCTGACTTTACTTCTGGCACTAGAATTTCTTCTTTAACTTTACTTTCTTCTTCTTCCTCTGATTTTACTTCTGGCTCTACTATTTCTTCTTTAACTTCACTTTCTTCTTCTTCCTCTGATTTTACTTGTGAATTTGCTAAGTTTTGATTTTCATCTTTGCTTAAAAGGAATTTTAATAGTTTTTTAAATAGTAAGAAACCTTTTTCAATTCTTTTTGGACCTAAAATTGCAAGCAAAATTACTAAAATTATGAATATTTCAGGTGAATTTAAACCTAATAGTTTCATAAAATTTCATATTCTATCTATATTTTAGTACATGCTAAAAATTTAATCTAATTATTCTCAAAAGTTGGTAAATAGAGTTCCCTATTTGATGCAATTAAACCTTCCTCTTTAAAAAAAATCTCTAGGTCTATTAGATCATTAATATCTACAAATTCACCACAATTATCTAGTATATTATTATGCGTGAAATTCCATAAATTATCCAAATATTCGTCATCGTCTGGAAATGCTACAAATTTTAAATATGTATTATTCAAAGCATATTCACTAGCAAAATCAGAATCTAATCCTTCTCGTTTAGCATCACAAAAAACTTTAGCAAATCTTTTGCCTACAGAAGTTTGAGCACTAGATAAATCTAAATTACCTTGAATAGCTTTTACATTAAATGGTGCAATAAAAAGAATTATTGGGAGAAAAATAGATACTAATATAA
>CACGIB010000032.1 GCA_902573045.1 uncultured Prochlorococcus sp.
CTTCTTTTGTATATTGGCCTTTAATAAAGAATAAAAATTGAGAATAGTATTAAAAAGATTTATTCAAAAACTATCTTATGAAAAAGATTCTGGAAAATTGCTAAAGTAATCTTGCTTTTGAGGTAAAGTTGCTTTAGACAACTTTTGTTAAAAGTAAATAGAAATGATGTCTGCATTGATTTAGGGAAAAATTTTGAGTAAGTATCATTAGTAATGTGGTTATAAAGTTCTGAAAAATTTATGCTTTAGAACCCAATATAGAGGCTTTAAAAGTTCTAAAAGATAATCTTTATATAATAAAAAAATCACTGCTTTAAATATTGCGTTGTCATACGCAACTAAAAAGGCAAAATTTATTTTTAAAAATATATTTTATAAAATTAAGAATTTTTTATATCTTTTTACCAATGGCCATAATTCTTGGAGGAGCCATCACTTCCCAAACTTTTATATCTCTATAACCTTCTAAGAAAACTTCTCTAAAACATTCTGGACTAAAACGATAATAATCTCCAGGAGCAGAGTGTACATTATGAGTAATTGTAGTTGCAAATAAAAAATTAAAATATTTTGTTCTACCTAAATTTTTTATTATGGGGATCAAGTTAATAGCGCTTTGTAATTTTTCTAAATTATATCTTTTAAAACCTGGTGCTCCGTAAATAACTATGCCTCCTTTCTTAAGAACTCTATTAATTTCACTTATTGTTTTCCAAAAAAATTTGTCATGTTCTGAAACTGCATTGCAAAGTACAAGATCAAATTGCTCATCGTTAAACATTTTCATAGAGTTTGAATTTCCTTTAATTATTGAAAAATCTTTAAATGTATATGGTCCATTTAGGTTTATACCTATTTTTTCAGTTGCCTTATCTAGTTCTTTAAGTGATAATAAAGTTTTTTTATAGATTGGATTAGCACCAACTTCAAGGATTGATCCTTTGATATTTAATTCTTTTAAAATATTTTTAAATTCAGATAAAAGCCTTGGATGCATTATTAAATTTTCAATTTAACTTAACTTAAACTATACAACCTCCAAAAAAATCTATTTATTAATTAAACTTTGTAAAATTTTTTTATATTTTAAAGTAATTGTATTTTGTTAATTAAATTAAAAATCTTGAAAGTCCTCACGATTAAAATTAGTTAGATAAAGTGGTTATGGAAAATTAGGAGATCTTAAAAGCATTTTTTAAATTTCCTTTATGAAAACCTAAGTTTTGAACTTCAACATATTAAGAGTATAAATAATAATTTCTTTTCCCAGAACAGCTTCGGAATAGCTTGGAAGCATTACGGTTACTATAATAACAAAATCCTATTTGCAAGGGTTGAGGTTCGCAGAGTAGCTCGCATAGAACTCATAATAGCCTATATTTATCCATTATTATCCGATAGGGTTGTTGTGGATAATTGACCAAACTAATTTGCATAACTAGCGAAAACCTTGATTGAGCCAAGTGGTCTCCAACCGCTACCCCATTGAATGTTATGGAGAGGGTCTGCCAGATTAGATATGGCACCATAGTATGAAAGTTCTGTATTTTCAATGAATCCCAAGATTTCTAGCGTAACTGTTCTAATCTTTTACTACTTTACATCGTTCTATTTAATGAATACTGCACCTTGAAATTCGCCTAGATATTATTAATTTATAGCCTGATTTCTAGCATTAATTTGAAACAATTCTGCTTTAATATGTAAAATTTTATTAGTATTAATAATTATTTGTAACACTCAAGATTTTATGATTGATATAGAAAAAAAAATCTTATTTATCCATATTCCTAAAACTGGAGGAACAAGTATTACAAAAGCGCTTTCGGGAGATCGTACACACACAACATTAAGACATCATCTTTTATTTAAAAAAAGATATATTAATAATTTCTTTCAAAACAAAAAACAAAATTTTTTATTATCTTCTAAAATTCTCTACCAGCAAAAAATCTCTCTAAAGGTTCCTTTAATTGATGATAATTATAAGAAAATTTCTATTATAAGAAATCCTTGGTCTAGAGCTGTTTCATGGTATAAAGATATTTTAAGACATGAACCTCATAGAAAAGCATACAAAATACCAAATGAAATTAGTTTTAAAGATTTTCTTAAAAGTTATGGAAACAAATTTTGGGGTCTAAGACCACAATCTCACTGGCTTATAGATTGGGAAGGGAAAATCAATATAGATCTTATTTGCAAACTAGAAAATCTAAACGAGGATTGGTCAAAGATTTGTAATTTCCTTGCAATAGATAATGTTGAATTGCCATATATAAATCAATCCCCTGATAAATATGAATGGAAGAATTATTATGATGATGAGACTAAAAGTTATATAGAGAAAAAATATGCATTCGAAATAAAAAGATTCGAATACGAATTTTAGTTTTTCCCAAAATTTTTGATAGTATTCTTAAACTAGACCGAAAATGTTTTTAGAAAGAATTACATAACACCCTATCCCTAAGATACAATATTAAATTTGGAATTTTATTAAATGCCGATTTAAATCAAAATTATAGATTTAAGAAATTATTTTATTAATCAAAATTTAATTAATACTTTGAACATATTTTTAAAAGATTTTAATAAAAAACAGGCAGCATTATATTTATTAGAAAATAAAGAAAAAAGCAACCTCAAAAAAGATAAAAAAGCGTTATAAAAAAAGCAAAGAAAAAGAAAAATAAGAAGCCAAAGTTGGTGAATCTAAAAAAGAAAGAAAATATTTGTAAAGAATGATCTATTGCCTCCTGAGCTATAGGAGCAGGTATTAGCATGACCATATTAAAGTAAAGATAAATTCTGGGCCGTACCTA
>CACGIB010000033.1 GCA_902573045.1 uncultured Prochlorococcus sp.
TCATAACTTAAGAATTTCAGTGCTTCTTCTAACCAGTAACCAATATCAAATCCTAAAAGAATTTTTTCTACAACAAACCAAAATTCTTTATCAAATATAATTCTGAAGTTTAAGTAAATATATTCCCAATGAAAGGTATTCCAATATTGGGTTAAAAATGAGGATAAAATAAGCCAAAGTGATATAAATAGAAAACTTTTAAGAAACTTATAAAATTTTTTCATATACCGGCAACTGTCTTATTGAATTTCAATATCCCTCATTATTATTTGGATCAAATTTTATTTCCATGAAATATATCCAAAAAGATATAAAAATATCGAGAAAAAGTAAATTTTTGTGCCATTAATTATCTTTTTCTTCTTTTTTTAGATTTTGAGCCTTTAAATTTTTATCCTTAAGAAAAAATCCTAAAAACAGAAAAGCAAAATATATTAGTAAACTTATGACAAAAATTAAAACTACCTTTGAAATATCCATAAATGATTTTTTTTATATAAATTACAGCATTTTTGGCAATGTTTAATCTATGGTAATGATTGTTCATTTATCACGATAACTAGCTTCAATTATTAAGCTAATAATGTTATTTAAATTATATGCAAGTAGCTTTTGCCTGGAGTCTTTGTCTTTCAGTTGGAATTGTTTTATTATCAATTATTCCATTAACTATAGGGAGAGTTAAAGCAGGATATTCTGTTGAAAATATGTCTGCTCCAAGGGCTTTATTCGATGAATTACCTTTATTTGGAAAAAGAGCAGTTTGGTGTCATCAAAATTGTTGGGAAAGTATTTCCCTACATGCACCCGCATGTCTTCTTTGTTTGATTACTTTAACTGACTCTAATATTGCAATAATTGCAGCATTGATTCATCCTATTTTTCGTTTTTTATATATTGGTGCATATGTATTTAATATCCCAACAGCTAGGGGTTTAATGTGGGCCTCAGGAGTTTTTACAACACTTTTACTTTACAAAGAGGGCTTAACACAACTGTTATAAACTATCTAAACAATAAACTTTTCTAAATCTTTTAATTGATATTCATTTATTAGTTCCACTTTATTTGATTTTGCTAGTTGATGAGCAGACTTTGTAAAGCCTGATTTTGAGACTATTATTGCGTGTGTACCTTTCCAAAATAATTTACCAGCTGAAATTTCCTGAACTGCTTTATTTCCAATAGCTTTTTCATGATCTTTGCATTGAATACATATTCTCAAATCATTTATTGAAGCAATTAAGTCAACTCCTTGATCTCCTGTATTTGGGGTTTCTTTTACTTCCCAGCCATTTTGTTTGAGAATTTCCATACAATGATTTTCAAATCTAATACCTTTTTTGTAGTTTTCCTTGTTTTTACTTGAGTAGTTTTTTTCTATTAGTTTTAAGCATGATTTCTCTATTTGACTTGCTATGAATACAAACCAATCTTCAGTCTCGAGCTTTCTAATAGATCCAATTATCTCATCATCAATAGTAGGATTTTCATTACAATATGATCTCCACTTTTCGAAAAATAATTCCATACTGCCAAATTTTTTTAAAATTACTTTTTCCCAGAAGTATGGTATACCCTCTTTAAATTGCTTGGATCCATTAAATATATTTTTCTCAATGGCTTTTTCCTCAAGAGGCGGGTTGCCAATCCATTTTTTATAATCCTCGTTGCCGTAAGCATGCTTTCATTTGAAGAATGTAAAAAGATAACTGATTACTATGAAAATAAAAATTAGAATTTTTTTAAAAATTTTTTTATTTTTTAATGTCTTTAATCATTGATACTAAAGTTGAATGAATTTCTTCTTCAGATATTTCATTTTTAAAATTGATAATTGCTGATTGGCCATCGTAATTGATTTTTATATAACTATTATTAATTTCTTCCATAAAAGCATTCTCAAATCTTGATATCTTCCCATAATGAATAAGATATTTGTGCACTGAATCTATGTGATCATTGTTCATGTGATCACAAACTCTTTTACTTGTTTCTTTACTAATAATTTTCATTTAAAAAATAAATTTGTTTTAAGCTAATCTATTTTTTTCATTATTCAAAGTTTTAATCATTTTAATTATCAAATTTTTAACTTCATTTTTATCTACAGCTCTAACCAAGTTATTTCTCAAATTTGATGCTCCTTTAAAGTCTTTGCATGTCCATGAGATATGTTTCCTTGCAATTAGCAATCCGTGATCTCCTTTTTCTTTTATTAATTCATCGAGATGCTCAACAATTAAATATAGTTTTTCTTCTGTATTTGGTTCTTTAAAATTCTTATTTTCTTTAAGGGCACAATCTATTTCTCCTATTTTCCATGGGGATCCTAAAATTCCTCGTCCAATCATTACACCATCAGCATTTGTTTTTTTTAAACAATTAAGAGCGTCATCTGGATTCTTGATATCTCCATTAGCAATTACTGGAATTTCCAACAACTTTTTTAGTCTCCCTATCATTTCCCAATCTGACTTGCCTGAAAAACCCTGTTTTCTAGTTCTTCCATGAAGTGTGATCATCGTTGCTCCCGCATCTTGAAGTTTAAATAAGAAATCCTCTATATTTTCTTCTTTACTATCCCATCCGAGTCGTGTTTTTACTGTTACTGGAACCCTAACAGCTTTTACAACATTTTTGACTAATTCAATAGCAAGTTTTCGGTCTTTAATTAAGGCGCTGCCTCCACCTTTCTTTGCAATTTTTTTTACCGGACATCCCATATTTATATCAATTAAGAAAGCTCCAGAGTCCTCAGCTTGTTTCGCAGCTTCAGAAACTGCATATGGCCTATTATCAAATATTTGTACTC
>CACGIB010000034.1 GCA_902573045.1 uncultured Prochlorococcus sp.
TATTGAGTAATCTTCCTGACTCTCTAAAGAGTGCTACAGTACAAGACCACTGTGCTACATGAATCATATTTATAGAGACTATTCCTTGCAAAGAATGAGCTAATTTCAATGGTATTTTCCAAGGAATTTTTTCAACATCAATCTCAAGAGGCTTAGGCATTTTCTTAGTTAGGTCTTCATACTCAATCCAAGAACTTATACTTCTTCTATGCACTAACTCTGGGTCACTTGTTTGCCAAATTATTCCAGGAAAGCGTTTTTGAAAAACCACTCCATGTTCACCACTCCCACTCCCGATTTCCAATACTGAACCTTTTTTTATAATTCTAGATAGTACATCACCAATGCAGTCTCTATTTCTTTGAGTTGCCGAAAAAAAAAGTCTATTATCCAAAATTAAAAAAAATTGGGCGCTTCAGTAAAAAGAATAATTCTAAAATCCTTGATTATTTAACCTTTCTCAATTTAGGAGTCTTGAAAAACATTATTTTAAGACTAAAGAATAATATTGAAATTGTAAGAGCAGGCAAGATATAAAGTATTAAATCAGAACTCATTAGAGACGGAATCCTTCCAAAAATTAAATGCATGAAGTAAGTTTCGAATGACATAAATTCATATATATCTAATTTATTAATAGCAATTATTTGAATTTTAAAAAATACTTTTAGACAAAACCAAAAATTCTCAAAAAAAGAGTCAGCCTGTATCCCTACTAGCTGACTCTAATGATATATTAATTTAAATTACTTCTAAATGAGGGTATACCTCTAAATAAAAAAAGGTGAAAAGCGTATATTTTTCCCAAATTTAAAAAATTAGAACAAAAATAAAAACACCTATAAGGTATATTTCGACACATATATGTGACAGATTTAATTTTTACTGACAAAAAAAGGGGTTAATTCCTCAATATCTTTACATTTATAAATAAATATGTTATATTTGTTAACAAATTACTCAAACAAAATGACTCCAGAAGCAGAACGTTTTAATGGTTGGGCAGCAATGTTAGGTTTCGTTGCAGCAGTTGGTGCCTATGTCACAACAGGTCAAATTATTCCAGGCTGGTTCTAATGAAAAATAACGAACCAAAAATAATTGAAAAAGAAAAAATCGTTGCAGAAAAACTCAACGGTAGATTTGCAATGTTAGGTTTTGTTGCTCTTGTTGGAGCATATTTAACTACAGGTCAAATCATCCCTGGTTTTATCTAAAATATTTTTTGTTTTTAAATAGTCTAATTTAAAACTAAATTAGGCTATTTTTCATTGGCATAAAATTATCTTTATTAATTGTGGTTTGAATAAATCTATTTCAAACAAAAAAATACGCTAAAAACGAGTATAAAAACATTATCCAAATTCTAAAAATTAGATTGAAAGTTTTTTAGCTTAAAGGTATACATCTAATGCTAAAAAATGATTTAGAGAGATTTTTTAGTTTTATTTTATAATCTATATTGGCGGGAAACAATTCAAGCTAAGAAAGTTTATAAGAAACAATATTAAAGAATATAAATTTTCCTAAAAGCAGCATAAGGGAAATGATTAATATAAGAAAATATTTGAAAAAGAAATATTAAATTGATTATTTATCTTGTTTAAAACTTACATTTATTTGTTAACTGATGCTATCTTTATCGAGATAATTCAAGGATTTAATGAGAGTAAAGCTTGAACCGGAGACAGCATTTATTGGCAAAAAATTTGCTTATATATTTCTAGGAATAATATTTGGCCTAAATGCCATAACTTTTATTTGGTTTTTCTTATTTTCAAATTTAAAATAGAAATTTTCTTTAAAAAAATTAAATAATATAGCTTAAACAAAAAATTTATAAAAACAGTTATTTAGGTACTAAAAAATTCCTGGAATAATCTGTCCTGTTGTTACATAGGCACCTAATAGTGCAACGAAACCAACCATAGCCCATCTACCATTTACTTTTTCTGCATTTTGAGGGTATCCATCATAAGACACAGTTTCATCAATATAAGGCCTAGTTTCTGATGGGAACATATTCTGTCTTCCACCTGATTCTGTTGTAACTCCTGATTTTGTCATTAAAAAAAATAATTATTGTTAACTAAAGTAACATAAATATTAACTTATGTAAACCATAAGCCTCATATGCATCGCCTCTAAGTACTTAGAGACGAATATGTGACATATTTGTCTAAAAAATTTTAAAGTGCACAAAATTTCTCATTAAAACACTTCGTATTTATCAAATTTACGAATAATTCATTATAAATAAGCATTTATACTCACAGTAAGTAATTTTACTTAGTAGAATATTTATAGCATTTAGGAAGTGCTTAGCTGGTTAACATCAGAAAATCTGAATTAACCAAGTCGTCATGAGCTTGCCGTTGGGATACTGCAAGCTCTTTTAATTAAAAAAGCAAGTAAATAAAAAAAATCG
>CACGIB010000035.1 GCA_902573045.1 uncultured Prochlorococcus sp.
TGTTAAGGAATATAATCAGGTCAACTGGGGAAAGATTCAATTTAATGAATTTGGTAACGACGATTATTCAAAACTTAACTGGGGAAAGATTCAGTACAACGAATTAGGAAATGATGATTATGTAAAAGTTAACTGGGGTAAGGTTCAATATAACGAATTTGGTAATGATGATTATTTAAAAACAGCTTGGAATAAAGTCCAAATGAAAGAATTTGGCAATGATGACTATAGCAAGATTAATTGGGGCAAGGTTCAATACAATGAAGTTCTAAAAAGTACTGCAAATTTAAATAGTGTTGATTGGGGTAAGGTTCAAACAAATGAATGGGATAAGAATGATCTTAATTTTCTTACTAAAACGACAACTGCAAAGAAACTAGATAAGTTAAAAAAAGCAGAACTGGATATCAATGTTCTTAAGAAAGGAACATCATTCAAAGGTGATAAAGATGATGATGTCATTACAGTCTCAGGGAGTCTCTTGAAAAAGAAGGTAACTGTAAAAGGTGGTAAAGGTAATGATACTTTTGTTCTTAAAAAAGGAAAAGGCTCAATGATTATTCAAGATTTTAAAGATAAAGTTGATGAAATTAACATTGCTTATTGTGGTGCTGCAAGCAAAATAAAATTAAAGCAGAATGGTAAAGATACCTTGATTTATTCTGGTAAAGATTTATTGGCAACAGTTAAGAAAACTAAGAAGAATGTACTTAAGAAATCAGCTTTTGGTTTGGTTTAGGTAATTACTAATTGAATAGTGAAATTTAACTTTCGCATAATTTTTTCCTGAAGTAATAATTTGCGTTATTTATTTATTAGCTGAGACTTATTTCTAAAACTAATCGGGGCGACAGGATTCGAACCTGCGACCTAGTGCTCCCAAAGCACTAAATAGCTCTACTGCAGCACTAGGTTTTCAAGCTACGACTATTTTTCTGCTTAGTTTTGCGTATTTTAGCCTTCCAAATTAAGTATTATTTGTCGGCGATTTGTCGGCAATCGAATGATTGTGATTATTCCTAAACCAAATATTTTCCTTTTTTAGATAGGACTCCTTTAGCATTTTTAACTCTTGCTAAAAGATCTTTACCAGAATAAATAAGGACATCTTTACCTTTATTACTTTGAAGCTTTATTTTTTTTATTGATCCAATAAAAATCTTATCTTCTTTGTCTTTGAAATCTGCTATTAGATCTTTCCCTTTACCAATTGACGATATTTTGAAAATATCTTTTCCTTTCCCTCCATAAAGCTTATGTGAGCCGCCGTTAAGAACATCTAAAACATCATTTCCTAATTCGTTGTATTGAACCTTACCCCAATTAAGTTTTTTATAATCATCATTTCCTAGTTCGTTATATTGGATCTTACCCCAGTTGAGCTTTGCATAGTCGTCATTTCCTAGTTCGTTATATTGGATCTTGCCCCAATTAAGTCTTGCATAATCATCATTCCCTAGTTCGTTATATTGGATCTTGCCCCAATTAAGTCTTGCATAATCATCATTTCCTAGTTCATTATATTGAACCTCGCCCCAGTTGAGATTTGTATAGTCGTCATTTCCTAGTTCGTTATATTGGATCTTACCCCAATTAATATCTACGTAATCAGAGGTATCAAATTCATCGAACTCTGTTTTGCCCCAATTTATATCTGAATAAGAAGTTGCAGAGAATTGTGCATAATTAACTTTACCCCAATTAATATCTTCGTAATCAGAGTTATCAAATTCATCAAATTCTGTATATCCCCAATTTATGTCAGAGTAAGCGGTTTCGCCCAATTGGTTATATTGAACCTTACCCCAATGAATATCTTCATAATCAGCTTGATCAAGTTCATCGAACTCTGTTTTGCCCCAATTTACTTCTTCATAGGAAGTATCAGAAAATTGAGCATAATTAACTTTACCCCAATTTAAATCAGTCCAACTATTTTCGCTGAATTCATCAAATTCTATATATCCCCAATTTATATCTGAATAATTGGTGTCACCAAGTTGGTCAAATTGAATATTACTCCAATGTGTATCCTCATAATCTTCAGGATTAAAACCTTCAAAATCTAGATGAGTTCCATCTTGATTAAAATCAGCAGCTGTTGGAGTTTCACTAAAACCCTGATTTGAAATCATTAAATCAGCGCCATCAAACATAGAGGTTAAATCCGCAGAATCATCAATCTCCCAAAAACTTAAATCCTGATCAAAG
>CACGIB010000036.1 GCA_902573045.1 uncultured Prochlorococcus sp.
AAGTCTTCGACTCCTAGCAGTTAATGTCAAGAAAAATCTTAAAGGAAAGTATATTAATGTCATAGCAATCGCGAAGATTGCGGTAAGAGTAAAAATAAGATTATTTGTTTCTTCCATAACTTAAAGATACTCTTATTTGAGTTAATTTGTATGTCTCATGAAAAGAAATTCGGCTTTCCCCACTTAATTAAATATCCCTTAAAAATGATTCTATGGGAGATTAGAATAAGACTAAAGATCGAGTAAACATGGCTAAACAGTTAAGTTTTTCTAATGAATCAAGAGAAGCGCTAGAAAAAGGTGTGAATTTTGTAGCTAATGCAGTAAAGGTTACTATTGGGCCTAAAGCAAAAAACGTTGTAATAGAAAAGAAATTTGGTTCGCCGGATATAGTAAGAG
Organism: uncultured Prochlorococcus sp.; assembly: GCA_902573045.1. The sequence continues at coordinate 400 of CACGIB010000036.1, forward strand.
ATGGATCTACAGTTGCTAAAGAGATCGAGATTGAAAACCCTATTTCTAATTTAGGTGCGAAATTAATAGAACAAGTTGCATCCAAGACAAAAGAGAGTGCTGGTGATGGGACAACAACAGCAACCATTTTGACTCAGAAGATGGTTCAGGAGGGATTAAAAAATATTGCTTCTGGTGCCAACCCTATGGAGTTAAAAAAAGGTATGGAGGCAGGCCTAGCTTTTGTCTTAGAAAAATTAAGTTCCAAAAGTATTTCATTAAGTGGTTCTGATATCCAAAAAGTTGCAACAGTTAGTGCTGGAGGTGATGAAGAAATTGGATCTATAATTTCGAAAGCAATGGATATTGTTACTTCAGATGGTGTAATAACTGTTGAAGAATCTCAATCATTAGAAACAGAATTAGATATAACTGAAGGAATGTCTTTTGATAGAGGTTATAGTTCTCCATATTTCGTAACAGACCAAGAAAGACAAGTTTGTGAACTTGAAAACCCTAAAATATTAATAACTGATCAAAAAATCTCAACTTTAGTTGATCTAGTTCCAATACTTGAAGAAATTCAAAAGGCAGGCTCACCTTTTCTAATTCTTGCTGAAGATATTGAAGGAGAGGCTTTAACCACTCTGGTTTTGAATAAGAATAGTGGGGTTTTAAATGTAGCTTCCGTGAGAGCTCCGTTATTCGGTGAGAGAAGAAAGGCTGCCCTTGAAGATATTGCAATTCTTACAGGGGCTAAGTTAATTAGCGAAGATAAATCGATGACACTTGATAAAGTATCGATTAATGATTTAGGCAAAGCAAAAAAAATAACTATCACAAAGGATAAAACTACAATTGTTGCCTTCGAAGACACTAAAGATTTAGTTAAAGCGCGAGTAGAGAAATTAAAGAGGGAAGTAAGTATAACTGAATCTGAGTATGATCAGGATAAAATCAATGAAAGGATAGCCAAACTAGCCGGAGGAGTAGCTCTTATCAAAGTAGGAGCTGCTACAGAAACAGAGATGAAGTATAAAAAGTTGAGAATCGAAGATTCCCTTAATGCTACGAAAGCTGCTATTGAAGAGGGTGTTGTTTCTGGAGGAGGACAAACTTTAATTGAAATATCAGATGACCTTTTAAATTTAAGTGAAACATCTTCAGATGATTTAAGAACAGGGATAAATATAGTCAAAGAAGCCCTTTTGGAACCCACCAAACAAATAGCAAAAAATGCTGGTTTTAATGGAGATGTAGTTGTCGCTGAAATTAAAAGACTTAACAAAGGATTTAATGCTAATTCAGGAAAATATGAGGATTTAAAAGATTCAGGAATATTAGATCCAACCAAAGTAATAAGATTAGCTCTTCAAGATTCAGTATCTATTGCAGCTATGCTCCTCACAACAGAAGTTGCGATGGCGGATATCCCAGAGCCTGAAGCCGCAGCACCTGGAGGACCAGGAGGAGATCCAATGGGAGGAATGGGTGGCATGGGAATGCCAGGAATGGGTGGCATGGGAATGCCAGGAATGGGTGGCATGGGAATGCCAGGAATGGGTGGCATGGGAATGCCGGGTATGATGTAAAAGCTAACTAGCTTTTTTATCGTTGTTAATCCACTTTCTTAAATTTTTAATATAAGGTAGGGGTAATTTTGGGGTTTCAGTAAATTGATTTTTTTTATTAGAATTTTGATTTTTGCTAGATATTTCATTGCTGTTAGAAGTTTCCATGCCATTTGATTCCGACTTT
>CACGIB010000037.1 GCA_902573045.1 uncultured Prochlorococcus sp.
TTTTTGATCGTTCCATAATGTAAAAAAACATTTTTCTTTCGAATAACATTATCAACCAAAACCTCTACATCTTTTGAAGATATCGTTCCAATATCACCAACTTGCCCACCAGATTCTCCATAAAAAGTTGTCTGATCAAGAACAATTAAAACTTTCTGACCTTCACTTGCTTGCTTAACTAATGTTGAATCCAAGAATATACCCTTTATTTCAGCTTCCGAAAGGAGTGACTCATAACCATTAAAAATAGTTTTGTCAAAAAGATCTATTTCTCGCTCTAATGATCCCTCTAATGTCAAATCAATATTACTTGAAGCAGCTTTAGCTCTCTCTTTTTGTGCATTCATTTCTTCTTCAAAACCCTTTACGTCTACACTGATACTATTTTCTTCAGCAATTTCTAAAGTAAGTTCTAGAGGAAATCCAAAAGTATCATAAAGTTCAAAAGCTTTTAAACCAGAAATTAATTTCTGCCCTGAAGAAATTAACTCATCCAGCAATTTCTCTCCCCTTTCAAGAGTTTCCCTAAATCTGATTTCTTCAATTTTTATCTCATTCAAAATTAAATTATTATTATTTTTTAGATCAGGATAATTATTTTGCATTAATTTGATCCCGACATTAGCAATATGAGGTAAAAATTCATTTGTTATACCTAATAATCTCCCATGTCTGACCATTCTTCTAATAAGCCTTCTTAATATATATCCCCTGCCAAGATTACTGGCTGCTACTCCATCAGAAATTAAATGAATAACAGCTCTTGTATGATCACCAATAATTTTTAAAGAAATTTTGTTTTTTTCATCTGAAGAAAAATAATCAATATTTGCAATCTCACAAATTTTTTGAATGATAGGAAAAATTAAATCTGTCTCATAATTATTTTGCTTTTTTTGTAGTATTTGAGCCATCCTTTCAAGACCCATTCCTGTATCAATATTTTTAAATTTTAAATCTGTCAATTTTCCATTAGGATGACGATTATATTGCATAAAAACAAGATTATAAAATTCTATAAAACGATCTCCATCTTCTAAATCAATATTCTGCAGACCCTTTTCAGGATGAAAATCATAATACAGTTCTGAACAAGGTCCACATGGACCTGTTTTGCCAGATGACCAAAAATTATCTTTCTCACCTAGTTTCACAATCCTATCTGGATGAATACCAATTTCATCTCTCCAAATTTTTGCAGACTCTCCGTCTTCGTGAAAAACACTCACAATTATATTTTCAACAGAAAGTTGATAAATATTAGTAACTAGTTCCCAAGCCCACTGAATCGCCTCTCGTTTAAAGTAATCTCCAAAAGAGAAATTACCAAGCATTTCAAAAAAAGTGTGATGTCTAGCTGTAACTCCAACGTTTTCTATATCGTTTGTTCTGATGCACTTTTGGCTAGATGTAGCCCTTTTTGATGGTCTTTCTTTTAAACCTAAAAAAACTGGTTTAAAAGGTAGCATTCCAGCAATTGTGAGCATAACTGTAGGGTCATCTGGGATCAAAGATGCACTTGGAATAATTTTATGTAATTTTTCACTGTAAAATTTTAAAAAAGCATTTCTTATGTCATCTCCAGTAACTATTTTTTTAATTAGTTGAGATGTCATTTATCCAGAAAAAGAAGATTAAAAATTAAAGAAAAGCGTAATTTCGGTTATTTCGCAAAAATAATCACGCGAATTTATATTCTATATAACTAAAGTTAATTTATAAAGCTAATTACTCTATGATAGCCTCTGCCCAGACAAGTAATTCTAAATTGGCACAAACTAATAACAAGTTAACGGTTCAATCTCAAAACTTTGCTGATGATTCTTGTGCCATAAGATCTTTGGATTGGGATCGCAGTAGATTTGATATTGAATTCGGTCTAAGAAATGGAACTACTTACAATAGTTTTATTATTAAAGGAGAGAAACTAGCAATTATTGATACTAGTCACGCAAAGTTCCAAAAATTATGGTTTGAAGAATTACTGAAAAAGGTAAATCCGCAAGAAGT